>JRAN01000051.1 GCA_000768855.1 Porphyromonadaceae bacterium COT-184 OH4590 | reverse complement strand
TTAAAAACAAAAGAAGATATACTTTTGAGGAAGTAGCCGACTATATCAAAAAAGAAAACGGTAATAGTGTAGAAATTATTTGGTAATAAACAGATAAATACCTACAAATCTTAAAGTAGAAACAGAAGTAGCATTTGGAACAAGACCGGTACCGATAAAATAAAATAAAACGATTGATGAGAACTGATTTAATAGATTTAGACAATATCCCCAATAATACTGAACTTTCTTTTTTATTAGGGCAGGATATTTATAATTATTACATGCAGATTTGTAAGGAAATAATCTTGTCGCTTTCTCCCGATATAGAAAGATGGGCTAAAGGAGGACGACATGGTAAGTATTTTCATGGATACATAATAGAAAAAAAAGCCATTTCTATAGATTTATTTTTTATTTCGGATACAGATTTTAAACAGTTGAAATGCAACTTTCATTTTCCTAAAAAGATATTTGAGAAGATTTTAAAACAAAAACAACTTTTTAGCGAAGCAGGGCAAGAAGCGATTGACTCATCTACAAGACTTTACAAAGAACATCCTTATGGCTTCACATTAGAGCTTAGAATAAGTAATGATAAGAAGGTTTTTGATGATGTAATGCACGTTATTAATATAATTGGTAATGCTCCAAAACGGGAATTTTCGAAATAAACGTCTGATTATCAAAAAAAAACAATCTTAAATCATAAGTGTAAAGGCAGGGATATATTCCTTGCCTTTCGCTGTTTTTGCATCTAAAAACGACTTTTTTAGAAAAAAATTGTAATTTCGCAATATGCGTTTTTTGAGGTAATTATCCCGTTCCGCTACTAAGGGCAGTATGAGGATAGTGAAACAGGATTGTATTATAACCGGTACAGATACTACGACCCAAGTACAGGCACATACATAAGTCAAGACCCGATTGGGCTGGCGGGCGGAGAGTATAATTTTTACAACTATGTTTCTGATATAAATCAATATGCAGACCCTTTAGGATTATCCCCAACTCCTCTATACGGTTCTGCCGACCAA
>JRAN01000050.1 GCA_000768855.1 Porphyromonadaceae bacterium COT-184 OH4590 | reverse complement strand
CCTATTACAAAGGTAAGAAAACTTGCAGATTTATCAAAGGGTTTCGAAGATTAATTTACTAAATATCAGATGATCGATGGTTTTTAAGGGACAACTAAGTATATAATTCCTGTTTCTGAAACCACATCTAAACTGCTTACATATAGGCTTCTATATTTAAAACCTGCCTAACTTTTTAAAAAATTTAGACAGGTTTTAATAATTGTGGTATATAAAAATCAATTTTGACCGCAGCAGTTTTTGTACTTCTTGCCACTTCCGCAGGGGCATAGGTCGTTTCTGCCGACAGTCTTTTCGGTACGGATAGGCTGCGTTATCTGCTGTTCGCGAGTATCGCGACGTGTAGGGTCGTTAGGGTCGTTAGGGTCTTGCGGTTGCCTATGTCCTGAGAATTCGTCCTTCTGAGTGCGGTAACGGCTGTAGTCGCTACGACGTTGTGTATCGGCACGTCGTACCTGTTCCGGCTCGCGGATAGGTATCTGACCACGCATCAATATTGACGTTATCTTACTGTTGATAGTCTCTACCATCGACTTGAATAGGTTGAAACTTTCGAGTTTGTATATCAATAGCGGATCTTTCTGCTCATAACTGGCATTCTGCACCGACTGGCGGAGATCGTCAAGTTCACGAAGGTTCTCTTTCCAGGCCTCGTCGATATTGTGGAGCGTTATAGCCTTTTCGAATGCCAATATTACCTCTTTACCTTCCGAATTATAGGCATCTGCCAGATTTACAGGTATATTATAGGTACGTTTACCATCGGTAATAGGTATTAATATACGCTCAAACTGATTGCCCTGCTTCTCATAAACCTGTTTGATAACGGGAGAAGCCACCTGTTGGAGCTTGTCCATCTTACGTTTGAAAGATGCAAAGGCTTCGTCTGATATAATCTCTACCAAATCTTGCTGTTTTTTTGCCTTAAACTCCTCCTCTGTAAAGGGCAGTTCAAAAGCGAAGTGTCGCATTGTTTCCATTTGCAGACCTTCGTAGTCATTGGCATCATAGTAGTCTGCTACTATTTTTTCGGCTGTATCATAGAGAGTATTCACTATATCTACTCCGATACGTTCGCCTATTAGAGCATGGTAACGTTTTTTGTAGATAACGGTACGTTGCGAGTTCATCACGTCGTCGTATTCGAGGAGGCGTTTGCGAATACCGAAGTTATTCTCTTCTACCTTTTTTTGAGCTCTTTCGATAGATTTCGATATCATCGAGTGTTCTATCATTTCTCCCTCTTCGAAACCCATTCTATCCATTATTCGCGAGATACGCTCTGAGCCGAAAAGTCGCATAAGATTATCTTCGAGTGAAACGAAGAATACAGAGCTACCCGGGTCACCCTGACGTCCCGAACGTCCTCTAAGCTGTCTATCGACACGACGCGACTCGTGCCGCTCAGTGCCGATGATAGCTAATCCCCCAGCCTCTTTCACCTCAGGAGTGAGTTTGATGTCAGTACCACGACCTGCCATATTGGTAGCTATTGTTACCGTACCTGCACGACCTGCCTCTGCTATTACCTCTGCCTCTTTTTGGTGGAGTTTGGCGTTTAGAACATTGTGTTTGATTTTACGCATAGTAAGCATTCGCGATAGCAACTCCGAAATATCGACTGAGGTAGTACCTACTAATACAGGGCGTTTTTGCTCAACGAGTGATACTATCTCTTCGATTACTGCATGGTATTTTTCGCGTTTGGTCTTATATACGCGGTCTTCCAAATCTTGTCGTATCACGGGACGATTCGTAGGTATCTCTACCACATCGAGCTTGTATATATCCCAAAACTCACCTGCCTCGGTAATAGCTGTACCTGTCATACCGGCAAGCTTGCGGTACATGCGGAAATAGTTTTGTAGAGTAATAGTGGCAAAGGTCTGTGTAGCAGCCTCTACCTGTACTCGCTCTTTTGCCTCAATAGCCTGATGCAAGCCGTCGGAGTAGCGACGTCCCTCCATTATACGTCCAGTCTGTTCATCGACTATCTTTACCTTGTTATCTATTACCACATATTGATCGTCTCTGTCGAAAAGGGTGTATGCTTTAAGCAATTGGTTTATGGTATGTACACGTTCGGTTTTTATTGCATAATTTTGCATAATATCATCTTTGCGACTTTGGCGGTCTTCAGTCGATAGTGTTTCATTAGCAAGAGCCGAAAGTTCGGCAGCGACATCGGGCATAACGAAGAATTTAGGGTCTTCCGAGTTGCCTGTCAATATGTCGATGCCTTTGTCGGTAAGTTCTATTTGGTGATTTTTTTCATCAATAACAAAAAGCAAAGGATCGGTAACAATGTGCATGTTTTTGTTATTCTCCTGCATATAAAACTCTTCTGTCTTGAGCATTGCAGTCTTTACACCAGGTTCGGACAGATATTTTATAAGAGCCTTCGATTTTGGTAAAGCTTTATATGAGCGGAAAAGAGCCAAACAACCCTCTTCTACAATCTTTTTATCATCAGACGACATCTTTTGACGAGCTTCTGCAAGATATTTTGTAGCCATATTGCTCTGCTCCTTTACCAAACGCTCTACACGAGGGCGATATTCATCGAAAAGTTGCTCATCCCCTTTTGGTACGGGGCCTGATATGATGAGAGGAGTGCGAGCATCATCAATCAGTACACTATCCACCTCATCGACAATAGCGTAGTTGTGTTTGCGTTGCACGAGGTCGAGTGGCGAGGTGGCCATATTGTCGCGGAGGTAGTCGAAACCGAATTCGTTGTTGGTGCCGAAGGTAATATCGGCATTATATGCCTGACGGCGTTCTTCGGAGTTTGGTTGGTGTTTGTCAATACAATCGACCGACAAGCCATGGAACATATAGAGAGGTCCCATCCATTCAGAGTCACGTTTCGAAAGATAGTCGTTGACCGTTACCACATGTACACCGTTGCCTGTGAGAGCATTGAGAAATACGGGCAGAGTTGCCACGAGCGTTTTACCCTCCCCCGTAGCCATCTCGGCTATTTTACCCTTGTGAAGCACGACTCCACCAAAGAGTTGGACATCGTAATGCACCATATCCCAAAGTATCTCGTTGCCGCCTGCTACCCAACGGTTTTTGTATATAGCTTTGTCGCCGGAGATAGTTACAAAGTCGTGATTAAGAGCAAGTTTTCGGTCGAAGTCAGTAGCATCTACCGTTATGGTTTCGTTCTCTGCAAAGTGGCGTGCGGTATGTTTGATAACCGCAAAAACATCAGGCAAAGCCTCGTTGAGTTGTTCCTCGTAGCGTTCAAGAATTTTTTTCTCCAAAGCATCGATTTGCGAATATATCTTCTCGCGTTGGTCTATCTCGGTAGTCTCTATGGATGCTCTGAGATTTTCTATCTCGTTTTTTTCGCTCATTATGCTATCTTGTATCTGCTTGCGAATATCTCGGATTCGTCGGCGTAGCTCGTCGGCTGTAAACGACTGAAACTCGTCGTATTTTTTTTTGATTTTCTCTACTGTCGGCTGTACCTCGCTCATATCTCTTTGAGCCTTGTTGCCAAACATCTTCGATATAAAGTTCGTTAAACCCATATTACTCTGTTTTTTTATAAAAAATTGGTGTCTAAAAATATTTAACCGACAAAGGTAATAAAAAAACGCATAACATAGCAGATAAATATAACCTAACAGGGAAAATATTTTAGCCATACAGCAGAGATTATACTTCCTAAGCAATATAGGATATTGCCTCAAAAACCGTGCCAGATAGTTGAGGCTGCTCCCTTTATACCAATTGATTTATAGAGCATTATCTATTCATACTATATCTAAACACACCCTTTTACTCTCTCTTTTGCCATAGCCCTCTACTTTTCAGTTTAATAGAGTTAATCTACATAATGGAAGTTTTTGTGATGATAAAACATAGCATAAGAGACCGTCAATATTTTGTGCGTTAAAACATACAAGCGTTATACCATTGTCGGAAGAGTACGACTGTTATTGTTGTTGTAAAAAAAATTGCTGTTGGTAAGCTTTATCTGCTATTTCCCATCGGACGAAAATATTAATATCTGCATAGGGTAGTTCCGGTCAATGCCGCTTTTGCCGTTCAAATCGACGATTATTGAAAATACTACAATCAAATCGATATTCAGACTGTCTATTTTCACCCATTCTGTATTGCGTATTGACGACGATTTTGGAAAATCTATCTATCGGTTTTCGCCTGTTTTTATGTCAAAAAAACAGCAAATAATTATTTCTATCTGCGTAAATTTTGTTCTCCTCATAGAATGCTGCCTATACTCTACATAATAGGTGCCTTTTATCTCCATTAATTCATTGAAATCAATAGAGGAATTCTGTCCATAGGCGGTTAGAGCAAAAATAGAGATTGGAAGAAGTAAATTTTTCATTGTATAGATTGTATTTTTAGTTACTCAAATTTGCAAATGTACATTTTTTTATCAAAGCAACCTTAAATAGGTTAAAAATATACTCTATCTCGATTCCGCCAATGAATCTTCTAACAATAAGGATAAACTGCCTCGCACAACAGACTTTTATAATACGAATAGGGATATTCAAGCAATTCAAAAAATAAAAAAAGGACTTTTAGACAAAGCCCTTTTTTATTCATTTAGCAAATCGAAACTTATACTTTAATTTCTACCGAAACACCGCTTGGAAGCTCAAGTTTCATCAAAGCATCAACTACCTGAGAGGTCGAAGAGTATATGTCTATCAATCTTTTGTAGTAAGACAATTCGAACTGTTCGCGTGATTTCTTGTTTACAAAAGTAGAACGGTTCACTGTAAAAATTCTTTTGTGAGTAGGCAATGGAATAGGTCCACTTACTGCCGC
This sequence comes from Porphyromonadaceae bacterium COT-184 OH4590, assembly GCA_000768855.1. Taxonomy (GTDB): domain Bacteria; phylum Bacteroidota; class Bacteroidia; order Bacteroidales; family Paludibacteraceae; genus F0058. The sequence continues at coordinate 4,859 of JRAN01000050.1, read as the reverse complement.
TCCTGTAGCTTTTACTGTTTTTACAATCTTCTCTGCCGACTTATCTACCAAATTGTAGTCATAAGATTTCAATTTAATTCTGATTTTTTGTTGACTCATAAAATATTTATTTTTAATTAGTTATTGTTTTTAGGATTAAGAGTCATTCGCTAACCCCAAGTAAAAATTTTAGTGTGCAAAATTAATATAATTTTCTGTAACATCAACACAAAAATCAAAAGTTTTTGCTATTTGGTATCAATGATTTTTATTTTTGGTCTTCTCAATTTGCTTTTCAAGAGCCGATACGCATTCGTCTATGGCTTGCTCAAACGAATCGGCTACTTTGGAGGCAAACAAACGAGTGTTTGGTGCATTTATTGTAATATCAGCCTCTTTGTTCTCCACAGCCTCCGGCTTGGTAACCTTTAGATTGACTGTAGCAGATATAGCTCTGTCAAAAAACTTATCTAATTTCGACATCTTTTTGTAGATGTAACCCCTTAGTTTGTCTGTAGCGTCAAACTTAATCGATTGAATTGTAATTTCCATAATATTCTCATTATTTAAAGTTAATAAATATGTGATTTATTATTTTGCCACAAAGATAATAAAAGAGTTTGGCAAAAACAACTATTTCCCAAACATTTTTAAACAAAAAAGCACAACTAACTGATTTATATAATTTTACACATCAAAACAATCAGAGCTTGGAGGACAGAATAGCTTTGGTAGTTTGCAAACAGTACAATAAAATGCTAAATGCACATAATCTGCAAACTCTATACCAAAATATTTTCAATTGTATAATTGTTGATTGAATCAAAAACATATTTAGCACGGTGGGAACGCCTACTTTGTAGATATTCAACCAAGATCCCGCATTAGAGAATTTATGGGCTTTCGAAATGTTGTAACATTTGATTGGGATTATCCACCTCATAACAAAGCGATTGTAGCTTTGGAACACAATATTAATGCATAATACCTGTTTGTTGAAATCAATTTAAGTCCAAAGCCAACGCCTTGTAAGAGCAACCGCAAGGCGGTTAAGAATAAAAACAGCGACGAAATTTCAGGACGGTTTTTAATAGCTCTATCATAAATATCTCTATACGAGAGCAGCAGAATATTGGCAGTTGCATCCGCTTCCAATTCGGCAGGTACGGCTATGTCAAAATCTTCTGCGTTTTTTATTCTTTCCACTCTGCCGCGTAGGGATTGTATTTGCAGTTTTTAGGTTTGGAATATATGTTGCTTTTATCTGTTATAAAACAGCGACAATCAGTACAGATATAACGAAATTCACAATCTTTACACTCCTCTATTTGGTCTTTGGTTATATGCCACATTTGAGTAAAATGTTTATCTAGCGATAATTGACAGACTTCTTCTACGGTTAAGTCTAAAATATTACCAAACTTTTCAGTTGCAGGACAGTTTCTAATCTCGCCATTAGTACCAATATATAACTTCTTGTACAAACAGGAATTGTATTGAAGTGATAAAAACACATGTGGTGCATTAATCGAAAAAGTATGCTTTGTTACCTTACCGATACATTCAAATGTTTGGTTATTTTTGAAGTAATATGTTTTATTATTTTCTTTTTTCTGTTCTTCGACAGGGCTCTGATAAACATATAAATAAGCAACCTTCTTATATTTTTCCAGAGCACTTTTGTCAAATTCACCAAATCGGACAACAATCTCAACCGAAACAAAAGACAACTCCTCTATAATCTGTAGCAGTTGATAATCTATTTTATTATAAAATCTAATCTGTATATATGGAATGCTTATTTCATCCAATTTATATATGATTTTATAGTCAAAATTCGAATCAACATCTAATATTACATTCTCGAATAGGTATGGCGACTCGTATTTCTTAGATATTGCAGTAAAGTTTTTTATTGCCTCTTTGGGCAGAAATGCTGCTATCATATTTTTTTGCAAGAAATCTATATACTCCTCAACTATAGGGTGCTCTTCTTCTGAAAAGCTTGCAAAAATTTCAGTCTTGGTTTTGCCCTCACACCCCTTAGCAAAAGCCTCCATTGAATTGGGTGCAAAATAAAATTTATTGTGCTGTAAATCTAACAACAATGAACGCTTCTCCCCTTTGGAAAATATTATATTAGAAAATATATGTAATATGCAGTCCATTTATATGTATTTTTTATATTATTTTAAAGCATTGTAATTATTTTGTAATAGTTTTTACGTATACTATTAGGGTTTTGAATAGTAGGAACATTAACTTCATCCCAACCCTGTTTGTCTACTGTAGAAGTTTCTATTTCTATCATTCCTATCCCAACAGGTATATCTTCTGAGTTTAATAATTTATCTATCTGCATACTCTATCAAATTTTTAGCAATGATATGTGCTAATCCATAATTGCAATATTTATCCAAAAAGTCAAACTGTCCTACGGGATTTACTTCCAAAAAATAAAAATTAAGATTTTCATCAACTATAAAATCAACTGAACCAGTATTTAAATCAAGTTGTTGCATAAACATTAACAAACGTTTTGCAATGTCTTTGGGCAATATGTATGGAACTATCTTTATTGTATCATATGATGTTCTAAAATCTATCTTAGCTTTTTTATTAGATGTATTACTATAAATAGCCGCAGAATATGTTTGGTTATCCCAAACAAAAGTACGTACTTCAAAACACTTTTCTATTTGCTGTTGAAATAATGAATAAAAAAAAGATGGAGGAATATCTTGCAATTCAATTTCTTTTGTCGCTTTTGAATATAAACAATCGTCTAAATAGCTACTTGACCAGTCTGTAATGGCTTTTGTTATAATCTTGCCTTTATTGGAATGATATAAATTTTCCAATTCTCTGTGATTTTGAACAATTATAGAATTTGGTATCATAAATCCTTCTTTTATAGCATTATCCAATACCTCTAATTTGTTAATGTTATATTTAGGCGGATACCCAAAACATTTTGTATTATTTCGCAAATAATAATAGAGATATTCAGAAAAATATTTAAATTCTCTATACTTAATCTCATTAGCATATTTGTAAATATCATTATTTTGCGACTCTAACTTATTGTTAAAGTTAAAATATCCTCTACGAAACCAACATACCGAAATAGAAGAAAAAGGTATTTCTTTATCGCTTATATATAAGACAGGATTTATTTTTTCATTACTCAAAGATAATGAAAAACTGTAATTTAAAACATTTTCAGTTATCCGAACATATTTAACCTTGTAATAATTTAGCCACCGACAAACTTCATCGGTAATATTATCGAAAGTCTCACTTAATATCAAAATCATGTTTGCCTGATAGATAATAATCCAAGTTAGGTGTTTTATCCAACAACTTTTTGAGAAGAATATCGAATTTATCTTCATTGAGTGGATAGATAAACTGCGGACGAGCCATAATATTGTATTGAGTACTCAATTCGGAACTATTTGCATACCATTTAGCCCATAGCAAAAAATCGGTTATAGCTTGCGATTTAACATCTTGCAAAAAGATTGCCTTACGTCTTTTGTTTACCTCTTGCAACCATTGTTCGTTATTCTGATTGTACGAAAAAGCCAAATAGACACAGCTATCACCACAGGCTGTTATCCCTTTTCTATAGATAGTTAGGTAATTCATTCCATAATCCGATATAGTACCAATAGGATTGTATCTCCATTTTCTTATACTTGCCATATCTACATAATGTAATGGATGAAGTGTACCTTTATATACAGCCTTTAGTGCAATCGGTAAGAAAAAATCCATCTCTGCAGAGTCTCTCATAAACCAGTGATTGAATAAAGTAGATATATTCTCGTATGGTATAATACTCTCATCAAAAACATCTACCTCTGTCATCAACTCTTTGAATCTTATTAAGTTTATAGAATCTTGAAGCCCCATTCTTCTGTATATTCTTTTTACTACGGCAGTATCTGTTTGCAGACTTTTGTCATATATAGTATCATTAAGTCTTTCCCTTTGATCATCTTTATTTATTTCTTCGACAATGTCTATCCATTTGGAATGTTTATAGATATATTTTGTGTGCAAATAGGCACTGTCTGATCTTCCTGCATGACGATAACAATATTTGGCATTGTAATAATCGTCCTGAAACACCCAAGCCTTATGTTTGAAGGCTTTTTGGTAATAAACTGCTGCTTTTTTATAATCATCTTTGAGCATATAACGCTCTGCCTGCCATATATTTGAGTAGTATTTTTCGAGATTATCAGCCCTATTTTGAGCCGACAAATACAATCCATTGAGTAATATTAACAATAAGCTTAATTTTATTTTCATTTTTCTCAATAATTTTATGAACTATATTAATATTATATCAACCTTTTTATAGGTTTAATTTAATAAATATTAGATTTGTAATTTGTATTAACAAAAAGATACGGACAAATATAACACAATGCTTATTTGTCCGTATCTTTAACAATTTTAAGGTTTTACATAGATAGTATCAATTTGCCCAACAGAATCTATTATGGTGTCGGTCTCTATCTTGACAAGAAGCTCTATAGAAATAAGTTTACGAACTATATTGCCGTTTTTGTCTGTCCAGCAGTCATAGGTCTTATTGTCTATATGCCGTCCATTTTCGTCTTTGGATGGTACTACATAAGTTCCTCTACCTACAATCCCTTTCATCTCTTGTTTTGTCATTTGATCAAAACCATTTAAACTTTCTAATTTTATCATAAGTGATATAGCATTTAACCTTGCAATCGGCTTTAAAAAAGTAAAAAATATTAATTAGTCATCCCTTAAAAACTCTCTTTAAGTGAGATTCGATTTTCAAATGGGCTCTCGCTTATTGTTTTGATAAGCAGCCAAAGAGCTCTCATGGCTCT
>JRAN01000005.1 GCA_000768855.1 Porphyromonadaceae bacterium COT-184 OH4590 | reverse complement strand
CTACCGGAGCTGTCGTGGGTAAGCTTAATATTGCAGCGAATGCTGAATACAACTATTATAAGATAAACATACCTGTTGTATATGCCTGTATAGAGGATGAGCCTGAATTCGGAGCCGGTGTTATAGATACCGAGATAGGCAAAGTTGGTGGTTTGCAGTCGATAGAGGACTACCTGAATAGTCGTAGCCTAAATCAGGCACTGATACAGGTTAAGTTTATATACGACAAGGACGGCAAGCCTTTTAAGCTCGGATTTACGAGAAAAGAACTAGACTTGGCTAATGATGGTAAGAACATAAAGACGGGAGAGGAGGATTATAATTATAGTAAATTTGAGGGTATGTGGAATAAAGCTACTAATAAGTTTGATTCCGACCGTATAACGAGTTTTATCCATCATCGGTTCGGGGAGGTTAATCCCGATTTGGTTAATCTTAAAAAGGATATAATCCTTTACCTTACGCCGTTGCGTGCAGAGGGAGCGGGCGGAGCCTCACCTATGGCACCGCTGTACAGTAAAAACAGTGTTGTTTTTCGTGAGCGTTTGGGACATCTGCCCACTTATGCTCACGAGTTGGGGCATGTATTGGGTGTACCGCATACTTTCCGGGAAGATTATCAGGGTATGATAGCTAAAGCAGATGATAATATCAAATTATGCGAACAGGCATTGAAAGATTTAGACCCTATTGCCGAAAAAGATCCGAGTAATGAGAGAGTAGTAGATGCCCGCAGGTATCTGAGCAAGTGGACGGATACTAAGGAGGCATTTGAAAGAATAAGAGCTTACGACAAATATAAGTTTAAGTTGGGTAGTACGGATAACTTTATGGACTACAACAACCGCCCGAAGTCGTTTTATATATGGCAGATACGGGTAATGCAAAGAGAGGCAAAACTATACTATTATGCAAAGAAAAATAAGATTTAGAACTATCAGCATAGTATTGACAGCTATGCTTTGCCTTAACCCTGTTTATGGGCAGAAAAAGGGAAAAAATAAAGAATCGGGGTCTATGGGAATATTCTTTTTAGAAAAAGATTCTACCGGTGGTTTGTGGTGCAAAAGTATATCTTCTTTTGTAAAAAAATATAGTATAAATGATAAAGGGCAATTTTTTAATACATACATTAGTATGAAAGGAGATATAAAATATATATTTGTAATGGGAAAAAGTTTAATTATAAACAGATATTATACGAAAAGACAAACCATTGGTAATGAATATATATATATATATAATGGTTATCCGGAGGGGAAATATAGTATAATATATACAGATGGTGAATTACCGATAACATTTAA
>JRAN01000049.1 GCA_000768855.1 Porphyromonadaceae bacterium COT-184 OH4590 | reverse complement strand
AGAGCCATGAGAGCTCTTTGGCTGCTTATCAAAACAATAAGCGAGAGCCCATTTGAAAATCGAATCTCACTTAAAGAGAGTTTTTAAGGGATGACTATATAAAATTACGAAAGATACAATTAGCTAATCTTGTAGCAAAAACGAAAAAAATATAAATAAACAAAAGGGATACTATTCCCTTTTGTTTATTTATAGTGGTATATACAATAAATGCTCTGTAATAAAGAATTAAAAATAAATAAAAATATTTTGGGAGAAGAAAATAAATAACTTGTTGGTTTTGTTTTTGAGTAATAAATATTATTCTCGTTTTGTTCTAAATATTCGGCATAATAAAAATATTTATTAACATTGCATCGAAGTATCTATTTATTAGATGACGTTTATTTGTTATGATACTGCTTTATTATACAAGTGTCTATTAATTGCTTGTTTTTCAATGATTATGAGTGTGGATTGAGTGCTGCAACACTTGCTGCTTTTATTAATGTTTATATGATGTGTTTCGGTCGTTTTCTAAATATATTTATATCAAATACCTCAAACACTTTGGTGTTGTAATACACTGCTGTATATATATGATATAGATGATAAAGATAAAAAGCAGTTGTTTTTTTGTATATTAATATATTCTCTATTAATGGAATAATTTCAACTGTGAGAATATATAAAAAAACTTTTGGCGTGTGTTAAAAATGTGCTGAATAAAATAGATAACACTTTAAAACATTGAAAACATGAAAAAAATTAGTATATGTAGCATAATGTAAAAAGAGCCATCTACTTTGTACAAACTTTAAATATAAATTGTATGTTTGAAATTTAATTTGTAATTTTGCACTCGTTTTTATGCAGATATAATAAGCCAATGGTAACTGAAATTGCCAAGACAGACACGAGGGGGTAATATGTACCTCTATCAGTGACCTTTGAAGATATTATTTTCTGAATATGAAATAATTGTGTTACTTAGCTTAGATACCGTCCATAACACAGGGAAATATAATGCTTAACTAAGAGCATTATTATTTTATCAAAAAAAAGAATGTACTATATTGTATTAAATAAAATAATATATATACTACATTATAGGCAGTTATGTTCTTTTATTGTTCAATATTGAATGTGGTGAAGTTTGTATGTGATTTAACATAACTGACTTCGCTCAAATATTTTACATGTGTTTTGGAAAATAAATATACATTTTAGCAGAAACAGAAATTATTATATATTATTAATTATAAATTAAATTTTAATTAAAGATTTTATGTACAAAAAAATTTATCTATTTATTCTTTTAGTTTTTTTTACCCTGAATTTAACGGCTCAACAGACTAAACAGGGACATCCTTTTTCTGATAAAGAAAAAATATCTTTGAAATTGGATAAAAACAACAGTTACCGTTATCAAACCTATGCATCCAATAAAACATTTAATATGGACAGTATTAAATATTGGGTTGGAACAGGTAGTAAGCGTGCAGCTATAGGTGTACAGTGGAAAAATGCCGATAATACGAATACTCCTGTAATGGTTTGGGGTTATCGTTGGGATAAAGAAGAAGACGGAACAGGTGAAAAGATGATATGTGCCATTGCCAGGCAAGATAGTCGTTTTTTTATTCTCGTAACCGGAGGTACTGCATACGGTATGGCTATCGGTGGGATAGGGTATGATGTTAATGAAGATGGTAATATAGGTATAACAAAAAAGGGAAAGACCATAATACCTGAAAATGGAATAATAGAAACAAAAGAAGACTATGATTTTGATGAGTGGAAGTCGATTGATACCGAAGACTATTGGTATAGCGGTTGGTACAAAGGATTTTTAACCTATATGGTAAGAGAAAAGCACAGTGATGTTTTTCAGAGTTCAAGTGTGGGAGTAACAGGGCGTAAACTTACTGATGGATGTTGGGATGTTTGGGTTGCCAATCCTGGTTTCAGTATGATTACAGATGAGAGTATTAATAGCAAATTTGTAGCCTCTCTTCCCAAAACAACCACTCCTAAGGATTATAAATATACTAATGGAGTATTTTTTGTGAATGAGGATTGGTTTGGGCATAACAATAGTACTGTTAATTTTCTTGATAAAAAAAATGGTTGGCATTACCGTATTTTTCAAGTAGCAAATCCCGGACATGAGTTGGGTTGTACTTCACAGTTTGGTACTGTATATGGAGGCAATATGTTTATTGTTTCAAAACAAGAGAAAGATAAAAGTGCTAGTATTGTAGGCAGTCGTTTGGCAGTAGCAGATGCTGTAACAATGAAAGTAAAAGCTGAAATACAGAAAATAAGTGAAAATAAAAACAATACGGATGGGCGTGCTTTTGTAGGAATAAATGATTCAACGGGATATATCAGTTCTTCATCAGGTATTTATATTTTTGATATAAAGAATATGAAGATGAAAGACACTATAACTTATAATAGCGAAACATTTGCCGGAGAACGTTATAATGAAGAAACAGGCAATATGATCAGAGTAGGCAATCGTGTATTTGCCATTATGCGAAATAAAGGTATTTTGATAATAAATCCCCTAAATCATACTTTGGAGCAGGTAATAAAGGGCAATTACGGTTCTGTGGTTTTAGGTAAGGATGGTGCAGTATGGGTAAGTACGGATGAAATGAATAATAGAGGAAAAACATTGATAAAACTTAATCCTTATTCTCTGAAGAAAGAAGAAATATCTTTGCCTGAAAGTGCTTCTATACCATGCTCTTGGTATGCTTGGACTGCAGATGGTTTCTGTGCTTCGAATCAAACCAGTTCACTCTACTGGCATGAAGGTGGATGGGCTGCAAAGAAAATATTTAGATACAAAATAGGAGATATTACTTCTGTTGATAAACCTATATTTAATGCGGATAATGATATGCCGGGATGGAAAATATATAGTGCTGGTATGCGAGTAGATCCTGTTACAGATGAAATTTATATATCTATGTTCAAAGAATTTGGTAGTAAAGACTATAAAGTGATAAAATTAGATTCTGATGGCAAATTACTTGAAGAATACCCAATGGATAATCATTATTGGTTTCCCGCAATGCCAGTATTCCCTGACAATTTTGAACCTGTGATAGATGATAGTTTTTCAGATATACTATTGAAAAAAGATACTGTATTATATCTTGGTGATAAAGTTACGGATAAAGATAATTTTGATGCGGCAATAATAAAGACATTTACATTGGACAATTCAAATATAGTTGATGTAGATATAATAAATGATTCGTTAAAAATTGTACCAAAAGGGGTGAATGGTAATGTGAAACTCATTTTGATAGCCAATTCCAATGGAAAAATAGCCAAAAAGACAATAAATGTGCAAATTGATATACCATTAGATTTGAATCAATCAGAGTTGTTAGACGACATTAAGATATATCCTAATCCTGCTTCCGATTATTTAAGTATCGATACTAGCGGTACAGTAAGCATTGTATCTGCGAATGGACTGAAAGTATATGAAAATGCAAATTACATTGAAGGTACAATAATAAATATTTCACATTTGTCGGAAGGTACTTATTTTGTAAAAGTTGGATACAGGGTTTTAAAATTAATAAAGAAATAAATATTGATTTTTAACTATAATAATCTCACATTTTTATATGCTGACAGCAGTAATGTTATACTGTCTGTCAGCATTTTTTATTCTGTGGAAAAGAAATCAATGACAAAAACACATATCGGAAACTCTTTGTATTACAGTTGTATTTAGAAAGTTTGGGATTTTGTGTCATTATTAGAGTGTTGAATATAGACTATAGGACTATATTTAACCCGGATTCCGCAGTATAAAAAAACAGCTATAACTATCTGATTAATACCTTACAATATATATGTTTTTCTAATGCGTAGTGTTAGAGGTTTTTTCAAAAAAAACATTGTTTAAAAACATATATCTCAACATATTATAAGTGTATTTGAAATTGATTTTATACTAAGAAAAATAACTCAATATGGAATTCGACTTCGACGCTCTGCCCGTATCGGCTTCAACGCTCTGCCCGTATCGACTTCGACGCTCTGCCCGTATCGGCTTCAACGCTCTGCCCGTATCGGCTTCAACGCTCTGCCCGTATCGGCTTCAACGCTNGCCCGTATCGGCTTCAACGCTCTGCCCGTATCGGCTTCAACGCTCTGCCCGTATCGGCTTCAACGCTCTGCCCGTATCGGCTTCGACGCTCTGCCCGTATCGGCTTCGACGCTCTGCCCGTATCGACTTAAGCCCGGATTACATTATATAGATATTTTTATAATGTTTGAATATCATCAATTATCAAGCGTTTCAATGCAAAATGTTTCTTCTCTTTTAGTTTGGGGCAAACAGCTCCAATGAAAATGTTGCAACATTTCGACACTCCGAAACCCCACATTTTTTCTATTGCAGAATCCGGGTTAAAAGCTATTCAATGTATAAATCAATATGAAAAAGACGGCAATTTTGCCGTCTTTTTGCTTTTACTTTCATTTTGTATTACGTATTCTATCGTCGAATGCTGTGAGAGCCGCTTTTGCTCCTTCTCCCATGGCGATAACAATTTGTTTGTATGGTACTGTTGTACAGTCGCCTGCCGCATAGATACCCTGCTTGGAAGTATTACAACGCTCGTCTATAACTATTTCGCCCATACGATTGGTCTCTACCAATGGGGCAAATACAGCAGTATTTGCGGCAAGACCTATTTGTATGAATATACCATCTAAATTAATAGTGCGTATCTCTTCTGTCTTTCTGTCTTTTACTTTGATACCCACTACATTTTTGTCGTTGCCGATAATCTCTTCGGAAACGATATTGGTAAATATATCAACATTTTTGAGAGAACGTACTTTTTGTTGTAATACCGTATCTGCTTTTAGGTCCGGCATAAACTCCAATACAGTTACGTGAGAGCATATTCCGGCGAGGTCTATTGCTGCCTCTATTCCTGAATTACCTCCTCCTACAACAGCTACATTTTTGCCTTTGAAAAAAGGACCATCGCAATGCGGACAAAAAGCCACACCGCGTCCTATGTATTTTTCTTCACCTTCTATTCCGAGTTTACGCCATTTGGCTCCTGTGGCTATTATTATCTGAGAAGTATCAAGTTTTTCACCCAAAGATGTTGTTATGCGATAGCCTTCACCTTGTGCAGTAACTTCGTTTATTATTCTCTCCTCAAACAAGGTTATATTATACTCTTGTGCATGTGCTTTCAGCGATGCCGCAAGTTGCAAACCTGTGGTTTGAGGAACAGAAGGAAAGTTTTCGATACCTGTTGTCTCGTTGACTTGCCCTCCAATACGTTCGGCAACTATTGCTACATTGAGCCCTTTACGAGCAGAGTATATGGCTGCGGTAACCCCGGCAGGACCTCCGCCTGCTACTATCAGATCAAAATGTTTTGGTTCTGCATAAGCCATATTTACACTATTGCTGCCTACTTGTTCTTCTATTTTTGTCAGCAATTCGCCTAATGTGGATTTTCCTATATGGAGTAATTTGCCGTTTGCATATACTGCCGGTACAGCACTTATTTCTAATTTTTCTACTTCTTCGGGGTAGATTGCACCATCTACCATCTCATGGCTTATACCATCGTTGTGCAGAGCTATCAGATTTAAACTTTGTACCACATCGGGACAGTTGGTACAGGTAAGCGATGCATATGTGGTTAGTTGTAAAGGTGTTTTTAGAGCACCTATACGTGCTGATATTACACTGTCGGGTAAGTTTTTACCTTTACCGTCAGCGTTAAGTATAGCTAATATAAGACTTGTAAATTCGTGCCCTCCGGGAACACCTCTAAACTTTATACCTGTTTCTTTATCATTTTTTAGAATACTTAGACTAAGCCTGTCTGTAGATTTTACATTAGTTTTGATATGAGTTGATACAGAGGCTATTTGGTGACACATGGTTGCTAACTCTTCGCCATATTTGTTATTTGGTATCTCTGCTAACAAGGTATAATTAGCATCTAACGGAGCAAATATTCCTTTTAAATTGTCTAATATAGATTGATCTAACATATATGATTAATTTTTAGAAATGAGATAAATATAAAAATGCAGGAGTTTTATCATTTGTATCAACCCCCGCATTTATTCCATTTAGCTAAATTAAATTTTGCCTACAAGGTCGATACTTGGTTTCAAAAAAGCATCACCTTCTTTCCATTTTGCAGGGCAAGCAGCATCAGGATGAGCAGTAACAAATTGAGCCGCTTTAACTTTACGAAGCAATTCTGAGGCATCGCGTCCTATTCCGTTGTCGTGAATTTCGGCGACTTTTACCTTGCCTTCGGGGTCAAACAAGAATGTCCCTCTGTAAGCCAGCCCTTCTTCTTCTATCATTACACCCATTGCACGACAAAGATTACCTGTTGGGTCGGCAAGCATAGTGTATTGGATACCGTTGATTTTTTCGGAGGCATCAGCCCAAGCTTTATGTACAAAATGAGTATCAGTAGATACTGAGTATATCTCTACTCCAAGTCTTTTGAATTCTTCATAGTTGTCTGCCATATCTGCAAGTTCGGTAGGACATACGAAAGTAAAATCAGCAGGATAAAAAAGCAATACAGCCCATTTGCCTTTTAGGTCTTCGTTGGTTACTGTAACAAAACCTTCTCCTTTGCGGTAAGCCTGTAGCTTGAAGCCAGGCATAATTGAATTGATAATTGGTGTCATAAAATTTAAAGTATTTATTAAGTTTATATTAAAATTCTATTTATTGATTATTTTCTGCAAAATTACATTTATTGGAAATTCTTTACAACAGATTATTTTTATAATAATATAGACATAAAGTATTTTATTTGATTATTAAGTAATTCAACCTGCTATTTTATATTGTTTATTTGGTTTATTCACAAATATATAAACTATTGCTTTGAGAAAAAACGCCAATATAACAGTGTGTGTCTTTCTTGCAAACATTGTCTTAATGTTGCTGATGGTAACCTCTATTCGTTTACTCATCTGTGTTTTCTTTTTATTATTTTCATTATTGTCAACACGTTTTCTGTTCTTTTTGCGTTGTGTTTTTAGCAAAACGCCGTATTGGTTAAAACAACTTATATTCAAGCTAATAATTGGTATAAGCACTATCGCAGTAGAGCGAGGTTGTAGTAGGAAGTTTGTACAAAATTTTATTCAAAAACCTTTGCTGGCTACTTTTCCCAACATATTTGGAATCAATCCATATTCTTTTACAAATCGAATGACTTAACTAAGATTTATGGAAAAACTGGTGGCATTGCTAATTAAATATATATTTGTATCTTTGTGCAAAAAAAATATGAATTGCCCCAAGTGTTTATGTGAAGAAAGTGTCAGATCTGGCATAATAAAAGAAAAGCAGCGA
>JRAN01000048.1 GCA_000768855.1 Porphyromonadaceae bacterium COT-184 OH4590 | reverse complement strand
AAAATGCTATTTCAAATCTCAAAAAATGATAGAATATTCATTGAAATTACTCTTTTTAAAACGAAACGACATGTTGTCTATAGTTGTTTAACAATACCAGTTTAATATATTATTAGAACACTTCTCTTTATTTTGAAAATTTGCAAAAGCATTAAACAATCGTTTCCTTTTAGTAATTTTTTTATCCTCTTCTTTTTCGTCTATATAAGCTTGACCTAAAAGTCGACCAATTTCAGTCCCAGTTAATCCTTCATTTGTATCCCCAATTATATTGGAAATCATTTCTAAAACATTAGGTGTTAAACATTTTTTGAGTTTTGTCTTTGTCATAGTGATTTAATTATTTTATCGGCGTCACTTTGATTTAAACTCATTTGAAGTTTTTCATCTTCTGAAACCTGTTTTTCTATAGGAATTGTATTGAATCGTAGTTCATTTAAGGCTTTGTTAGCCCTTACTTTTCGGTTATTTGTACTTATTGCACAAATCAGTATATCACAATTTAGTTTTTCATAACCATATATTGCTTCTACAAGCCTTTGTGAATAATCCCCATTGTAAAAAAGCCTAATTTTTTACTTTTCCATTCCACAATAATTTCAAAGTCATTTTGCTTAGGATTACCCAACGTTTGTTTGTTACCTATTGGAGTCGCTTCTTCTTGTAAGATTATATCATATACAAGGTTTAAAGTAGTTGTTTTTCCTGTATTTGATTTTCCTTTTAAAACATTAATATTGCATAATATTAATAGTATTAATTTGTTAATTTAAAAAGCCCCAACAAATCTTTGTTAGGGCTATAATTGTCGGATGTAACTTACTTCACCTCCTCAAATTTGAATATCGCTATATATCAATTGCTTATATCGTTATGTTACAAATATGATACATATATAAAATAAATAATCATAATATATAATCAGCTGTATAACAGAGATATAATATTTTTTTGATAAACAACAATAGAAACGTGTTGTAAAATAAAAATAGAGGGCGTTTCCGGGACTTATGCGAGTGTTTTGAGAGCATTGCGAACAAACACGAAGTAAAAAGAAAACCGCCCTTTTGAGGCGGTTTCCCTGCAAGCAACAGATAATCCACAAGGGATTAGATGACGGCGTGATTTCCCAAATAGATTGAGTTGGCAACGTTGATGCCATCAGCAGAGGCAAAGCCGATGTAAAGTTGAACAGTGTCGCCGTTCCAATCGGCAGGGAAATTCAGTTCGGCGGATTGGTCGGCACGGGTGGCGGCTGCGGTACTGAACACTGCTTCGCCCTTGTCGCTGTTGAATGCCAACGGCATTGCAACATCAGTGGGCTGGGCATCACCCTGACCGCTGTTGTCGTTCCATGTGACGGTGGCTCTGCCAGCACTCATGCTAACATTGGGTGTGGATGGTTGCGTGAGGCTTCCACGCGACACAAGCACTCGCGAGAAGTCGAGTGCATAGTTAGGAAATGCACCGCTGACGGCGTTCTTCACGATGTAAGACATTGCGGCATTGAAAGCCGTCTGTTTGGTCGCGTAGGTCTTGTAACCCGTGCGAACATAGGCGGTGATGGGTTTCAGAAAATCGAGCGTAAGCGCGAATTTGCTGCGTTGTTCCACCTGTCCCTCGGTGCGAGGATTCTTAACACTCTGGGCACGGCCTCGCATGTAACTGATGCCTTTCCAACTTGACCCGATGACGGTTCCGACCTTGCCGGAAAATCCGCCCAAAATACCTTGTTTGATAGTTCCCATAAGACTTGAATTTTAGTTTAACAATGTGTTGATTCTTCGGACTTGGTACGGGCTTGATATGGCTCTGACCTTATCCGTTTCTGCAAAGGTACGTGCTTTGTAAGTCGCTGGCTGTGTTTTGGTTTCGTGTGCTTTGAGTTGCTGTGTTTTGCCGATTGCAACCCTCATTCGAGGGCTGCAAAGGCTACTGCGGTGCGTAGTTGGCTGATGGCTTTTAGCTGCTTTTGGATTTTGACTTGATAAAGGTCTATCGCCCAAAGTTGCCTTGCTGTCTGCTCAACCTTTTCGGGTGAAAGAGTCTGCCAAAGTTGTAAGAACATTTTGCGGTAGTTTTCGATGGTTACGAACTCGATGACAGAACCGTGAAAAAACGGTTTGAGTTTGCCCGAAACAAAAAGGATATTTGCAACCGCCTTTACTTCTGATGATGAAGCTTTCTGAACGCTTATGACGTAGCAATTCGGGCATGGTTGCGAGAGGACTTTGCCTGTATTCTTGCCCCTTGCTCAATACATAAACGGCATTTTCAATGCTATTGCCGTTGAATACGCTGATTTTGATTTCTGTTGTCTGCATAATGTTGTGAATTAAGATGTTATTACTTGCGACACGGCCGCCGCACAAGCGACAGCACTCACAACATTTTTTTTCGACAGAAGAAAAAACAGAAAAAAAGAAGAAAGAAAAAGGAATGCCTTTCAGACAACGAAGTGTAGGGCGTTTGTCAAGGTTTGCTCAAAAAAAATACTACCCGAAGCGAAGCGTAGATGTGGAGATTTTTTTTGAAAGCAACCCGTAGGGCTTGACCTTTACTAACGACCGCAACGAGTTATTTTTGCATTCTCTTTTTATTTCTTGTATCGAAAAAAAATGACGGTTTCTAATGTTCACTTTTAAGATTGTAGTTAATCATCACGACAAACTGCTATACACTGATTATTCAGCCAGAAAGGGCTGTTATAAAACTGCTATTCAACTTTATTAGGGGTGGGTGGTCGGGGGCTGTGTGTGGGCGAAGCGGAAAAACAGAGCAGGTAAAGCAGCCTTGAGCCGAACGAAGGCAAGTGGGAAAGCGGCGGAACGAAGTGAAGTGCTTTCCCTGCTTGCCGTAGTGAGAGGCGCGAGCCGTCAGCGAGTGGAGCGAGGGTGGCTGACAGAGATAGCCCGCAATGGAGCGAAGCGGAATGAGGGCGCTGACAGCCTACGTTGGAAACGCAGGGTTGGCGTACGTTTTTGCTGTGAAGTGGAGTTTTTGGGGGCAGGGCAAGTGCAGGAATGAATGGAGCGAAACGTGTTGAGGTACGAGGCACATTGAGCGAAATGAATGACTGCTCTTGCTATGGTTTTATATAATTTGTGGTGGTGCGAGCGGATTGAGGAACGAAAGAAGCGAACACGACTACAACCGCTGAAAAGGGTTGGGCAAAAAAACGGAACGGAACAATGCAAAAACTATGACAGCCCGATTAGCCTGAGCGACCAGCAGGCGAGCACAACAATAAGCGGTGTTTTGCCCCCTTTATAAATATTTTGTGAGTTTTGCGAACACCTTATTGGGGTCCAAGGGGGCAAAAAGTAGCCGCGGATGACAACCGAACGAACGCTTGGCGGAAGAAAACAAGACGGCACGCCTGCTGTGAGTACCTAACGAAGCGTAGCGAAGTGGGTTGGAACGCAACAGCAGAGTGTGACGGCGGTGCCAGCAAGGGTGGCGAGAAAAATACTCGCCAAACCGTAGGGCATAAATTGGCGAAGCCATGCCCGAAGGTGCAGGGGGAAGATTTTTTGAAGCCACTTGTCTTGCCCTTGCTGGCATGTTTTTTACGCCTAAGTGAGTGAGGGCGGAATACCTTTTTACCTGCTCGGTTTGTAGCGTGGGCAGGTGTTATTGCAATCTTAATGAGCCAATACAAATAAGAGTATGAAATACTCTATCTGCTGTCATCTGATTAAAAAATGCCATAGGGGCTATACCATGACATAACAAGTTTCTTAGATTCCAACCTCTTTGATTTGTGAATACTATTCTTAGATAGTAAGCAAAATCTTTTCCAATACTTAACACTGCATCATCTCCCAAAAGTTCTTCAAAAGTCTTTAATTGAAAACCATTGTTGTTTTTTTGCCGTTTTAGACTACTATGTCCAGACAACTCTACTATATTTCTGACTGCATTTTCAATTTGGGGAATAAGTAAATGCAACATTGTCAGATAGTCGTTATTGAAATATGCGTCAATCCCTCGGCTAATAATTTCCTGCCTATCGTTCTCAAACAAAGGACAATCCTGCAGAAAATGCATTATATTTTCTTTTGAAAAATTTTTCTTGTTTATGTTCTCTTGAATTATTGCATGAAGAAAAACAGCACTGAAGTTTAGTGTTTTTGAAATATGAAGTGCCAAGTTTCCATCAAGATCATATTCTATGTTCCCTATTTTTGAAATGGGTCTTCCTTTATAATCATATAATTGGGTTGGACATAATGCAAAAAGAGGGGCGTTTTTTGATATATTTAGTAATTGTTTTTCTAAATCTTCCTTATTAGGAATATATTGGATTATAAATTTTCCAAGCACTTCCTCTTTTGTGCCTGAAGTCATCTCATCTATGTATTCCTTAAATTTGTCTTGCGGAATTTCAAATGGCACTTCAATTTTTGACATTTCACCAAGGATATTATTACTTGAATTTTGAAGTTCCGCTAAAATTTCTTTTGCTTTGTCTTTAAACTGATAATTATCAAATATTCTATATAATTTCTCCCAATGCATTTGTTTTTGCATCGCTGAAAATTGTGAAGTTGCTTTTTTATACGAATCATACAAAATGATTAATACCCTTTGTAGATTGTCCCTATCACTATTTTTGTTATAGTATTGTGCTAATAGTTCAACGGCCTCTTCTATAACAAATGGATCAAATCTCTCGTTTCCTTTCCCATCAATATTTTTATTAGTTAAGTTATTCAAACGTTGCTCTAAACGACTGACATATTCATCCTTTTCTTCCTGCGTGAATTCTTCAATATTATCAAGCATCAATAAGAATATTCGTCCCCAAATGCCAGCATCATAATCTTTTGCCACTTTATATTCATATTCGGGAATGATTTTTTTTACATTGGCAATAATCTCTGTTTTTTTAGAAAGAATCGCCAACTTCATTGCACGTTGTAACTTATTTATACCATTGATTGAATATTTAGGGAAATTTCCTTCTATTATGTCTATTATTGACTGAATATGAATCGTTCTGATATTTCCATTGCAATTGCGTTTGAAATCAATTATAAGTCCAGAATAACGTGCTTTTAAAATAGGGTTTGAGACTTCATTAATTCTTTTTTCCCAATACTTAAGGACTTCATCTGTTATCATTTCTTTAGGTGGAATACATGTATTGTCTGTTTTTATGAGAAATGGTCCATAGTAAGTTCCCCATTCATTATTTCCACCTTCAACTAATTGAAATGCTAACCATTCTGCAGTATTTTCAAAAATACTTCTTTCTGTTTCTGGAATTGAGCATAATTCTGTCGTAATATCAGACTCGTCAAAACCTTTATATTCAATATTATCGAATTTGTTTTTGATTATTTCTTGAGCATTCATACTAATTAGTGTTTTACAAAAACCAAAGATTGTTTTTCCCGAACTGTGGCAATTCCGCTTCAGAAAAGTGCGGAACTATTTCAGCAACCATTTCGGGGTATTTGATTGTTATTGGCAAATTCTGCTGTTTGACTGATTTCCAATACATTCGGCTGAACTGATATACTTGATTTAGCAAATTAAAAGCATCGGTCATAGGAATATCTTTGTCAGACTGATTGACGATTTTAGAGAGGCGTATGCGGACAGGAAACAGCATATCACTTTTTTCATTCTCTTTGTAACGAGAGTTGTTGTAGAGCAAGAAATCATCGTTACGGATTTTCAGCACAGTTCCGCTCAATGGCATATACCCTTGTTGCTTCTCGTCAAACATTACTATGTCGCTGGTTTCGGTCTTGTTGATAGTAACAATGAGAACAGGGATATTCAATCCCAACGTGTTAAGCATTTGCGTTATCGGCCTTGCTTCACGTTTGCTCATCGTTTTGTAATAGTGAATGATAAGGCGTTGGGGATTAGTCTCGCTGTCAACAACAAAGTGTCCGATTGCCTTGCGGATACCTGCAACGATGCTTTCGAGGTCGTTAGCTTTGCAACAGTCGAAGTTTTTGAACAATCCGTTAGGATTGAAGCTGAAAGCACTGCCGACGTAACGTTCACCGACTTTTTCAGACAAGAACGCACCAACGCCAATAACCAAATCTTTGTTTGTCGTATGGCTGTTCAACTGCCACGGAATTCCACCGATTTTTGCAAGAATGGCCGTAGCGATATTGGGCAGATGAAAATTGAAATATTGATTGTTAGGGCGGTCTTTATATATGACTTGCGAGGTTATCCTCTTTTCAAGCAACAGTTCTTTGATTTGAAAGTACAAGCCATAATAAGGATTATTCACAGCATCACGTGGAATGGGGCTAACGTAAATAGACACATATTGTGTTTGTGGGTCTAATGGTTTGTTGTTGAGTTGTGATTTTATTTCGGATAAGGCATTTTGCGGGTCTGAAAAATAAATGCTTCCTTTCGGGTCGGTGCTGAAAGGCTGCTTTATGCAGGTTGCAAGAGGTGGAAAAACATATCGTTGTTCTCCTGTTGCTGTATCAACATACGGTTTGTAGCCCTTTGTGAAAATATCATACAACGATTTGCAAACATTGATGTCAGATTGTTGTGCTATAAAGAAGAATTTGACTTGCGGTTTTAGTGATGGCTGGTAGATGCCTAATGCATCCATAGATTTTGAACCGAACACGCAGCTAAAAGGGTCGATGCCTGTTTTACCATCTTTGAATTGCAAGAGGTTAGCGCCTTTAGCCACTTGTCCGATACGTTCTTCTGGCACATTGAACATTTCACCCGACAAACAGAAAAGAGCCTGAAACTCACTTGTAAGCAGGTGCTGGCGGACAAAGTTGTTGATATGATTGTATGTGGTGGTGTATTTGTCTTTGTTGAGAAAACGCTTTTCATTGATGTGCAGTTCAGCGGCTAATTCTCGATTGATTTTCGGGAAAGCCTCGTCTATCTGCTGTTTTTGGTTTGGCGAAAGATTTTTGTATTTGACAACTTCGCCACCGACAACAACTTTGAAACGGTCGGTTTGTAAATCGAGTGCAGACAGCGGCTTGTTATAGACCGTTGAAATGCCGTTGGAAGAGACAACCAATTCCCAACTATCAGAGAATACCGCATATTGTGGTATGAGCGAGAAGCGTAGATATTCAGTGCAATTCTGCGTTGGCTGCTGTGTGTTTTTAGTCCAAACCTCAACATTGTCAATCTTGTCGAAAGTGGCAATCTGCGTTTGGCGGAAATGGTTGTATAGTTGCTGGCTGATAATGTGTTTGGCTATGCGGCGTTGCTTCTGATTGTTCAAATTAATTTGAACAGTGTATTGCGTTCCTTTACATTCGGCGGGGTTAGTGAGCGAGTAGAACAAACTTTTGTCCCCCGTAAGTTCGGAATGCTGTTGCCAGAGATCGGGGCATTCGTCGGCATACACCAATTCGGGGTGGGTATCGGGATGCTTTTCGGTGTAGAGCGTAAGCTCTACTGTTTGTTGCACAGGGCGGAATGTAAAGAAGTTGATTTGCATAGGCAATGGGATTGGTTACACAATCAAAACAGTGATAAAGAGTCAGATTTGTTACATTTGAAAACTTGTGGGAAACGTGTTTGACCTTCTGTTTTCTTTATGATTTTAGACATTTTGCTGTTATACAAAATAGACCATTGTTTTCTGTTCTGCACAACAAAAACGAAATCAACATTGCCAGGATTCCACGATATTTCTCTATTCAATCCAAAAGATACACCAACAACAATATTCCGAAGTTGTTTTTTACAGTCAATCACTTGTGCAACAAATAAAGTCTCTCTGAGAGCGGTTTTATAAACAGGGTCGTTTTTGTAACGAAGTATTTTTTCAACGTCTTTGTTTACTGCGGATTCTGTAAACATTCCTTTACTTTCGTTCAGAACGACATCAATGTTTGTTCCTGCTGGTGGCATGGCAATAACATCGGGATATTCACGAGGTTGGGCTTTACCGAGTTCGGGGTTGGGCAATACTGCTCCGCCTCCCTGTGAACCCGGATAGGAAACAGAAACAATTTTGAAACCGTTAGGAATAAGCACTCTGTGAACAATGGCGTATGTAACTTCGTCTTCATCAACTTCTCCACATACTTCTATAATGGGCGTTGGTTTGACATATTTTGCAAAACCGAAGTGTTTTGCAAATGCAGGAATGAAATCGCGACGATTGGTATTTACAAGTTTGCGTTTATCCCAAACAAGAGTAACGCCATTGTGGTTAAATTTAATTCCATCAAGGAAATAAGCAAGTGTCATTACTACTTTGCTTTCAGTAATTTCTTTTTTGTGTTTTTCCCAAACAGGTTGGAAGTCGAATACATCATCAAGTTTCTTCGCTTGTTTTGCTGCATTCTTGAACTCTGCTACCAACCATTCAGGCAGTCCTCCTTTATCCATTTCAAGAGCAGTTGCAAGTTTGTCTTGCATCTGTTTGATAGTATTCATATCTTGTTTCATTAGGGTATTACCGCGAGGACGAACGAGAGCATAAATACCAAACACATTCCTTTCTTCTGAAAACAGAAAAGATATGAATGTTAATATACCTCTATCTGGGTCCATTGCATGACTGAAACGATTGATTTTAGCACCAATCATCTTGGGCTGAACAAAATAACGAAGTTTGTTCAAATTGGAATCTTTACGAGTCTTCCATGAATCTAACAATTCTTTTGCACCAGATGCTACATCAACCATTTTACGGTATTTTTTATATGATGTCTGTTTCTTTAGCCCAATTAAACTATTCTCAAACCATTTTGTAGGTGTTTTAATAAATGCAGAAACAGCTTGTTGAATGGTATCAGTAAAAATAGCTATATCCGGTGGACATGACGGATAATTTTTATTTCGTTGTAAGGTATATGAGTTCCCTTTCTCGGTTTCCCATTTTGCTATGATATATCCTTCGTATCCTACCTTATCAATAAAAATCTTTGGCGTTGAATATGGGTTATATGCTGCTCCTCCAAACTCTTTTTCTGATTCTTTTTCTCCAGCTAATTTCAGATAGTAAGCACCAGCCAAGTGTGCAGCAATCGCTCCATATGTTCGCTGTAATTCATGATCTTCTGTAGTTACAGCTTCTGTGAACTCTATAAGAACAAGAGGAAACTCTTTGTCGTCGCAGATACCTGTGATTAAAGCATCTGGGGTTGTCATTGTTAGCAATGCCGCTATTGAGCCATCATTAAGTTCAGACGCTTTCTTAGGCCTGCGAACCATTACTATTTCAGTGTTCTTATCTATAACTCTTTCAACTATGGGTTTGATGAAATTAGCCCCCTGCTCTATACTTTCGTAATATATTCTTATCTGTTTCATACTCAATATTTTTTCAAGATTATCAAATGTTCTTTTTTGTCCTTTTGGGTAAATGTAGGGTTAAACATTCTTGAATGTTCAGATAGACTTGAAGATATAACATTGCAAACTTCAAAACCAATTTCAGGAATGAAGTCACAAATCACCTCGTTAATTTTGATAAGTTGCTTTTTGATTACACTATCGCCAATAACAATAAATGCTAATCCGTCTTTCTTTATAAGCCTAAACATTTCATGGAAGCATAGTTTTAGGTCTGTTGTCCATTGCTCTGCTGTTTTTTTTAGGCTTGAATATTCACGTCGTGAACCTATTTCATTGTTTTGAGCGAACTTGACATCAATATCAAGCCATCGTTTGCGAAATTTATGATATAAATAGTAGTCGTATGTATTTGCATACGGCGGTGAAGTAATAATCATATCTATACTGCCATCCTCAAGCATATTCAAATTACGGCTATCAGCATTTATCAATTTCAAAAAGCATTCTTTGTGTGCTTTTTGAGAAAAAACAGATATACGCTCTAAATATTCTTTTGCTCTAACTAAAAACTGTCGAAAAGTAAAATTGTCTTGAATTTCTTTGTTTTTAGCAACAAATCTGGTATCGCTTTCTTGATTGGAAACTCGGACTATAATAGAAGAAACTACAATCTTCAGAAAATCACGCACATTTTCACTATTTATTTTGCTTATCAAATTTAATAAGTGTGTTAATTCTTCTGCAACATTATGTTGAAACCAATGTTCCAACCCTTCTATTTGTTTTACCTCTATTTGAGGCCGATTCATTGACCACTGAAAATTTTCGTTTTCAACCAGTGAAATAAAATCTTTTATCGTTGCGATTTCTTCATTAGAGAGGGGTGTTGCTTTTACTTTAGAAAGCAATGTTGACAATCCATTCACATCAACGCCTATTGCGTTAAAACCGAGCAAACGAGACTCAACAAGTGTTGTCCCTGAACCACAGAATGGGTCTAATACTGTTTGTCCCTTTATCCCATATTTTGATAAAATCACATTCGGTAATTGAGGTGGAAACTTTGCTGGATATGGATGTAGTGAATGTGTCAGATACATTGTGTCTGCACCACCAAAATTGAAATCTATACTATAGTCGGTCATTTGGTCGGTTTTCTAAATACAACAATAAAAGAACAATTTTGGTTTGTATATAATACGCTGGGATAACCAAGTAATACCAAACGGCGTTGACCTGTTTGGTCCCAAATAATCAAATCGTGATACTTCCAACCAACTTCTTCCCCTGCACGAGCCAAATCTGAATGAAATGGTACATATGGAATTTTGTTTTTTGTATCTCGATAATCCTTAACAACCCATGCGGAATATCCTCCGGGTTTAGTTATTTTCAGGTTGTCTCCCAGTATAGTCTTAATTTGTTCCAAAAATTTCGGGTAAGGTAAATTACCGAAATCGTTTTCTTTCTCGCTATATTGTTTTACAGTACTATTGTTTTCATGTTGAATAACCGAAGATTTATGTGTTGTTGCACGGTCTTTCAATGAACGTTGGATAAAATCAGCATAAGGTGGTGATGTTACAGTAACTTGTATTTTATCTTCTCTAACGTGTTGCAACATATTACGACAATCATCATTGACAATTTTGTAATACATATCAGAAGAAAACAACCCATTTGCATCATTCAACCAGTTATTAGCAATAGTTGCAAATTTTGGATTTAGTTCAATACCCACTGCGTGACGGCCAAGGTTATGGGCTGCTATGGCGGTAGAACCTATCCCCATGAATGGATCGAAAACAGTATCTCCCTCTTTAGAATACATTTTTATAAGACGCTCGGCTAATTTTACTGGAAACACAGCACCATGTTCTTTCTGATATTCGTTACGAGGCGAAGATAAGTCATTCCATACAGGATTGAACAAATCATCTTCTGTGATTACATTTTTTGAAAGCAACGCCCATTCAGTTGGTGTAAGGTCGTTGAAACCAAGTTTCTTTTTCTTTTCCTCCTTTTCAACTTCCCTTGCAGGAATGTAATCCAAAACGGGTTCTGCGGCAGTGGTAGTAGTCTCTTCAATTTGTTTATATGTTGTTTTCTTTACCATATTATGACAGTTTATTTATTAGAAACAATGTTGATTGCATCTTGTGCGATGTCTTTCTCTGATTCTGTGATTTCTTTGATTTGGTCGGCAAGCCAAAGAGTAAGTAATTCTTTTTCGTCAGTATGTAAAATACTCGCGAGGGCAATCACTTGTTCACGCTTGGCAGGACGTTCACCACGTTCAATCTTGCTGTAAAGTCCAGCATCTATATCGAGGGCGGCGGCTACCTTGCGTTGTAAAAGCCCATTTTGCTCTCGTAATTGTCTAATTTTGTCTGCAAATAACATTGTACAATTTTTTGAATGTTACTAATATACTTGTAAAAATATCACTTGACAAATTTTGTACAAAAGTACACTTTTCTTCTGATATGGTTTCGTATTGTATCAAAAAAATTATCAACAAAAATTGCTGATAAATGCGAAAGCCCCAAAATAAAGGGCTTTCGCAAAAGAGAATTTTTACGGCTTGCCGTAACTGTCGTGTGCGAGGTGTTTGAGTAAGCCTCCGACACAGAATTTGCTGATGTACTTCTCGGCTGTTTTGGCTGGAATTTTCAACTTTTCGGCAACTGATAGGTACGTTTTGCGGTCGAACTCTGGCGGTAGATTGTCGAGAAAAGTCTGTCGGATAACGGTCTGACCATTTGGGGCGTTGCTCTCTGTGGTGGGCAACGAGCCGAAAACTTTGGCGGTGTGTTGCAAAAGCACACGAGCCATAATGATGGAAGATTGAAAATCTGAATCGTCGCAGACGATGAGGTTTGAAATCTGACCGCCGTCAATGATACGAAGCGAAGTGAGTATCATGGCGATACGAAATGTTATAAGTCCCAATCTTCTGACCGATGCCACAATGTCAAGCCCGAAAAGATTTGAATATTCCTTTTGCACTTGTGCAAAAAAGGAATTGAATTGTTCCTGCTGCTGTGCAGACAGAGCGAAGCGAATGGGCTGCGAGGCTTGCAGGATTCGGTAAAGTTCGTAGAACTGTTCGCCCAATTGCTCAAAATATTGGTCGAGAGTTTCTTCGTTGTCGGCAAAGACATTGAGCCATTCCAAACGCACATTCATATAGTAGAAGATGAAACGGCTGAACAAGCCGTTTTCAGCATCGGGAATGAGCGAAAGAATTTGTCGAGGTGTACCCGACAAAAGAGCCGACAGGCGAGGTCGGGCAAGTTCGACAAACTCACGGTCTTTACGGCGAGTGTAGGAAATCATTTCATGGTGGAATGCTTTACGGAAACCGTCAGAAAAATTGCCATAGTCGGATTTGAATGTATTGGCAAGCGTGTCGCCTTCGGTCTCAAACATCAAACCTACACCTTGGTTGTCGTTTAAAACTTGATAAACCGATGTTGCACTGCTGTTGGCAGGAATGAGCAACGTTTTGAGCGGCGGCTCTTGTGGTGGTTCGTTGTTTTTCTTGTCGAGTGCATACTCATTTTGCAAGCGTTTGTATTCTTCCATCTCGGCGGCGTAGAGTTTTTTCAGACTATCGTGGATAGGCTGAACAAGATGGCGACAGAGGGTAAGCCTACCTTTGCCAGCCGAAGCCTGTGCGGTAACGAACAGAAAGAGATTGGGAAAAACCTCACGACCGCCATAGTTGCCAAAGATATTTGGCAAACAGGCAGAAAAGACAGTGAGCGAACCCAACAAAAGCAAGTCGGCATCTTCGGGCGAATTGGCTTTGCTGACAATTTGCGCAAGCAAACTTGGAAGCGTGTCTTTGATGTCCTGCGAAAATGTTGGCATATCCTCTATTTCCTCTATTTCCTCTGCTGGGGATATGGGGGATTTAGGGGAAGTGTTCAAATGAGAATTGGAATTTGAAAATTGAAAATTCCTTGGCAGTGAATTACTTGCAACACTTATTCCTGCTTGCTTGGCAAGGTGGAAGAGCGTTTTGATGGTGATGCCGTGTCCGTGTGCTTTGAGGCAAGCCGAAAATTGCTTGTCAGTTTCGGCGGCGGCATAGTTGGGATAGAAACGGCTGAGGCGTTGGTAATAGCCTCGACCATTCTCGCCCAAAGCGTCAGCGAGGGCAAAGCCCAAATCACGCCAATCGGCGTAGTTTGGGGCAATGTCGATGGCTGATGATTCAATACGAGATACAACATCTTCAATGTCTTGTGATTGAGGACTGAAAGCTGACAATTGATAATTTTCTTTTTTCTTTTTAACTGATGGAACGCTATTATTTGGTTGGGTGTTATCCAACCATTCTTTGGGATTAAAATGTTTCTTGCTCATTTGTTCAAATATTTAGGATTGATAAAACAATTTGGGTCGTGAGGCAGAAAACAAGCATGGGAAATGTCCTTGCCTGATTTGTCCGCCTCAATGTCATAGGTTTGAAAAAGATAATTGGCTACCGCTCGAAAATAGTCGGCGTGTGTAGTTTGAGAAATGTCAATTTCGATAACCCACTTCAAGCCATCACCCGATGGCGAGCAGAAAAGCAACTGCGTGTCAAAGTACTCATCTTGCAAAAGTTGAGAGCGAAGCGAATCAAGGTTTTGCAGATGGTCGAAGTCTATACACAATAAGCCCGAATGATTGATGAGGGCTTTATCGGTGCGAGTGGCGAATGTGCCGCTGAATGTACAATAGTCGAAGTTTGCAGCCTTGAACATACGCGACTGTTTGGCATCGCCAAACGAGCGTAATTTTTGGGTGCGTTCTTTTGCCGTGTCGCCAATTATATAATGGTAGGCATCAAGCAGAGTGAAGTTTTTGTTCGGCTTGGTGTTGGTGATTGGCGAGGAAAAGAACGAAAAATGAGGACTGCTAATGGTATTAGGTATTAACGAACTAACGGAAGTAGGTCTGTTGTACCAATGGGAAGATTCTCCAATGTGCAGATTCAGCTCTCGATTGAGAGTAGCCAATAGTTCTTCGCCCGATTGGTGATAATGCAGTTCGGCAAAGGCGAACGCATCACCATCGGGAATGGAATGGTCGGTGGTGGTATGCTTGGCATACTCCGCCGACATAGCATTGGCAGGGTCAGACTTCTCAATGAAGATGTGAAGCGTAGAAGCACCCTCGGCAAAGGGATTGCGGCAAAAGCCGCAATCCCTACCAGAGAGCCGCATCACAACCTCATTTTCAGGAAAACATTCACGCAAAATGTGTGCATAGATGTTTGTGCCGTAATTGGTGCGATGCAAAACCGCCTGTTTATCTATTCTTTCCATAGCCGTTGCGTAATCTGTACATAGTGTAGTTGTCGGCAAGGATTCGTTGAATATCCTGACGGCGGTAATAGATTTTGTTGTTGATACGCGAATAGGGCAAAGTGCCGTTTGAGCGTAACGTTTGCAATGTGCGGACACTGATGTGAAGCAGTTGCATTACATCTTGATTGTCAATCCAATCTTCGAGGAACGTATGCTCAACGAGTTTGTCGAGTTCCTCATCAGAAAGGTCGTCAAGCGAGATTTTGCCTTGCTTTAGCAGTTCGGCTTGAATCACAGGGCATTTGCGAAGCAATTTGCCCATCGGCTCTGCGGGGTTAGCCGCCATTTCGCACATTATCTGTCCGATAGTTTTAGGCTCGCTCATAACGCACCTCCTTTCTTAGAGTTGACAAACTGAACGGCTTCGGCGTGAAGTTCGGCGGCAGTTTTGCGTTTGTCTGATTTGAGCCACGCATCAATCTCGGACTTCAAGAATTGCAGTTTCTTACCCTTTTTGTGGTAAGGAACAGCGTGCTGACCAATCCAGCCATAGACGGTTTGTTTGGCTGGGCGGTCGGGCAAGTACTCGCAGAGTTCTTGCAGGTTGAACCAACGGTCGGAAGGCTCGACTTTTACTGTTGTTTGAACACTTAACAAGGTTTCTAATTTGTCCACCTTGCCAATTAGATACGCCAATGCTTTTGGCATATCGTTGAATGAAATATCTGTTTCTTGCTGAAACATTGTGAAAATCTCCTCGCCCAATCGGAATGATTTTTTTATCCGATTTTTTGATTAAGCCTTATGGCGGTTTTCAGAATCAGGGGCGTACTCTAAAAAAGAAAACCACTGCTTCGTTCTGAAGTAGTGGTGCAAAAGAATTTGGGGCTTTTAGGGCGATATTTTCCCTAAATTTGGATATGTGTTACCCTAAAATGGGGGCAAATAGGGGTGGTGTTGATTATCAACAAGTTATAGTAACAAATTTTCGTAGTCAGAAGCCGCTTTGTCTTTGAAATCTTCGGAATTGTATCTGTATTTGTCTTCCTTTGAATTTGGGTTAAGTGCGTTATAGTTGCCTTTGATTGCTCTTTCTGCTTTGTTTAGTGCTTTGCTCCAATGTTTGAAAATCTTTGCATTGCTCATATTGAACTCTTTTTTCAGTTTATCGAAGTACCCTATATGAATGAGCATAGGAACAGCATAATTAGAATCATTGGTTGTAATCAGATATATCAACTTGCTCTGCTTGGATTTATTCAAACATTTAACCTTGTCAAGTTCTGCAAACTTATATCTTTCAACCTCTTGAATAAATATCTCGTAGTTGGTCTGCATCTGCTCTTTCTCGTATTCTTCGGAAGATGGCAATTCGGTTTTCACAGCAGGGAAAATGGAATTTTCTGTTTTGAGAGAAGAAACAAAAGTTTGATATGCAGTTACTTCATTTTCTTGCGGATAATGTTGGAACACTTCAAACATCAAATCATCAAACGAAAGATAGTTTTTGTCTTGGGTTAGTAGCGGTGAGGCGATGGCGACTAACTCAACATAGAAACACACTAACTGTATGCGAAGTGCCGATATTATTGGTTCATTGTCAAGACTGTCTTGTTTAGCAAAATGCAGAATACTTTTCAATGTGCTGGTTATCATTTTGCGTGTGTCAATGTCAGAACGCTGCTTGGGTGCATAGTTGATAATAGCAAGTTTAACTCTTTGTATTTCTGCATTTACTATTGCCTGATAAAACTTTTCTTTGGGTGATGACGGCTTGGGCAAGGAAAGTTCCAACTTCTTGGAAATGAATTCCTCGTTAATTGGGGTATATGAATCGGGGGCAATCTCATCAATAGAATTAGGTCGTTCCTCCTCAAAGTCAAATTGAAGTGTTGGAAAATTGTTCACGAACAATTTTCCAATGGCTTGCAGGTTATCAGGCAAATTTGAGAACATATTTGCCAACTCTCGAAATTTCAAATTGCTTGTCAGATTTGGTCGTAAAGAGCCATCGTAAATGTTTTGTATAATGGTAAGATTCATCGCTTATTCCTCCTTGATTTTGAGATTGTCAATTTTGATTACATCGGTTGCTTTTTCTTTCTTCTCATCAACCACTTTGGCATAAACCTGTGTAGTGCGGACATTGGTATGACCTAACATCTTGCTGACGGTGTAGATGTCGGTGCCGCCAGCCAATTGCAATGTTGCGTAGGTATGGCGGAAGCAGTGGAACGTGATGCGGCGTGTGATACCGGCTGACTTTATCCAACGTTCCAGCGGTTTTGAAATCCACGATGGGTCGGGCAAATCCTCGAAAACAAGTTTTTCGGGGGCTTGTGGCTCGCCACAAAGCGAATAGGCTTGTTCGCTGATGGGCATATATTCAACGCCTTTGGTTTTCTGCTGTGTGAAATTGAGACGATAGTTCTCGCCATCTTTCTGAATTTCGCTCCAGCGAAGTTTCTGAATGTCGCGGTGGCGAAGCCCTGTGAGGGCAGAAAACAAGGCAGCACGTTTGAGAATGGGGCGGTCGCAATCAGTGGCGGCAAGGGTATTGAGTTCTTCAACAGTCAGATGTTCGCGGCGGCTTTCCTGCTCCTGTATGCCCTTGACTTTGGCGGATAGATCTATCGTCAGATAACCATCGACAAAGGCTTGTTTGAGGGCGGCTTTGAAAATGCTGAAATAGGTGGCGGCGGTGTTCTGCGATACCGTACCTTTCTTGTTACCTCCACAGGGGGCGGTAATAAGAAACTGACGGAAATCCTCAATCAGTTTGAGGTTGATTTGCGAAAACAGAATGCGGTCGCCCTCGGCAAAGAGTTTGAGCAATTCGCAAACCCGATTCCAATTGACGATGATAGACTGCGAACTGCGTTTGTGTCGTCGCACTGCTGTTTTCTGAAAATACTCAATGAAATTACATTGCGAACGCTCGTTCTGTTCGGCTTGTTCTGCTTCTGTATCGGTATAGAGTGCCGCATTGTCATATTCACGTTGGCGGATTTTGCGGACATTATCGGCATAGATGCAAGATTCTTGGTCTTTCTCGCTTTTGCATTGAATAATGCCGTTCACATCACGCTTGGGTTTGAACGTTTTGCTGGTTTCGGTGGTTCGGGCTGTGCGCGACTTGTCCCAAATGGGGGTTGTGACGGTGCGGTTGATTGCCTCAATAACACGGTTTGGCTTTGTGCTACCAGGCTTGAACACTGGATAACTCTCGATTATCAGATACCACTCGTTGTGATATTCTGACTTACGAAGTTTGACCGTAACTTTTGTATTGACGAGGGCTTTCTTCATGGCGGCTTATTTGCTTGGGTTGAACACTTTGTCGATTTCTGCTTTCGGCACAAATACATATTTCCCCTTTTGACAAGTGGGGATGCCAATCTTGCGGATAGTTTTGTAAACGGTGGAATCGGAAACGCCGTATTTCTTTGACACCTCGCCAATAGTGTATGAGTCGGAAGCATCAAAATTGTATGGTTTCGCAGGTTGAGGTGTTGGCGTTGCTTGCTGTTTTTGCTCTACCAACGGAAACATACTTTCGATATGGGCGCGGCTGATGCGTGTAAGTCGTTCACCCAAATTTACGGCTGGCAGATTGCCATTTCTGATTAGCCTGTAAATGGTATCGCGAGAGATACCAAACAAGGCAACGGCTTCGGCAATGGAAATGTATGGGCGTTCTTGCGGAACTTTGTCTGCAAGTTCCTGCTTGTGCTGCTCTTTTTTCTCTTCACGCTTTTTTGCTCTATATGCAGCCTCACTACAATGGCGAGAGCAGTATTTAGAGTAAACCGTTTTGGCAAGAAATGTACTCCCGCACATTTCGCATTTTCGTTCTAATTTGTACTTGCTTGCAGGCATATATCGTATGTTTTTAGTCGAATTAAGTAGCATTAAGTACTGATAAGTCGCACCTTATCGCTAATTAAGTCGCGTTACAAATATGTTGCAAATATACAATAAAAATCCCATATATAAGCATAAATAACGAAAAATATTTATCAACAAAAAAGGTGTAACACATTGTGCTACACCCATTTGTTTATAGATGGCAAAGTATTGTTTATCTACATTACTTCACTTCTTCAAAATCTACATCTGTTACGTTACCGTTTTGGTCGTTGTTTTGATTTTGAGTTGTGTTCTCAGACGGTTGTTCGGGGTTGCCTGCCTGTGCATTTTGAGCATTGTACATCTCTTGACTTGCTGCGTGAAATACCGTATTCAACTCGTTCATTGCCCCATCTATAGCCTCTATGTCTTGGTTTTTGTGAGCCTCTTTGAGTTTTTCGAGAGCCTCCTCGATAGGAGCTTTCTTGTCGGCGGGTAGCTTATCGCCAAACTCTTTAAGCTGTTTTTCGGTATGGAAAATAGTTGAGTCTGCCATATTGAGTTTATCTATTTTCTCACGTTCCTTTTTGTCGGCTTCTGCATTGGCTGCGGCTTCGTCTTTCATACGCTTTATCTCTTCTTCGCTGAGTCCGCTTGAAGCCTCTATACGTATCTTTTGCTCTTTGCCTGTGGCTTTATCTTTTGCTGTAACATTGAGGATACCGTTGGCATCAATATCGAACGTAACTTCGATTTGAGGCACGCCTCTTGGTGCGGGCGGTATTCCGTCCAGATTGAACATACCAATCTGTTTGTTCTGTGCCGCCATAGGACGTTCGCCTTGCAGTACGTTAATTTGTACGCTTGGTTGGTTGTCTGCAGCGGTGGAGAATACCTCCGATTTCTTGGTAGGAATGGTAGTATTTGCATCAATCAGTTTTGTCATTACTCCACCCATTGTTTCGATACCTAACGATAGCGGTGTTACGTCAAGCAAAAGCACATCTTTTACCTCTCCTGTCAGCACCGCTCCCTGAATAGCAGCACCTACTGCTACCACTTCATCGGGATTTACACCTTTAGACGGAGCTTTGCCGAAGAATTTTTCTACCACTTCCTGTATGGCAGGGATACGAGTAGAACCTCCCACAAGTATTACTTCATCAATATCCGACTTGCTCATTCCTGCTGCTTTCAGTGCGTTTTCGCAAGGTACTATCGTTGCCTGAATAAGGCGTTCGCAAAGTTGCTCGAATTTGGCACGTGTAAGGGTTTTTACCAAGTGTTTCGGTACGTTGTCGATAGAGGTGATATAAGGCAGATTTATCTCTGTCGAAGACGAAGAAGAGAGTTCAATTTTTGCTTTTTCGGCTGCTTCTTTTAGCCTTTGCATTGCTATCGGGTCTTTGCTGAGGTCTGTTCCCTGTTCTGCTTTAAAATCTTCGACCAACCAGTTGATTATTTCGTGGTCGAAATCGTCCCCACCCAGATGAGTATCGCCGTTGGTTGCTTTTACTTCGAATACTCCGTCGCCGAGTTCGAGGATAGATATGTCGAATGTACCACCGCCAAGGTCGAATACGGCTATCTTCATATCTTTGCTTGCCTTATCGAGACCGTAAGCTAAAGCTGCTGCTGTCGGTTCGTTTACAATGCGTTGCACTTTGAGCCCTGCTATTTCGCCTGCCTCTTTGGTAGCCTGACGCTGTGCGTCGGAGAAGTATGCAGGCACGGTAATAACGGCTTCCGATACCGTTGTCCCCAAATAATCTTCGGCGGTCTTTTTCATCTTTTGCAGTGTCATTGCCGAAATTTCCTGAGGAGTATATAATTTGCCGTCTATATCAACGCGCGGAGTGTTGTTGTCGCCTTTAACGACCTTGTAAGGTACTCGTCCTATCTCTTTTTGTACTCTGTCGTATGTCTCGCCCATAAAGCGTTTAATTGAATAAACGGTGTTATGTGCATTTGTAACGGCTTGTCGTTTTGCGGGGTCGCCTACTTTGCGTTCGCCGTCTTTTAGAAATGCCACTACCGAAGGAGTGGTGCGTTTACCCTCCGAGTTAGCTATTACGATAGGCTCGTTGCCCTCCATAACGGCTACACAAGAGTTGGTTGTTCCTAAGTCAATTCCTATTATTTTACCCATGATTGTTTATTGTTATTTTTATGTTAATATTCCAGAAAAATGATTTACATACTGTTTTTATCAAATATTATACCAAACCGTTATGATGACATTTTGGCATAAAATATGATTCTGCTGTCATATTTTTTGATTGATTTGTGTTTTGTTACAAAGCTTTTTTTGATGTGGATAACTAATTTATAGTTAGTTGATTATGGTGGTTATAAAAAATGAAAACAAAAATAGTTCCCAACTGACAAAGTTTTATTAACTTTGCAACGTTTTTTTATAAGATTTGGGTTCTGATAGATTAATAGGGAATGCAGTGAAAATCTGCAACAGTCCCGCTGCTGTGAATCTCTTTTAGAATATTATCTTTTATAAGCCACTGGTACTGGGCGTGTATCGGGAAGGCAAAAGTAATGGCAGCCGCATAACTGCAAGAGATGAGTCAGAAGACCTGCCCAAGTCCGATTGTTTAATATTATAAATACCTCGAGGGTTAGGTTTTTTTTTATGATTTATTTATTAAAAAAATTGATTGGCTTATTGCAGCCACTTAGACAACAAGAACTATTGCGAGCATTTTCCGTATTTTGCTTATTGATGTTTGCCTCTTTGATGTATGGACAGGCGGAGGGTAAATATTCGGATAACGATACTGTACAAAGTTATACTATCGACGAATATGAGATAGTAGGTAAAAAAAATGTTGGGGAGATAATACCGCCCAAACGACTTTCTGGCGTTACGCTCCAGAGCCTAAACTCACAATCGGTAGCTGATGCTATCCGCTATTTTTCGGGGGTGCAGGTAAAAGATTACGGAGGCGTGGGAGGACTCAAAACTATAAACATCCGCTCTATGGGAACCAACCAGATGGGAGTATTTTATGACGGTATACAGATGGGTAATGCACAAAACGGACAGGTCGATTTGGGGCGCTTTTCGCTTGACAATATGGAGAGTATATCCATCTACAATGGTCAAAAATCGTCATTGTTGCAGTCGGCAAAAGATTATGGTTCGGCAGGCACAATATATCTCAATACACGCCGACCTCAATTTTTAGGAGGTAAGAGCTACAACCTTACAGCTCGTATGCGTACCGGTTCGTTTGGACTTATCAATCCGTCAATACAATGGCAGCAAAAGATTACAGACAAGATAAACTTTGCTATATCCACAGAGTATATTGGTGCTGACGGTAAATATAGATTTACTCGTTATGATACAACTCTTATTCGTGAAAACTCAGATATAAAAGCACTGCGTACAGAGGGCACACTATTTGGTACTAACCGACACGGCAATTGGAAACTACAGATATACAACTATAATTCAGGACGCGGGCTACCCGGATATATCGCCCGTAACCTCTACCGACACGGCGACCGTCAGTGGGACAACAATTTTTTTGTGCAAACGTCGTTAAAACAACGGTTTGACAAATACTCTTTTCTAATCAATGCCAAGTATGCCAACGACTATTTACACTATATACAGCCTGATACTATTACTCTGCAAATAGATAACAGATACAGACAACAGGAGCTTTATATATCTACGGCTAATTGCTATAGGTTTAGTAATATATTGGAATTTGCTCTATCTATAGACTATCAATACAATTTTTTAGATGCCGATATGAGAGAATTTGTTTATCCTTCGCGACATTCGTTATTTACGGCTCTTTCGGGTAATCTTCGTTTGAATAAGGTTAAATTGCAGTCGGCTATTTTAATAAATTATATTACCGAAACACTGCGATATGGTAATGCAACACCCGATAAAACAGCTTATTCGCCATCGCTTATTGCCACTTACGAACCATTCGACTATTTTCCTATATCATTTAGAGGGTTTATAAAACGTTCGTTTCGTATGCCTACATTCAATGATTTGTACTATACGTCCATTATACTTGGGGCTTCAAAGCTTAAACCGGAGTTTGTAAACCAAGTAGATTTGGGAGTAGAGTATATCCTCAAAAAACAAAATAGGATAATCAAAAACCTTAATATTAGCCTTGATATGTACTACAATGAGGTAAAAGATAAGATTGTAGCCATACCCACGAGCAGTTCTTTTCGTTGGCAGATGAGCAATCTTGGCAAGGTAAAAATTATTGGAGTAGATTTTTCGTTTGATGCGGAGTTTCGTTTGGCAAAACAATTATATGCAAATACCTTGGTAAGCTATACTTACCAAAATGCAAGAGACTTTACAGACCCTACTTCTATTATTTACAAAAAGTATATTCCATATACACCGTTGCATAGTGTTAGTTCTGCTTTAAATCTGAATTTTTATGATTTTAGATTAAATTACTGTTTTATCTACACCGGTGAGCGTTATAATGGGTCGGCAAATCGTCCCGATATGGATTATGTCTTGCCATGGTACACTCACGACCTGTCGTTGGGCTACAACTTTATGTTGAAAAATAACCGCCAACTATATATAAACCTTGACGTTAATAATATTTTCAACCAGCAATATGATGTGGTATTAAATTATCCTATGCCCGGCACCAACTTCAAAATATCGGTTAGCTTGGATATATAGGTGATATACAAATCAATACGGAGCTACAAAATAGTAACTCCGTATTGATTTCTAAGTTTCGGTGAGCAAATCCCCGAATTAGGTCATTCTACCGGATATTTTGAAATAGCCACATCGCTTGCTTCGAACAATCCTGATTCTTGGAAATAGTTAGCCATTTTTAAAGCATCGCCCATAGAGTTTTTGGTCGCTCTGATTTCGAACCATTTGGGCATAAATGAACTTTGTTGTACAAGTTCCGTATTGGTCTCGGCAATTTTTTGATACAACATACTCAAATCCGTTTCATCAAACACTTTAATGAAAAAACTGCTGCCATAACTATTGACACACATATTACCGATAGGCTCCCAAATATCATTTGTACAGTCGTCTGTTTGCATAGTATAATGCACATAAGATACGATGGTGTTTTTGTTCAAATCGGCAATAGTTTTGGTAATCTCATTGCAGGTTTTAGGTGTACTCAATTTAATAGGAATCTCCTTAAACATATAGCCCTCTCCACTATAAATCGTATATTGGTAATCGGGGGCAAATGTGTTGGTAGTAGAGATAAAATCTTTGATTTGGAGGTCGCTGTAGTTGGTGTCGATACCTATCAAAATGTAGTCATTCGATATCTGTCCCAAATAGAACTTCTCGCCATTGTAATACTTGAAGCCGATAAAGTTGCAACTGCAATTATTAACATCCTTTTGGGTACAACCACTTGTAAGTAAGGCAATACCAATCATCAATAAAAATAAGTTTTTCATAATCATTTGTATTTTATATTGTTAATACTATTTGTATAATTTCTTATACTTTACCTATCACACAAATATTTTTTAAATGCTATGATTTACAAAGTTATAAATATTTTTATAAAAAATGATGAAATTGATAATTAATTTATTAATTAATTGCATTTTTCGTTTTTTATTGAAAT
This sequence comes from Porphyromonadaceae bacterium COT-184 OH4590, assembly GCA_000768855.1. Lineage (GTDB taxonomy): Bacteria > Bacteroidota > Bacteroidia > Bacteroidales > Paludibacteraceae > F0058. Next base: position 28,174 of record JRAN01000048.1, on the reverse strand, counting down.
TTTTATGTTCCACTGAAATTTTATTTCAGTGTAGTGTCGTACTTTTGCAGCACTGAATTTTTTCGATGCGCATTTATAAAAGTCAGTAGTAAGTTAAAAGTTTAATAATTAATTAAAAAAAATCAAAAAAATGAAGAGATTCGATTTGAATGCTATGGGTGTACAAGAGATGAGCCATAGCGAAATGGTAAAAACAGACGGTGGTCTTGGTCCNAAAAAATCAAAAAAATGAAGAGATTCGATTTGAATGCTATGGGTGTACAAGAGATGAGCCATAGCGAAATGGTAAAAACAGACGGTGGTCTTGGTCCTTTAATTATTGTGCCAATTATTGCAATTGCTCTTACAACTTCTAGCTGCACTTGGGAGGTGAAAGGAAAAATTAAGGTTAAGCAAGAAACGGTTGTTGAAGGCAATAATAGTAATAATCAAGGCGATAAAAACATTGGTAATGGCAACGGCAACAAAGACAACGGAAGCAATAATGGTACAAATAATAAACAATAAGTAATTTGCCGTTTTTAATAAAAAAGGGTATATCGCTTTTGACATACCCTTTTTTCTATTAATTTTGCGAGTATAAATAAATATGATATATGAAAAAGCATAAAATATTTTTGATTGTGAGTTTATTGACTATAGTATTGCTTATAAGTGTAGCAACTATTTGTTTTTTTAGGTTTTTATTTCCTACACAAATTGAAATAAACAACAAACAATTAGATAAAAAAGAAACTCTTATTATTCTGAATAGTAGCCGTTTTTTATGGGATACGGGTGCTGAAAGTTCTGTGTTATTTGAGAATTTTAACCAACGAAGGATAACTGTTGGATTTGCAAATGTGTTTGATGTTCACAAAACAAGCACAACAAGAAAACGTTATTTTTCCACTTATTTAAGAATAGACTCTATATTACTTAAAAACTTTATCTACCATGAGATTCCAACAGAGTATATATCACAAGTAGTGCAAAATATGAATTTTAAAGGTATTTTGGGAATGAATGTTATAAAAAATTACAATTGGCTATTGGATTTTAGTAAAAATACTCTTAATAATTTTAATATATCCTATAAATATGATAATTTAGCTATTTTTAAATTAGAATACAAATCCAAACATAAGCCTTGTACGAGTTTAGATATAGAGGGAATAAAATTAGAGAAAATTTTTATTGACAGCGGCTCAGAAGCAGATATTAAACTCGCTAAAAAAGAGATAGAGAAGATAAATAGAATATTACAGCCTGATACAACTTTAGAATATGTTTCGAGTGGACTTCTTAGAGACTCTATTTCTCACAAAAAGTATATATATACTAATATCAGAATAAACAATATCATTCTTGATACTTTATCAATAGTTGAAAGTAGTAAATGTTATATTGGTATCGGTTTCTTCCGTAAGTTCGACCGCGTGTTTTGGGATAGCGGAAGCAAAGAAGTCAGGTTTTATCGTGATTGATAGCGGATTATTTATTTTTTTGCTTTTCACTGAAATTTTTATGTTCCACTGAAATTTTATTTCAGTGTAGAGTCGTACTTTTGCAGCACTGAATTTTTTCGATGCGCATTTATAAAAGTCAGTAGTAAGTTAAAAGTTTAATAATTAATTAAAAAAATCAAAAAAATGAAGAGATTCGATTTGAATGCTATGGGCGTACAAGAGATGAGCTATAGCGAAATGGTAAAAACAGACGGTGGTCTTGGTCCTTTAATTATTGTGCCAATTATTGCAATTGCTCTTGCAGGCTGTAAAACCAAGGTGGAGATTGATGTGGAGATTGACAAAACAACAATTGTTAAAGGAGATAACAGCAATAATGAAGGCGATAAAAATACAGGTAACGGTAACGGCAATAAGGACAACGGAAGCAACAATGGTACAAACAATCAGAAAAAATAGACCATTGTAGTTTTTCAATTAAAGAATGAGGGTATATCGTTTTTGATATACTCTTATTTTTACTAATTTTGTGGGCAAAAAATACTTCTTATGAAGAAAAAACATAAAATAATATTTATAGTAATCGTTGTTATAATAGTTGTAGCTGTCGGTAATTGGGCATACAATTATATTATAAACAATCTATCTGCAAATATACACCTCAGAGACAATAGTATTGACGAAGAAGAAAATTTAATAATTTTCAAAAATGGCGGTCGTTTAATATGGGATACAGGAGCAAGTGGCTCTGCAATTTTTAATAACTTGGGAAGCAGTAGGCTAAAGATTGGCATAGGTACAGTTACTGATTTTGACGGTAAAACAAAACTATACCCTATCTGTTTTGCTCTAAATATTAGTTTTGATTCTATTACACTCAATAACTTTATCCACAATGAAATTATAATAGATAATGTAGCACCAAGAATACAAAATTTAAATAGTGCTGGCATTTTGGGAATGAATGTAATTGGTAATCATAATTGGTTGCTTGATTTTACCTCTGATAAAATATACAATTTTGACAAAAATGTAGAGTATAATCCGTCTCCACAATTACGATTAACCTACAGAAAAAGAAAAACTCCCACTACAGATATTAAAATTGGTGGACTTGATATGAAAAAACTACTCATTGATAGTGGCTTTTATGGAGATATAAAACTCTATAAATCAGATATAGATGAGATTAATAAAATTATAAAACCCGATACTATTATTGATGAAGTTTCAGACGGTCTATTTGTAGGTAATATTAAGAGTCAAAATTATATATACACGAATGTTAAAATCAACAATGTGGTTTTTGATAAATTATCAATAATTGAAAGTAATAGAAGACTTATCGGTGTAGGTTTTTTCCGTAAGTTCGACCGCGTGTTTTGGGATAGCGGAAGCAAAGAAGTTAGATTTTATAGAGACTGATATTGAGACATATAAAAGATTATTGCCTTAATAAACCAATAACCTTTTTTACTAATTTTGTGGGCAAAAAATACTTCTTATGAAGAAAAAACATAAAATTATATTGATAGTAATCGTTGTTATAATAGTTGTAGCTGTCGGTAATTGGGCATTCTATTCTATTGTATATAATCTGTCGACAAGTATATCCCTCAGAGACAACAGTATTGACGAAGAAAAAACTATTATAATTTTAAAAAGTGGTAATCGTTGGTGTTGGGATACAGGCTCAACCGGTTCTGTGCTTTTTAGAGATATAGAACATAAAAGATTAAGAGTAGGCTACTCTTGGAATATTGATTCCGAAAACACAAAAAAAAGACATAAAACTTTTTTTACAAAAATGCTGTCAATCGATTCTATTTTGTTTGAGAATTTTATTTATGAATATATCGACAGCAGTAATACCTCTATGAGTTTACGAGATTCAGATATTATTGGTCTTTTAGGTATGAATGTAATAAAAAACTACAATTGGCTATTGGACTTTCATAAAAACACTTTACAAAATTACGATAAAGATTTTCAAATAGATACTTTAACACCAAAGTTTATTATCTCTTATAGCGAAGAAAGAAAACCATTAACAGATATTCGATTGGGCTATTTAAGGATAAAAAAGATACTTTTGGATAGTGGATTTTCAGGAGATATGATGTTGTATGGCTCGGATATTGAAGTAATGAACCAATTTATTACTCCGGATACTATTATTAACGATATTTCCAGTAATCTGTATTCCGACAGTATTCCTGTAAAGAGATATATCTATTACGATGTATATGTAAATAATTTGCTGTTCGATAAATTGATTATAAACGAGGGGAAAAGGCGACTTATCGGTGCAGGTTTTTTCCGTAAGTTCGACCGCGTGTTTTGGGATAGCGGAAGCAAAGAAGTCAGATTTTATAGAGACTGATATTGAGACATATAAAAGATTATTGCCTTAGTAAAACCAATAACCTTTTTTGCTAATTTTGCAAAAAATTGAACATACGGATGATGAAAATTAAAAAAAATTTTTTAATCTTGAGCATTGTAGCAGTTGTGATATTATCTATAAGTGGACTAATAGCCTACTGTTATTGGGGGTTGCCTACAAGAATTGAATTAAAAAACAATTCGATAGACGAAAACAGCAACCACATAATACTAAAAAACAGCAAACTTTGTTGGGATACGGGAGCAAATTCTACTGCTTTTTTTAAAGACTTTGGTCAAAAAAAGTTTCTGCTTATGTTTTCTCTTGTCTTTGAGTATGGTCATAAAATAAGAATTCAAAAAGTAAAGTATTCCAATCACATAGAAAAGGATTCTGTAATATTAAAAAATATCATATATTTGGATGTTGATAGCCAAAACACAGCACAATGGATTAAAAATGAAGAAATTAGCGGTATTGTCGGAATGAATGTAATAAGTAAATATAATTGGATAGTTGATTTCGACAAAAATATTTTGCAAAATTTGTCCAAAACAACAACCTACAACCACACTCCACAATTTACACTCCGCTACTCGAATACTATGAAACCTAAAACAACTATTTCAATAGCTGATGTAAAACTAAAAAACATTTTGATAGATAGCGGTTTTAATATAGATTTTACACTATTATCGTCTGATATTGAGAAGATTAATCAACGTATAGCACCAGATACAATTTGTAATATAATTTCTACAGCATTATTCTCTGATAGTATTGTCGAGTTTAAATACAAATATTCCAATATAATGATTAATAACATCAGATTTGATACTCTATACATTGTAGAAGGTAATAGAAGACTTATCGGCACAGGTTTTTTTCGTAAGTTCGACCGTGTTTTCTGGGATAGCGGAAGCAAAGAAGTTAGATTTTATAGAGACTGATATTTAGACATATAAAAGTATTATTGCCTTAGTAAAACCAATAACCTTTTTTGCTAATTTTACAAGAAATTGAACATACGGATGATGAAAATTAAAAAAAATTTTTTAATCTTGAGCATTGTAGCAGTTGTGATGTTATCTATAAGTGGACTAATAGCTTACTGTTATTGGGGGTTGCCTACAAGAATTGAATTAAAAAACAATTCGATAGACGAAAACAGCAACCACATAATACTCAAAAATAGCAGATTATTATGGGATACAGGTGCAAGCGGCTCTGTATTATTTGAAGATTTTTCACAGGATAAGACTCTTTTAGGATTATCTATTATATCCGATTATAGCTATAAATTTAAGATAAAAAAGATGTTTTTTACTCATAATATTACGATTGGAAATATTGTTATCAGAAATTTTATTTATACAAAAATAGATACTGAAAAAGCCGAAAGTATTCTAATGGCAACAGACGATAGCGGTATCTTGGGTATGAATGTTATCGGCAATTACAATTGGCTATTGGACTTTGAGGAAAACATTTTGCAAAATTTTGACAAAACATATAAATACAATGATTTACCTGCATTGGTATTGAAATATACCTCAAAGCGTTATCCTTTTTCGACCATACAAATAGATAAAATAAGGATAAAAAAAATATTAATAGATAGCGGATTTAATACAGACATTAGGCTTTTGAAATCGGATATTGACGAGATTAATAAAAATATAACCCCCGATACAATTATAGAAGGCTCATCAAATAGTCTGTTTTCGGACAGTATTCCCCATAGAGAGTACATATACACAAATATAAAGATAAACAATGTAGTTTTTGATTCTATATCCATAATAGAGAGTAATAGACCATTAATCGGTATCGGTTTTTTCCGTAAGTTCGACCGTGTGTTTTGGGATAGCGGCAACAGAGAAGTCAGGTTTTATCGTGATTAATAGCAAAAAATCAAAAAAATGAAGAGATTCGATTTGAATGCTATGGGTGTACAAGAGATGAGCCATAGCGAAATGGTAAAAACAGACGGTGGTCTTGGTCCTCTTGCTATAGTTATAGTTGCTGTTGTTGTCGCTGCAGCTTCTAGTTGTAAATGTTCTGTTACAATTGATAATAAAACAATTGTAAATGGAAATGAAAATAGTACCAATAATGGGGACAAAAACAACGGCAATGGTAACGGTAACAAGGACAATGGAAGCAACAATGGTACAAACAATCAGAAAAAATAAACCATTGTAGTTTTGAATTAGAGAATGAGGGTATATCATTTTTGACATACCCTTATTTTTGTTAATTTTGCAAGACATAAAATATAAAAATGAAAAAGAAGAAATTAATTTTAATTGTGAGTATTGTAGCAGCTATAATATTGTGTATAGCAGGGGCAATTATCTATTGTTATTGGTTTTTCCCGACGAAAATAGAGCTAAAAAATAATGCTATAGATGAAAATCACAACCATATAATACTTAAAAACAGCAAACTTTGTTGGGATACGGGAGCCAATATCTCCGTATTGTTTGAAGATTTTAATAGTAAAAAAATATGCATAGGATTTGCTTTTGTATCCGATTATAATTATAAAACTAAATTAACCCCTCTTTTTTTATCTAAGAGTATTTCTAAAAATTCTGTCTTAGTTAGAGACTTGATTTATACGGATGTTGATAGTAATAATATTGCAAAAGGATTACAGTGTTTAAATATTAGTGGTATTTTGGGAATGAACATTATTGGCAATTACAATTGGTTATTAGATTTTAATACAAATACCTTGTATAATATACTCAAAATAGAAGATTATAATTTTAAACCACAGTTGTCACTTACATATTCATCGAAGTTATATCCATATACTTTTATGAATATAGGTGGGCTAATATTTCAAAAAATTCTTATAGATAGTGGTTCAAATTCAGATATTCAATTACAGCAGTCTGATATTGAGAGAATCAATAAAACAATACAACCTGATACCATTATGGAAAGCTCATCAAGTGGCCTTTTTTCGGATAGTATTCCGCATAGAGAGTATGTATATACAAATATAAAAATAAATGAAGTAATATTGGATACTTTATCAATAATAGAGAGTCATAGACGTCTGATCGGCACAGGTTTTTTCCGCAAGTTCGACCGCGTTTTCTGGGATAGCAAAGATAGGGAGGTTAAGTTTTATCGCGATTAAAAAAATAATTTGCTAATTGCAGATTTTTATGTAACTTCGCAAGTTGATTTTTAGGAATAAAATCTACAATTAAATATTTGAATTTTAAATAATTGAGCTTCGGCTTTATTCTCTGAACTAAAAAATCTGATAAATTTTAAAAGTGCTACAGAGGATAAGTATTCGAAGGGCTCACGCATATTGTGGCGTGAGCTGTTTCGTGCTTATTTTAGTACCGGTTTTATCAGAGCCTTTTAGTTGGATAAGCAAATTTACGAAACAGCTACGCTTTTTTTATTTGCATATTCGTTGTTAGAGATATAGCCCCAGCTAAAATAACTCAAAAAAACAATGGATAATACAGATAAACATTGCTTAATGGTCAAAACATTCCTATTCGAGAAATTGGGGCAATTGCCAAAGTATAACAGTCATATTCTCAATATTTAAAAGAAAAATACACTATGTCGAAACAACTATTTCCGCCTGAGATTGTAGAGTTTTCTGCCGAAAAACTTATACACGACTACTCCAAAAAGAGCAATATTATTTACAACCTCATTCTTATTGCCGTTTTGTTGGCATTTATATCTATCTTTTTTGTAAAATTAGATGTTAGTGTTAATGGTACGGGTATTTTGCGTTCGGAAAAAGACAGAATCACTATTGCTGCCCCCATAGATGGTAAAATAGTAAAATGGCTGATTAGCGAAAATCAAGTTGTAAGAAAAAACGACACATTATTAATTCTTGAAAATACTCAGTATCAACTGCAAAAACAAAATCTTATCGAACGACAGACAGAGCTGAAGTCGTTGTTGGCAGATTTGAAATTTTTGACCACAAATCCCAATGAAAATATCTTGCAGTCCGCTTCTTATCAACACTCTTATTCTGCCTATTTATCCGATTTGTCGGAGCGTGAGAGTCGTTTGGAGTTGTTGCAAAAAAGATATGAACGAGATAAAACATTGTTCGAAAACGGTGTTGAGTCGGAATATAATTTTGAACTTGTAAAAAATGAATATGAGTCGATGAGATTAAACCTGCAGCTTTTCAAAGATAAACAGATAAATCAATGGCAATACGAAATTTTGACCTATAACAACGAATTACGCGATGTTGCCTTCAAAATCAAACAACTCGAAAATCAATCGCAACGGCTTGTGCTTTTGAGTCCTTGCAGTGGTAATATTCAGACTGTTGCAGGTCTAAATGAAAATATGTTTGTGCTTGCCTCGCAGATGATAGCCGAAATATCTCCCGACGGTACACTCATTGCCGAATGTATGGTTACTCCCAAAGATATAGGTTATATCAGAGAGGGAATGGAGGTTAATTTTCAGATACAGGCATATAATTACAATCACTGGGGTATGGTAAAAGGAGAAGTAGAGAGTGTGTCAAAAGACATTATTATCTCACAAACATCCGACCGACAGTCGGCATTTTTTAAGGTAAAGTGTAAGTTAAACGATTATGAATTAAGGTTGAAGAATGGTTACAGTGTAGATTTACAAAAGGGCTTAACTTTTTCGGCACAATTTGTAATTACTAAACGAACTCTTTTTCAACTACTTTATGACAAAGTTGATAATTGGCTCAATCCAACACTAACAGGCAAGTATTGACAATACGGCAAACACAAAATAGTATATCGAAACATACTTTATTAAAGCAATCATTAACAGTATATTAAAAAAATAATGAATAAAAAAGTAAAGATAAAACAGCACGATTATACCGACTGCGGAGCTACTTGTATAGCCTCTATTGCCGCTTTTTACAATAAGAGATTGCCTTTGTCGAAGATTAGGCAAATGACCTATACCGACAGACAAGGAGCAAATGTGTTGGGGTTGATAGAGGCAGCCGAACAGTTGGATTTTTTGGCTAAAGGAGTAAAAGCATTGTCGCCCACAGGCGAAAAACTTATTGATTCGCTATATAAAATTCCATTGCCTGCAATAGCACACGTTACTGTAATGGAAAATCTTTTGCATTATGTTGTAGTTTACAAGATTACGCCGAAGTATGTAATGATAATGGATCCGATTGACGGACAATTTCATAAACAGTCGCTCGAAGAATTTGAGAAAATTTGGACGGGCGTTTTGGTTCTTCTCGTCCCTAATGAAGGTTTTAAACCTTTAGATACTAAGATTTCGCCATTTGCCCGTTTTTGGTTTCTTTTAAAGCCACATAAAAGCGTTATGTTACAGGCTCTCATAGGTGCATTGATAACTACCGTTTTAGGATTATCAATGTCTATATATGTACAAAAAATTATTGATAATGTAATTCCAAACAGTAACGGTAACTTATTGAATTTATTAAGTGTTGCAATGATAGTAATACTTTTGTTGCAAATAGTAATAAATTATATGCGCAATATATTTGTGTTCAAAACAGGGCAGCAGATTGATGCACGTCTTATACTTGGTTATTACAAACATCTTTTGCATTTGCCTCAAAGTTTCTTTGATAGTATGCGTGTAGGCGAAATAAATAGCCGATTGGCTGATGCCGTCAATATTCGCTCATTTATTAATGAGACTATTCCAAGTTTTTTTGTTAGTATGTTTATACTTGCTTTTGCTATTGCTTTGATGTTTTCGTATTATTGGAAATTGGCTTTAATAATTTTTGGCATTGTACCTTTTTATCTTGCCATTTTTCTCTTTTACAATTATGTAAATAAGCGTACACAGCGAAAACTAATGGAAGAAGCTGCCGAAGTAGAGTCGCAACTCGTTGAGTCACTTAATGTTGCGGAAACAATCAAACGTTTTGGTATAGAAGATTTTGTAAATTCCAAGACCGAAAACAAATATATCAAACTTATTCGTACCGGCTTTCGTTCGGGCATAAACGGTTTGATTTCGGGTACAGCTTCAGGATTTTTTTCGCAACTTTTTACGATAATACTGCTTTGGAGTGGTAGTTATTTTGTGTTGAGAAATTTTATTACAACAGGTGAACTTTTGTCGTTTTATACTTTGATTGGCTATTTTATGGGTCCTGTTAGTGGTCTTATAAATATGAACAAAGCCACACAAGACGCTTTGATTGCAGCCGACCGTCTATTTGAGATTATGGATTTGGAGCAGGAGGCAAGCAATCAAAAAATGAAAATTAAACCCGAAAGCTTAGGCGATATTGTCTTCGATAACATTTCGTTTCGTTACGGTACGCGAAAACAGATATTTGAAGATTTTAGCCTAACATTCGAAAAGGGAAAAATTACCGCAATAGTAGGGGAAAGCGGTTGCGGTAAAACAACTATTATGTCGCTTATGCAGAATATGTACCCATTGCAGTCGGGTAGTATCAGGCTGGGAAATATTGATATTAGGCATATACACCCCAATTCGTTGCGTAATGCTATAGGTATTGTTCCTCAAAAGATTGATTTATTCAGCGGTAATGTCTTGGAAAATATAGCACTGGGCGAACAAAACCCCGATATTGAACTTGTAGTAAATATTTGTAAAGAGATAAACATATTGCCTTTTATAGAGAGTTTGCCACAGGGGTTTCAGACTTATATAGGCGAAAACGGAACACAGCTTTCCGGAGGGCAACGCCAAAGAATAGCCATAGCAAGAGCTTTATACAAAAAACCCGAAATACTGATGCTCGATGAGGCGACCTCGTCGTTAGACCCCGAAGCGGAAGAGTATATTACCAAAACAATTCAAAAATTTTCAACAGAGGGTAAAACTATTATTACTATTGCACATCGACTAAGTACTATTGCCCAAAGTGATAAAATCTATTTTTTACACGAAGGCAAGATAATAGAGCAGGGATCGCACTCCGAACTGATTGCTCTCGGAGGACGATATGCAGATTATTGGCAACACCAAACAGGAGTATAAAACTAATAAAAAAGATAAACTATGATAGAGCAAATTACACGATTTAAGAAGATGCATCGATTAATTGCGAATCGCAGAACAGGTAAACCTGCCGATTTTGCACAGCAAATAGGAGTTACCGAACGACAACTCTATAACCTTATTGATGAAATGAGAATGATTTTCCCTATCGAGTATAATAGATATTTGAATACATATTATTATGCCGATAATGTGGAGGTTACAATAAGATTTGTTATTGGTAATGATGAATGTAAAAATATTAATGGAGGAGGCTGTTTTTTCAAGGCTATGAGCTTAATAATAACAAAAATTAAGCCATAAAAATAAGATAAAGAGAGTTTGTTTATTTGAATATTTTTTCTGAAACAATCATTAAAAAGCTCTTTTAAATGCCCTAAGATGTGTATCTTTGCAAACTGTTAATGACAACAAACAAAATAATTATTATATCTTTAATTTATGATATTATAGTAAATTTATTCATCATACAAACCTAAACATAATGCGAATACGAGTAATACCAATATTATTTATTTTGATTTTGTCTATCCAACCGCTCAAAGCCCAGTTTACTTTGGATGAGTGCATCGATTATGCCATTAAAAACAATATCTCTATCAAGCAGATGAGGATTTTGCAAAGCCGCGCAGAGGTTGATTTTAATTCTGCAAAAATGGCACTTTTACCCAATATAAATGCAGGAGTGGGGCAAAATTGGAGTTTCGGTAGAACACAAACACAGAGTGGTCTGTACGAAAACCGTACACAGTCCAACACAAGTTTTTCGCTTAATTCGTCGCTGTCTATTTTTGCCGGAGGCAGGATTATAAATACTATAGGCAAGGCAAAACTTGATTTGCAAATATCAGTCTGCAATCTACTGAAAGCCCAAAACGATATAGCTCTAAATGTTACATCACTCTTTTTTGAGGTTCTGTTTCAAAAAGAGTTGTTGAAAATAGCCCAAGAGAAATTTGCCACTACAAGCCAACAAACTGCACTAACCGAATTACTAGCCTTGAATGGTAAAGTACCCCAATGGCAACTTCTCGATATAACGGCACAAAAGGCAAACGACACACTTTCGTTGGTGCAGGCAAGCCACAGCCTGAAACTTGCGTTGCTCGATTTGGCACAAGCACTTGAAATTAAGGATGCAGAAAATTTTGATATAGCCGTACCGGCCGAATTGGACGCGGATGCAACAGGCACTATTCTATTGCTCTCGTATAGAGATATTTATGATAGAGCTATTAAAAACCGTCCTGAAATACAATCTGCTGAGTTGGGCGTACGTAGTGCCGAAAAATCGTTGAAGATAGCACGGTCATCATATTTTCCTACAATAAGTTTGCACGCAGGTATAGGCAGCAATTACTTTTATCTGCACAACAATGTACCCAATCTAATATTTAGAGACCAGCTAAACAACAACCTTAGTCAGTACATTGGATTGAATCTTAATATTCCTATTTTCGAGCGTTTATCGACATTCAACAGTTGCCGACAGGCGAAACTTAATGTTGATAATCAGAAACTTGCTTTAGAGCATAGCCAAAAACAGCTTTTCAAAGAGATACAGACAGCATATCTTAATCTTGTTGCAGCTATCGAAAGACGTCGCACTTCGCAACAGTTGATTGTATCGGCAGAAGAGGCATTTGTTTATGCCAAAGAGCGATACAACAATGGCAAATCGTCAGTTTTTGATTTTGCACAGGCACAGAGCCAACTTGTACGTGCACAAGCCGAACAGGCACAAGCCAAATATGACTATCTTTTCAAAATAAAGATAATGGAGTTTTATCTTCGATAATACTTCGTTGCTGTTTTTATTCTTAACCGCCTTGCGGTTGTTCTTACAGGGCGTTGGCTTTGGACTTAAATTGATTTCAACAAACAGGTATTATACATTAATATTGTGTTCCAAAGCTACAATTGCTTCGTTCAGAGGCGGATAATCCCAATCAAATGTTGCAACATTCCGAAAGCCCATATTTCTCTAATGCAGAATCTGGGTTAATGTTTTTACTGTTATTAAAGATTAAAAAAGGGACAAACCTCTATTATTGGCTGCCCTATTTATAATTAAAACGTAAATTGAGACTAATCTTTGATGATAGTGCCTTGTTGGTTGCCGATATTTATTCCATAATCGGTCTGTGCCGTTACAAGTCCGCAAATAAGTCCTGAAAATACTAAAATCTGTTTTTTTGAATAATTTGTTCATATACATTAGTTGTGGTTAAACTATTATATCTTTTAATGGTTAATTTTTTAGGGTTATTGTTTGATTTTTAGTCAAATATTGTTTTTAGATACCAAATAATTTATGTTTTTTGTATTTGCCGAAAATAAATGCACAAACTCATTTAAAATATATATATAACAAACAATTTTTTCATATCGCTTTCAAAAAAAATCACTAACTTTGACATCTAAAATTTGGTAATAATAAAATTTAATATAAAATAATAGTAATTAATTAGTTATGGCACAAGTATCAGAACGCGGTAAGGTTTTGCCTGCATCGCCTATCAGAAAACTTACGCCTTTGGCAGATGCTGCCAAGCGTAAAGGTATCCATGTTCATCATCTAAATATCGGTCAACCCGATTTGCCTACTCCCGAAATAGCTTTGGAGGCACTAAAAAATATCGACCGCAAAACACTCGAATACAGCCCTTCGGAAGGTCTATTGAGTTTGCGTAAAAAGATGGTAGAGTATTACGGCTCTATCGGAGTTTCGCTCGACCCAAGCGAAATCATCATCACTTCGGGCGGTTCGGAGGCTTTGATGTTTGGTTTTATGGCTTGTATGAACCCTGGCGATGAGATGATTATTACCGAGCCTGCTTATGCAAACTATCACTCATTTGCACAAATGGCTGGTATCAAGGTAGTTCCGTTGATTTCCAAGATTGACAACGGTTTTGCTTTGCCCGATATTGCTGAATTTGAAAAACTTATCACTCCAAGAACCAAAGCTATCCTTATCTGTAACCCTAACAATCCGACAGGTTATACCTACACCAAAGAGGAGCTTTTGAAGATACGCGATTTGGTTAAGAAGTACGACCTATTCTTGTTTTCGGACGAAGTTTATCGCGAATTTTTCTATTCTGCCGAACCTCTTGTATCTGCTCTTACTTTGGAGGGAATAGAACAGAATGTTATTTTATGTGATTCATTCTCAAAACGTTATAGCGAATGCGGTATCAGAGTAGGTGCGTTTATCTCTCGCAATAAAGAGGTTTGCGCCACTGTATTGAAATACTGTCAGGCACGTCTTTCACCACCGCTTTTGGGTCAGATTGTAGCCGAAGCCTCTATTGATGCTCCAAAGAGCTATCTTGAAAATATGTATCAGGAGTACATCTCGCGTCGCAACCTCTTGGTTGAGGGCTTGAACAAAATCGAAGGCGTATATACCCCAATGCCAAACGGAGCTTTTTACACTATTGCTCAGTTGCCTATCGACGATGCAGATAAGTTCTGTGCATGGATGTTGTCGGACTTCAGCTACGAAGGGCAGACTGTGATGATGGCACCGGCAACCGGTTTCTATTCTGACAACAACAACGGCAAAAATCAGGTTCGTATCGCTTACGTGCTTGAGCTCAACGAGTTGAAAAAGGCTTTGGTTGTTTTGGAAAAAGGTTTGGAAAAATACAATTCGTTGAACAAATAGTACAACGACACGATTGACTTCGCAAAGCATTGTTTTTCAGGTTTAAAGACGGTGCTTTGCGAAGTTTTTATACTAAAAAAAAACTCAATGCGGAATTTGGGTTAAAGCACAATCACATCAATGGAATAGAAGACTTTTGGGGACTTTTCAGGGTATGTTTGGCTAAGTTTAGAGAGATACACAGACATACCTTTTATCTACATGTTAAAGAGTGTAAAATGCGGAGTATTCACGAATATAACTGAATATAAGATGTTTAAATGAATTAAATTTAGATACAACTGCAAAAACAAAAATTTATGTTTAATTTTGCTCGAAAATTTCAGAAAAAACAAACTCAACTAATCTTACTCTTAAAAACAGAAAAATATGCAAAAAAGACATGTAGATAGAAAAAAGTATTTTTTAGAACAAGCTTATACAACAAAAAAATATGTGCTCCCATACATACAAGAACTCTATCAACCAACTTATAAAGTTCTTGAAATTGGCTGTGGAGAAGCAGGTAATCTCAAGCCTTTTTTAGATTTAGGATATGAGTGCTTGGGCGTAGATTTGGATAAAGATCAAATAAATAGAGGCAGACTATTTTTTGAAAATCACCCCAATAATTCACGTCTAACACTTATATCCAAAAACATTTATGACTTTGACGATTTTTCGGTAAAGTATGATTTAATCATGATGCGTGATGTTATAGAACACATTCACAATCAAGAGATATTTATAAAGTTTCTACAAAACTTCATGCATAGCAATAGCGTAGTTTTCTTTGCTTTTCCACCATGGCAAAATCCGTTTGGCGGTCATCAGCAGATTTGCAAGTCAAAGCTACTTTCAAAACTACCTTTCTTTCACCTTTTGCCCAAACAGATATATAAAAGAATTTTAAAAATATTTGGAGAAACTGATAGTACAATAGAAGGTCTGCTCGAGATAAAAGAAACAGGAATATCAATAGAGCGTTTTGAAAAAATAATAAAGTCGTCAGGGCTTGAAATTGCAAAATCGACATATTACTTTATTAACCCAAACTATGAGATAAAGTTTGGATTGAAACCTCGTAAAATATTTCGATTTATTGCTTGTATTCCAATCGTAAGAAACTTCTTTATAACTTGTGGATATTACTTGGTAACCAATAAGAAAAGTACTCTACTATAAGTAGTATATATAATTATAGAAATAAAATTTATTCTTAACTTTGCTTATAAATTTGAGAAAATATCCTTTAAAGCTATCTGGAATCTTTATTTGCATATAACAATCAATAAAACAAATATTTAACGCGTGATATCGGTAGATAATCTTACTGTAGAATTTGGGGGTAATGCCCTTTTCGATAATGTATCTTTTCTTATCAACGAAAAGGAGAAGATAGCACTTATCGGGCGCAACGGTGCGGGTAAAACAACCCTGCTAAAGCTCTTGGCGTCGAAGATTTCTCCCACAAGTGGGGCGGTGTCTAAACCTAAGGGGCTTACTATTGGCTATCTGCCTCAGCATCTTATGGTAAACGATACCAAAACTGTTTTTGAGGAGACTGCAACAGCTTTTCAGAATATTTTTCAAATAAAAGATAATATCGAAAGCCTTTCGGCTCTACTTAGCGAACGTACCGATTACGAAACTGCCGATTATCATAGACTTATAGAAGAGCTAAACTATGAAAACGAGCGCTTACAGATGTTCGGCTTGCAAGACATTGAGGCAGAAACCGAAAAAACATTAATAGGATTGGGTTTTTTGCGTTCCGACTTCGAGCGTAAAACTTCTGAGTTTAGTGGCGGTTGGCGTATGCGTATCGAGCTTGCAAAAATATTACTCCAAAAACCGGATTTGCTTTTGCTTGATGAACCGACAAATCACCTTGATATAGAGAGTATTAATTGGCTCGAAACATTTTTGAAAAACTCTAAGAGTGCCTTGTTGCTCGTAAGTCACGACAAAGCCTTTATCGATGCTGTTACTACGCGTACCATCGAAATATCGTTGGGCAAAATATACGATTATAAAGTTAATTACTCCAAATATCTCGAACTCAGAGCCATAGACCGAGCCAATCAGATACGTGCCTACGAAAATCAGCAAAAACTTATAGCTGATACACAAAATTTTATAAACAGATTTAGATATAAACCCACTAAAGCAATTCAGGTACAGAGTCGCATAAAGATGCTTGAGAAACTTGAAATTATCGAGATCGAAGAGGTTGATAATTCGCGACTTAATCTAAAGTTTCCGCCTCCGCCAAGTTCGGGCACCTTACACCTCGACGTTGAGAGTCTTATCAAAGCATACGGCGAAAAGGTTGTACTAAAAAATATCAATTTGCAAATTCAGCGAGGCGAAAAGGTGGCTTTTGTCGGTAAAAACGGTGAAGGCAAAACCACTATGGTAAAGTGTATAATGGGAGAACTTGATTTTATCGGTAATCTCAAACTTGGACATAATGTGAAGATTGGCTACTTTGCTCAAAACCAAGCTGCTATGCTCGACGACGATAAGACTGTTTTTCAGACGATTGACGATATTGCCGTGGGCGATATTCGCACCAAAATACGTAATATCTTAGGAGCTTTTATGTTTGGCGGCGAGGAGGCGGACAAAAAAGTGGCAGTGCTTTCTGGTGGTGAGCGTAGTCGTTTGGCTATGATTAAGTTACTGCTGTCGCCCGTCAATTTTCTAATTCTCGATGAGCCTACAAACCATCTCGATATTTCGGCAAAAAATGTGTTGAAAGATGCTATCAAAAACTTTCCGAGTTCCGCAATAATCGTAAGCCACGACCGTGACTTCCTCTACGGACTTGTGGATAAGGTCTATGAGTTTGCCAACCAAAACATTACTGAACATATAGGCGGTATCGAAGACTTTTTGAAAACTAAAAACTTCAACTCGCTCCGTCAAATAGAGCAGAAAGTCAATGATAAACAAGAGGCTGCACCCAAAGAGCTCTCCGAAAACAAACTCTCTTATGAGCAACGCAAAGAGCAGGCAAAGCTTATCAAAAAGCAAGAACGTCTTATTGAGCAGATAGAGAAGGATATAGCCACACTCGAACAGGAGGTTGCCGCACTCGAACAAGAGTTTGCTCAAGGCAACTCCTCCGACGAACTATTGGTAAAATATCACAAAACCAAACACTCTCTCGAACAGAAGATGTACGAGTGGGAAGTACTATCGGAAGAGTTGGAAGATATGAGACGATAAAAAATAGAGCCGAATTATCGACAAATTCAACTCTATTTGTAAATGTTCATTTAGTTACTTTGCTTTATTACTCATCTTCTATCTCAACCTCTATGAGTTTAGTTTTTTTCTTTTGGGGCTTTTCTGAGATTTTTCCACAATCTTCGGATATGTAAATAATAGTTCCAATATCAGCTCCGCCTGTAACAAAATTTATAATTATTCCATTTGCATTTGGATATTTATTTTTTGCAGCACCGGCTAATCTATTGACTATTTCAGAATGTTGACCTGTCCAAGACATATAATTTTGGTATTGTTAATTTAAAATGTATTTTATAGTTTTTGCACAATGAAATGTTATAAATGTCAATCAGAAGATAGCGTTAAAGCAGGTTTTACAGCTCGGAAACAACGCTACAAGTGCAAAAAATGCGGTTGTTTTTATTCCGTTGAAAAAAATCAACCACCAAAACTCCCGAACAAAAACGCCTTGCTTTACAATTATATTTGGAAGGTTTAGGTTTTCTTGCTATCGGCTCGGCGGTTATCGGGGCATTTTGTTTGTGGTTCTTCCTGTTTTTTTAGGGGTGTTGTTGCGGGTCTGTTTTGCCACCTCTCCCCCCGCTCAAAAGCCTTTGGGAAAGGGGCGGAAGAAACAGGGCGGAAACCCCGATAAATAAAGGGATTGACGACAAAAAAGCGGATTGGCGATAGTTTTCTTCAAAAACACGAAGATTTAAGAATGTTTAACTATATCCAAACCAAAAAGAGGGTGAAAAACGGACAAAAACAGGCAAAAAAGCCCCCGAAAAGAGAAACTTTCTTGCCGAAAAAGTCATTTTTTCTGTGGCGAAGCCACAAAAACCACTCCGCCAATGTTTCGCCAAAGGCGGAGAAAAAAGAAAAATAAGTAATCGCAACCTAAGGCAAATATTCTTTATTTCCAATTACTTTCATTCTGATTTTTGAAAAAATATCATCAATTTGATTTTGATTTATATTATATTGTTCAAAAACATTTCTTATTCCTTTTTCCATATAGCAGAGAAAGACGTTGTAAATATCTGTGTCTTTTTGAATTTCTTTATAAGGCATATAAATTACATACTCTACAATCTTATACCGTTTAGATATAGTTGGCTTTGTTACAAAAAAATCATTGCTTTCTCTTGCCGAATACAAAAAAACCAACGTGTAGTCTTTATGCACTTTGTTGTATTCATCTGATAAGTTGATTTCTTTCTCCAAATCATTCCAAATCAATTTTACAACTTTGTGAGAAATCTTAAAAGATATACCCACATCTGAAAATATTGCACCAATTCTAAATTTCATATTATCCACATCCTTTTTTAGGTTTAAAACTTTTTTTATTACCGTCAAGTATCTCACCTGTCTTATCATAATGAGCTTGTAATCGGGCAGTCTCTGCTGCTTTTGCTTCTGCTGTTGTTTTAAATCCTTTTTCTACGACTTCCCCTCTGATAACACTATTAGGGTGGTGTAGTTCTTGTAATTTTCTCAATTGTTGA
Source organism: Porphyromonadaceae bacterium COT-184 OH4590 (assembly GCA_000768855.1). GTDB lineage: Bacteria > Bacteroidota > Bacteroidia > Bacteroidales > Paludibacteraceae > F0058. The sequence goes on along the minus strand of JRAN01000048.1, from coordinate 8,905 downwards.
TGTAGTCTTGTTGGTTGTCCTGATGATTTTGTAACACGTCCTAAATCAGCTTTCCCTATTTTATATAGTTTATCATCTATATAAATTTCATAAACTCCAAAATTACCTACGGCGTTATTTGAATTTAGATTTATAGAACTTAACCCCAATGGGTCTATCCAACTGTTAGAATCATGAACATAAGCATAAACATTTAACCCACCCGCAATAGAAATGGGGTCTTGGCTGATGTATATGCCTGTGCTTGGGTCGTAGTATCTGAACTTCTTATACTTCCGTTCTTTAAACTCTCAAAACATTGAGGTCAGAGACTTTAAAAAGCGGTTTTCGTACTCACTCACAACAAAAAAACACTCAAAGAACCCACGAAAACAATCCGCAAAAAGCAAAATCACTTCTTGCGGACAAAGGTAATAAAAAAATCGGATTAACGGTTTATAATGTGGGTGTAAATTTGGGTGCTTTCCAAACAGCCGTGTCCAAGAAATCGGGCGATATTTTCTACGCTCATACCGTTCTGTAACAGGTGTGTAGCTATGGAGTGGCGTAGTATGTGGAAGTGTAGCCGTTTGCGTTTAATCTCTTCGTTATTGCATTGCTGATGTAAATAGCGTAAATCTACCGAGAGGGTTATTTTCTTCTGCACAAAAAGGCGGTCGTGTCCGCACCTGATTTGATTGCGGAAGTTGTAAATATAGTGTTGCAGAGCCTTGTACACGTTGTCGCTCATCGGTACAATGCGGTCTTTATACCCCTTTGCCTGTCGGATAAAGAGGGTGCGTTTGTTAAAATCAATATCTTTCGGCGTCAGATTGTACCCCTCGCCCAAACGCAGCCCGCAGGCATAAAAAAGCACAAAAACCAGTCTTAACTGCTCTTGTTTGAGTTGCCTGTGTTCGTGCTCTAAATGCGGGTAGAGGTTGTTTATGGTCTCTTGCAGTATTTTTATTTCTTCCACCGTAAAAGGCTCTATTTGGCGTATCCTTTGGTGTTCGTCTATGGCGATACGGCGGTTGGCAGGAACAAGCGATGTTTGTACCCCCATTTGATGCAGGAACTCGCATAACTTGTCTGTGGCGGTAAAATAATCGTTCAGATAGGAAGCACTCAACGTTCTGCCCTTAAACTTGGTATTGGGGCGGGTCTGTTGGTATTCAAAAAAATCGTTGATGTGCTTTTGTTCGACTTGAACAATGTGGGTAATGTCTTTGCTTTCGAGCCATAGAAAAAAATCCGTTACCCTATAACCGTAGTTACATGCCGTTTCGGGAGCAAAACCCAACGTATCCAACCAAAAAACATACTGTTCGTGTATTGCCTTAAAATGCAGGTTCATTGTTTTAGAACGGATTAAACTTTGTTATATCATCGGCAAGGTCTTCGATGTGGTTGGGCAGGTACTCCTCCGTGCTGACGATACTTTTATGCCCCGCCATATATTGAGCTTTACGCAAGCCGTATGTTTTTATCCAATAGGTGATAATCGAAGCCCTTATCTGTGCGAAGGTGGCAAAATGGCGGTCTATACGTTTGAGGGCTGTCGTAAGTTGTATCAACGCCCGTGCGGCGTGCTTTTCACCGTTCCCTTGTCGGACAGGCAAAAACAATGTGTCGTTTTGTGTTTTGTTTGTCAGCAGAGGGCGTACTTCGTTTATGTAGTGTATTAACATACCTGTTTGCGTGGCGTGCAACGGCAGGGTTCTGTCTCTGCCTCTGGTGGTGGTCTGTACCGTTACGGTTGCTTTGTGCAGGTCTATATCTTCGGTTTGCAGATGTAATACCTCTCTTGTGGTCAAACCCTGATGTATAAAAAACAGCAACATCGCGTGGTTTCGGGTTTGGGCGTGATAACTCTCTTTATAAAGGGTCGGACGTATGCCCGATAAGGCTTTTTCCCGTGCCGTTTTTACGTAAAGTTGGTAATAATTATCGGCAAGTTCGGTCAGCTCTTCGGGATTGTAGATGTAATGCAGACGCCGTTTTTTCACACCCCGCAGTTTGATGAGTGCGGTAGGATTAAGGCAGATGATACCCTGCCCGATAAGAGAATCAAAGTAATGTCGCAGGGCGATAAGTGCGTGATTACTGCTTACGGCTTGGTGGTTCTTGCAGTGTTTGAGATAGCTTAAATAATTTAATATGTCTTTTTTTTGTACGTTTATCGTATCTTGGTCGCCGTACCACGATATAAAAAGATTGACTTGCCTTGTGTATTCTTTTATGGTTACAGGGCTTTTGCCTTGTTGCCGTAAAAAGTTTTTAAAATCTTCCATTGTTCAAAAATCGGTTTTTGTGTCGTCCTACTGTTAAAGTGTTGTTATCATTGCGTTTGCGGGTCGGACATCGGGGTTTGGCTTACTGTCTTGCTCTCTGTCGTAACAAGGGTATAATAATACTGTCGGTTCTTCCACTTCCGATTGAGTTTTCCCTGTTGCCAAAGACGTTTTAAATAGCGGGCTTCGGTAATATGGTTTCTACCTGTCAGAGCGGTAAAATCGGTTGCGATGTATTCTCGGTCGGGGCTTTGGGCTTCGAGTTCCAAAAGCAGTTTAAAGGTATGTTCCTCCTTGTCGTTAATGCGTTTGCGTTTTGAGGGCTTTTGCGGTGGCTCTTCGCTTGGTTCTGCATTTTTCGTTTCGGGTTCTTCGCCTATCGGTTCTTGTTCGGGTGATAGCGTTGCCGTTCCCTGTTCCTTGCGATAAGCTTTCCACACGCTTTTTAAAGTGGCTTGTATCTCCTGCTCGATACGGCTCTGTACCTCTGTTTGATTGCCGAAGTCCGTAAGTTTGTAAATAAATCCCTCTCGGTGCTTGTTGCCGCCTGCCACTTGGATATACGAAAACAGTTTTAACTCCTGCAAATAGCGGTTTAGCGTGCGGGGGTGTATTGCTTTGGCTTTGCGTATGTCAAGGGCGGTAAACCGATTGGTTTTAGCCTCTGTCAGATAATCGTTTAACCATTTGTAAAAACCTCGTGCGGTGGTGCTTAACTCGTCCGCCCTGCGGAACAGGCTGTTTTTGAGCAGGGCAAAAGCCGTTTCGATGTCCTGCGGGTGGGTGCGGATAAATATCTCGCCTGTGGTCTTGTCTGTCTCCTGTTCTCTCTGGTATTGGAAAAAGAAAGTGATTGTTTCGATAAAGTTAAGGAGCAGCAACAGCGATTTGCGGGGATAGGCAATATCTTCGGGCAGGTTTATCAATGTGGCGTACGGATTGATGACGCTGATGTTTTGCAGTGAGGCAATCACGCATTTTAACAGGTATTGGGCTTGGGTTATATCTTCGGTTCTTATCCGTCCCGCCCTGCACTTCTTTTGATACTCCATAACGGCAAGGTCTTGGGCGGGGCTGTGGTTCAGGTGCAGGCAGAGAAACGGCAATCCGAGTTCTTCAAAATTTTTGTCCGAGTAGGCACAAGCTATCAAACAGAGTTTGGCTATCACTTCAAAGGTGGTGGAATGGAGCATTCCGTCTTTGTCTTTGGTGGCACGTGTATTTACCAACCGCCCCTGCGTTTGGAGCGTTGCCAACGGTTGCAACATCTGTGTCGTCCATTCCAAATCCTCGACAAAAAGGGCTTTGCCGTTAATCTCCCCGCTGTCGAAGTAGTACAGGGCGTTTGCCGATATACGGCTGTGGAACGAGTACGAGCCGTTAGGCATACACTCCGAGAGCTTTTGAAGGATATAACTTTTGCCGATACCCGATTTTGCCAGACACAAAACCGAAAAGGGATTACCCGATTTGTGCGACGCCAACGCCAGAAACAGGATAAGGGCGTTGCGGTCTTCGCCCAAAATACCGATGGCATTGAGTTGTTCCCTCAGATTGTCCGAAAGGTTTTTCCCCGAAAGAAAACGGATTGCCTTGCGTTTGTCTTCCTCGCTCGGAGCAAAAGCCTGTTCGGGGGCTTTGCCCTTGTAACGAAGTTCTTGCAGGCGGTACTCTTCCAACTGCAAGGTAAGGGCGTAAAGGCTGCGACTGACTTCGAGGAGCTTTAAGCCCCATTTGTCGCAAAGGGTGCGTAAGAGTTTATCCGTTTGAGGGTCGCTGTACAAGTCGAGCGTGGTACGGAACGGCGGATAGCATTGGTAAGTAATGCGTAAAGTGCAAACCAGCCGTTCTACCTGAGACAAATCCACACCGCCCAACACATCTATCGTAAACAGCGGGTCGGTAAAGGTGATAAAATGCGAGTTGTGTATCCGTAAATTTTGCATAACCGTTTTTATTTGCTTATGGGTAAATATCCGTATGCAAAAGTACAGCAAAATCAACAAAAAAAACAGGCTTTTTACCCACACCCGGATAAACGCAATACCCTTTCCCAAAGGCTTTTGAGCGGGGAGAGAGGTGTTTTTTTGAGTGTTTTTTTAGGGTTGGTTCTTTGGTTGTTTTTGGGGGTGGTTTTGAGGTTGTTTTTATGCGGTTCTCGGCTCGGTTTCGGGCTGCAATGGTTTGGGGTGTTGCAGATTGGTTTTAGTGTTTCGATTGGCTGTTTTTGAGGGCTTGGTTTTGATTGGGTTCTGATTTGTTATTCTTTTTTTATTATTTGATTTATAATGTTTTGTATTTTATTTATGTCTGCCTTCGGCAGATATTTTTTGCCCCCCTTTCTTTGCCCGCTCTGCGGGCTGTTTTGTTGGTTTTTAGCGTGTTGTGGGTTTGCCGTGTGTCGTTGTGTATGCTTGATTGATAGCATTTTACGGTTGTCGGGTCGGTTAGGGTTCTTCGGGTTTTAGGTCGGTTGGTTTTGTTGGCGGGTTGTCTGTCGGGGCGGTTCTTCGGTTCTTTTTTCGTTTGATTTACTGTATTTTGTTTATGCCTGCCTTTGGCAGATATTTTTTGCCCCCCTTTTTGCCCGCTTTGCGGGCTGTTTTGTTGGTTTTTAGCGGGTTGTGAGTTTGCCGTGTGTCGTTGCGGGTGCTTGATTGGCAGCATTTTATCGGTTGTCGGGTCAGTCGGTTTTGTTTTTTGTTGATTATTCTTTGATTTACAGTATTGTATATTTTTTGTGTGTTCTCTGTTCTTGGGCTTTTGATTGGGTTCTGTGTCGGTATGTAGTTTGGGTTTGATTTTCAGCAATATATGTGTTTCTTTTTTCCGCCAAAGGCGGAACTGCCCCCCTTTTTTTGCCCGCTCTGCGGGCTGGTTTTATTGGTTATTAGCGGGTTGTGAGTTTGCCGTGTGTCGTTGCGTGTGCTTGGTTGGCAGCNTTTTATCGGTTGTCGGGGCGGTCGGGGTGCTTCGGGTTTTAGGTCGGCAGGTTTTGTTGGCGGGTTGTCTGTCGGGGGTGGCTCTTTGGTTCTTTTGTCGTTTGATTTACTGTATTTTATATTTTGTTTATGTCTGCCTTCGGCAGATATTTTTTACCCCCCTTTTTTTGCCCGCTCTGCGGGCTGGTTTTATTGGTTATTAGCGGGTTGTGAGTTTGCCGTGTGTCGTTGCGTGTGCTTGGTTGGCAGCGTTTTATCGGTTGTCGGGGCGGTCGGGGTGCTTCGGGTTTTAGGTCGGCAGGTTTTGTTGGCGGGTTGTCTGTCGGGGGTGGCTCTTTGGTTCTTTTGTNTTTTATCGGTTGTCGGGGCGGTCGGGGTGCTTCGGGTTTTAGGTCGGCAGGTTTTGTTGGCGGGTTGTCTGTCGGGGGTGGCTCTTTGGTTCTTTTGTTGTTTGATTTACTGTATTTTATATTTTGTTTATGTCTGCCTTCGGCAGATATTTTTTGCCCCCCTTTTTTGCCCGCTTTGCGGGCTGTTTTTATTGGTTATAGATTGTTTTAGGGGTGTTCTACGGCTTGATTGGTATTGCTATCGGCTCGGCGGTTATCGGGGCGTTTTGTTTGTGGTTCTTCCTATTTTTTAGGGATGTTGTTGCGGGTCTGTTTTGCTACCTCTCTCCCCGCTCAAAAGCCTTTGGGAAAGGGGCGAGGGAAACAGGGAGGAAACCACGATAAATAAAGGGATTGACGGCAAAAAAGCGGATTGGCGATAATTTTCTTCAAAAACACGAAGATTTAAGAATATTTAACTATATCCAAACCAAAAAGAGGGCAAAAAAGGGACAAAAACAGGCAAAAAAGCCCCCGAAAAGAGAAACTTTTTTGCCGAAAAAGTCATTTTTTAGTGGCAAAGCCACAAAAACCACTCCGCCAATGTTCCGACAAAGGCGGAAGAAAGGAAAGCCCCCCGATTGCTCTGCATGGCAGAGCCGAAAGAAAAAAACAATAGAAAAAAACTCCGCTAAAACCCATCCCGAAAAATACAATAAGCCCATCCCCTTAAAAGCGTACCAAACAAGATAAAAAGGAGAGGGGGAATAGATGGGAAATAGGGTGTTGATAACTTTTTTTGAAAGGTTGATTTTCTATCCAAAGATTTACAAAAAATGGTTGAAAGATGCCGGATTTTTTCCGTCTGACCAAATTTCGGTAAAGGTGGAAAAGCAAAAATTGGTGATTGAAATGGTGGGGAAATGAAAATTAAAAAGTTAAGGGAAGCCGTTTTTTAACTTCCCATAACTTTGGTCATTTCAAGTGAAAGACGGAACATTTCCATTCACGAAAGGTAGCTGTTGAATATTATTAAGAGTATTGCCAAAAACCTGCTATAACTTCTCCTGTAGCATTCTGCTTATATAAAAATAATGAACCATATGAAAAAGGATAGTCTCCTGTGAGTAAGTCATCACTATATCCTTCTTCGTCGATTTGTAGTAAAAAAGAATAATTATCATTAACTAATTGCTTATAATAATAATCTTTATGTTGTATAAAAACAGGCTCTCCTCCAACTCTAATTAAAGGAAAATCATCGTTATTCAATTGATTTTTATAGTCACTAATAGAAGCTGTTGATATGTCTTTAATACTCTTTTCATTAAAATTACTTTCCGCTGAAAAATCATGTTCAAACACTTTTACGGCAATATTTGGGTAAATATTATTGGTTATAAGTGTTTCAAAATTTTGATGAATCAGAATGGACAACATTTTGTTTGTTTTTTCAGGATGAACTAATGTTGCATAGAATTTGTATTCATTTGGAACCTGATTCTGAATAAGGATAGGGGGATTACCTCCAATTCTACCTTTCTTATTATTATTGAAAGGGATACATTTTGCAAATACTTCTTTCATTTTATTTTAACCATTACATATATAACCTTGTTTTTTAGCAAAATCAATAGCATCTTCTCGAAGTTTCATTGTTAATTCTGTTGCATAACGTTTAGCATTAGCTGGCTCCCATCCTCTATTTAATAAGCCTTCATAAATACCTCTTCTTGTTAATGCTGCATTTCTATTAATATTTTGTAACGCACTCTGTCCTTTTAGTTTAGCTCCACCCAATCCATATCGAGTCTGTAGTATTGATATATTTTTATGCATATCAGGTTCTGTCAGTGCGATTGAAGGATTCATTTTTCCGATATCTGAACTTCTTGAAATATTGTGATTTTGCCTTAACCATGCGCTTTGAAGAAGTTCATGACCTGTTAATCCATCTCTAACATGTGCCGGACCTGTAATATCTCCATAAGGCCCTATCTCAAATTCACTGGCTAATCCCAAAACATCAATCCACGAATTTACATCCTTGACATACCCATACAGTGTAGGATTACCGCCCGCTAACCCTATCGGGTCTTGGCTGATGTAACAGCCTGTTCCCGAATTATACCATCTATATCTGTTATAGCAAAGTCGCTCTAATTCAGTATCTTCAATTCCACTTTATAGATATTCAAAAACTAAATCTATAGACATTGCTTTTATTTAAAAAACTTTCTTACATCAGAAGCTATGTTATTAGCTAATGAACGGGCACTTACACCATAATTATTTTTTAAGTCAGCATTTGCTCCCTTATCCATTAATTGGGTTATCATTTCACTATNAGCTATGTTATTAGCTAATGAACGGGCACTTACACCATAATTATTTTTTAAGTCAGCATTTGCTCCCTTATCCATTAATTGGGTTATCATTTCACTATAAATATCTACATTTCGGTTATAATTAAAAACTGCTGAAGATAAAACCGTATTTCCATTAATATCTTGTGCATTTATATCTGCATCTTTTTCTATTAGGTAATTAAAGGCTTCCAAATTTTGAGTGTTCACGGCTAAATGNTAAAACCGTATTTCCATTAATATCTTGTGCATTTATATCTGCATCTTTTTCTATTAGGTAATTAAAGGCTTCCAAATTTTGAGTGTTCACGGCTAAATGCAGAGCACTAAACCCAAATTGTTTATCCTTTTGTTTCTGGTTAATATCTATTCCGTTTTTTATAAATAAATCAACTATTGATTTTACGGATACCTCTTTGTCTTTTTTGGTTTTTAAATAATAATGTAATATGGTATTACCAAATTTATCACATTCATTAATTTGGTAATTTTTTAAAGCATTTTCTAATTTCCCCAAATCCCATTCTAAAAGAATTTTTTTTAGCTCATCTATGTGCATAGTTTCAATCATTTAATGTTCACATCCTTTATATTTTCCTCCATCAGAAGAACTTTCTCTTTTATCTTCAAATCCTAAATTGGTTACATCATTATAATCTTNTTTTCCTCCATCAGAAGAACTTTCTCTTTTATCTTCAAATCCTAAATTGGTTACATCATTATAATCTTCGATGACTTGTTTTCTTGTTTTTGTTTGGTTTTCCGGTGCTTCTTGATACTCTCTCCAAGATTGATTTTGATGTCCAATAACCTCATTACCTGGTTCTATTATTTTTTGTGTCTTCACACTTATATATTTTCCATCCTCTGTTTTAGGATTATTTTCATATAAATATTCGGTATTGCTAATTAAATATATATATGTATCTTTGTGCAAAAAAAATATGAATTGCCCCAAGTGTTTATGTGAAGAAAGTGTCAGATCTGGCATAATA
>JRAN01000047.1 GCA_000768855.1 Porphyromonadaceae bacterium COT-184 OH4590 | reverse complement strand
GATTACAAAATAAAAGAAGACTTTGAGCAGATAGAATTAAAAGTAATTAAACAAACAGATTGAATGATGGAAAAGATAGGAATAACATTAGATGTCCCCAGTGTTGAGTATAATAAAACAATAACGGTAACTGTAAAGGATAGTGAACCTCAAATATTAGAAGGTTATTGGGTAAATAAAGAAGGGGAGAAAATAAGGTTGCATCCTTACAGCGAAGATTTGACATTTCGTTTTAAAGTACATAAGGAAACTATAGGGAAAGAAGTTACTTTTGAAATATATGATGCCGATTATGGGGTTTTAGGCGATGACCGATTGTTTAAAAGAACATATGTTATTAAATATGAACACAACAAGATAAGTATTCCTCTTACAGGGAAACTCTTTAAGAAAGGAGGTAACAATATTTTAAAATTATATGTCGTTTTTGAATTGGAAGGGAAGAAGTATGATTTTCCAAAAGATAAAAACGATTATATGAAAATACATGTCGTAGAATTTGTTCCTAAAGTGATGAAAGCACAAAATCCAAGTTGGGAAAAAGCTTCAAGATGTCAAGATATTTGGTTTAGTAGAAATATTGCTCAAAAACCATATTATAGTGATATTATAACGAATATTGTTACAATGGATTGGCTCAAGCATTTTGAAAGAATATATCCTACATTAAAGAGAATAAAAGCTAAAATGTGGGAAACGAAAGCTTCTATCAACTTATTTTGCCAAAGGTTAAGGGAAATGATACAAAACAAAGATGTAGTCCTTCCACAGATATTAGGGATAGGCAATAGTTTTGGAAGTTTTAGTAATAGACAGATAAGAGTTAATAATGAGGGTGTTAAGACTACATTGTTAGATAGATATAATATAAATGAATTAAGTTATATGTCTTCTATAGGAGACCCTTTAGATGATTTATATGGAACCCTTGGAAACTTTATTCTCCGAATAACCCCATCCGGAATAATCTATTATATGGGCAATGATACATATAGAATAAATTATAAGAAAATAGCAGTGTATTTTATAGACTCTTTTGATTTTCAAGACAATAAATTTGATTTATTTGCTCCTTCCAGTTATATTAGTCAGCCATTGGGATATTGGGATGTTTCTAATAATATTGTATCTAAAAATCCATTTAGTTCTGGATATTATATAGATAATAAATCATATCAAAATTATCAAGAGGATTATAATAAAGGAGGTGATTTTATATTAATATCTGATTGCGAGGTGATTAACGTAGATTTCACCTTTGATATTAAAAGAAGTTTTACAGGCTATTTCTCTAAAATATAAAAAAATATGAGTATACTGATTTCTTTATTGTTTGTAGGATTAATTTTAATACTAAATGTGCTTTCTTTATTTCTCAAAAAGAAGTCGTTATGTATACAAATATTTTCTATTTTATTTAATACAGTATTTTTCTTGTCTATAATGATTATATTATATAATGGAATTTTACCTGTAAAAAATATATATGAAAATAACTGGTTATCTGATATATATATAATTTTATTTTGTGCAGTTTTATTTGTTGGGAATGCAGTATTATGTATAATCAGTTATAAAATAATGTTCTTCAAATGTATGATAATCTGCTTTTGTTGTATTCTAATAGGGTTTACAATTTATTATTTTATAAAATATCCACCATATATGGAATACGAATGGATAGAAATTCAATTGGATAAATCTTCTGTAATACCTGCACCTTTATCTCATTTTATTGTTAATTATGTAGTTTCATTATTCTTATTTGTTTTTTTATATTGCAAAAAAATAATAGGCAAGTAGAATGTGTTTGGTAAAAAAGTTTATTTCATAATCGTAAAGTAACATTTATTGCCACAAGGGGAGATGTTTTTACAAATTGAGCTATGCGGGGAGCATTGATGATTATTTTAGGGACATTGTTTTGTAGTTGTGGAGAACCCCAATACACGATTCCTACCGATAAAGATATGGTAGTCCATTTTCTGCAAAATAGAAAAGATTTTGAACTCTTGAAACAATGGATAGAAGAAGATGGCTTGGAGCAGGCTTATCCCCCTTATCTGAGTTCAAGAGATTCCGATACACTATATATGCAAAAGCTATCTGTGGAAAGAAGAAAGGAGTACGACTCTTTACTATTGAGAATAAATTGCAAACGAATTTCTGTTGCTTCAGATATTATAACATTTGAATATTTGGTATTGCTAATTAAATATATATATGTATCTTTGTGCAAAAAAAATATGAATTGCCCCAAGTGTTTATGTGAAGAAAGTGTCAGATCTGGCATAAT
>JRAN01000046.1 GCA_000768855.1 Porphyromonadaceae bacterium COT-184 OH4590 | reverse complement strand
GCCATGAGAGCTCTTTGGCTGCTTATCAAAACAATAAGCGAGAGCCCATTTGAAAATCGAATCTCACTTAAAGAGAGTTTTTAAGGGATGACTATTTATATCTATAAATCAATATATGTTTTTTATGAGATGATAAATAGATATGGATTTGAGTCATTGATATGATTCTAAAAAAGCTAACTATATAATAGATAGCTTTTTTAGAATCATATTGTAAAATTATTATGGCTCTACATAAACGAGCTGTATTTTTTCTTGTATAGCAGTTACTTCTGTCTCTCCTTCTTCGCTTTTTAGGGTTACTGTATTCTCAGATAAATTCTCATAATCTATAGTTGATTCTTTATATTCTCCGTCATCCCTTAATATTTTAATTTTTAAACTACCCGAAGTTTCATCCTTTTTCTGTATTGATACTTCGTTTATTTCTTGATAAAACCAAGAATTAGGTGCTATTCCTAATAGTGCTGCCAAATCCTTTTGTTGCAGTGCATATATAAAATATCCCGGCTTAGTAACAGATATATCAAATAATATTTTGGCTTTTAGTGTTACTCCTTCTAATTCTATATCCACTTCCTCTGGGAGTAGCCATTGCTTTTCTATAGAAAAACTTTTTTTAGGTTGTTCGTACTCTCTCTTACAGTTTGTAAACGACAATACTGTTGCTGCAATAATTAGTGTTAATAAATTTAAATTCTTCATAATATTAAATAGTTTTTAATAATTGCTTCCACTTATTGGCTATCAGCATCTCCAATACAATAATTATGAATATTAATTATTGCAAAGATAATGAATATTTTTAAATAAACAAAAAAATATATTTTTTTGTTTAAAAGTGTATTTTTCTTTTATGTACTTACAATCAAATATTGATAGATTCCTTTATATATAATAAATATAAAGTTACATTAGTTAATATGTTTTCTAAAAAATTTATTATCTTTGCACCCACAAAAAGAAACATTTCTATAAATAATGAGTAATAACAACAATCAAAATAAATCAAATAACAATCAGCAAAAGCCATTTAAACCAAAGTTTAATTTTTATTGGGTGTACTTGGCTATAGCTCTGTTTTTTATTGCATCATACTTTTTTAATGACGACACACAGATGTCGCGAGAGATACCAATATCTAAATTTCAAAGTGTTTTAGCAGACAATTGTACAAAAAAAATCACTATCGACAAAACCGCAGGTACCATAGAGGCTGAAGTTGATACAGCTTGTTCGGCATCGCTTTTTGAAAAAAAAATCGACTACAAGGGGCAAAAGAGTGTAAAGGTAAAATCGAGTTTCGGTTCTATATCAGAGATGGAAAAACAGCTTGCCGACCTCAAAACACGCGGTATCTACACAGGCGACATACTATATAAGGAGGGCAGAAACTACCTTAGCTTTATACTACTTAATATCCTTCCGTTTGTACTGATAATAGGACTATTTTTCTTCCTTAATAGGCGTATGAGCGGCGGTGGCGGTGTTTTTTCGGTAGGCAAAAGTAAAGCTCAGCTCTTTGACAAAAAGAATAGCGTAAATATTACCTTCAAAGATGTGGCAGGTTTACAAGGAGCCAAAGAGGAGATACAAGAGATAGTTTCGTTCCTAAAAAACCCTAAAAAATATACTGAACTCGGCGGTAAAATACCAAAAGGCGCCCTACTTGTAGGACCTCCGGGAACGGGTAAAACCCTATTAGCCAAGGCTGTAGCGGGTGAAGCTGAGGTGCCGTTTTTCTCGCTTGCGGGCAGCGATTTTGTCGAGATGTTTGTAGGCGTGGGAGCGAGCCGTGTACGCGACCTTTTCCAAAGGGCAAAAGCAAGTGCTCCTTGTATCATTTTTATTGATGAAATAGACGCTGTGGGGCGTGCCAGAGGCAGAAACCCCAATATGAACGTTAACGACGAACGCGAAAACACTCTAAACCAACTACTCACAGAGATGGACGGCTTTGGTACAAACTCCGGTATAATCATACTTGCAGCCACCAACAGAGCCGATATACTCGACAAGGCATTGCTTAGAGCCGGACGTTTCGACCGACAAATACATGTCGATTTGCCCGATTTACACGAACGCAAAGAGATATTCGAAGTTCATCTTCGTCCGCTAAAACTTGATGCCAACTTAGACAAAGATTTTCTTGCTCGCCAAACGCCCGGATTTTCAGGAGCCGATATTGCCAATGTCTGCAACGAGGCAGCTCTCATTGCAGCACGCAAAGAGCGTAACGCTGTCGGCAAACAAGACTTCCTTGATGCAGTTGATCGTATAGTAGGCGGTTTGGAGAAGAAAAACAAAATAATGACCGTAGAGGAGAAACGAGCCGTGGCATTCCACGAGGCGGGACACGCCACTATAAGCTGGCTCGTAGAACACGGTAATCCGCTGGTAAAGGTAACAATAGTGCCTCGCGGTATGGCGTTGGGAGCAGCGTGGTATCTACCCGAAGAGCGTCAGCTTACCACATGTCAGCACATTCTCGACGAGGTTTGCTCGTTGCTTGGCGGACGTGCTGCCGAAAAAGTATTTTTCGATACCGCATCCACAGGGGCATTAAACGACCTCGAACGTGCCACAAAACAGATTTATGCTATGGTAGCATTCTATGGTATGAGCGACAATCTGCCAAATGTAAGTTATTACGACTCTACAGGGCAGTACGAATATAGTTTTTCCAAACCATACTCCGATGCCACAAGTCAAAATATCGATAAAGAGGTAAAGGATATGATTAATACCCAATTCGAACGAGCCTTGAATATTCTTACTACACACGCCGAACAGGTTAGACAGATAGCCAATATCCTAATCGAACGCGAAGTGCTGTTTGCCGACGATGTGAAAGAGATTTTGGGCGAACGTCCATGGAAAAGCAGAGGCGAAGAACTTTTAGATGCCAATATCGACAATAAGCCATTATCCGAAAATACAGATAAAGTTGAGGATAAAAATGTTGATACCAACGATACAACAGACGAAAAAAATGTCGATAGTATAGAGAAAAATGACAATTGACCTTTATCAAAAAAATAAATACAAATAACAAATAACCATTATTTTATGAAAATTTATAAATCTTCGGAAATCAGAAACGTTTCGCTTCTTGGCAGTGCTGGAACAGGTAAAACTACCTTGGTAGAAGCGATGCTTTTCGAGAGCGGTGCCATTAAACGCAAAGGCACTATTGAGGGCAAAAACACAGTGTCCGACTATTTCCCCGTGGAGCAGGAGTATGGCTATTCGGTATTGCCAACCATTATTACTGCCGAATGGGCAAACAAAAAAATTAATATCATCGACTGTCCGGGTGCCGACGACTTTGTTGGTGGAGCGATCACTTCGTTGGCTGTTACCGAACAATCCGTTATATTGGTAAATGCTCAATACGGTGTTGAGGTAGGTACGCACAACCATTTCCGCTATGCCGATAAATTCAGAAAACCAGTAATATTTGCCGTTAATCAACTCGACAGAGAGATGGCAGACTTCGACAAAACATTTGAGCAACTCCGCGAGAGCTTCGGCGGTAAAGTAGCTTTGGTACAATATCCTGTAAATGCAGGTACAGCTTTTAATGCGGTAATAGATGTATTAAAACTCAAAATGTATCGTTGGAAACCCGAAGGTGGGCAACCCGAAGAGCTCGACATACCCGACTCCGAAAAGGCAAAAGCCGAAGAACTCCACGCAGCGCTCATCGAGGCAGCAGCAGAAAACGACGAGACACTAATGGAGCGTTTCTTCGAGCAAGGTTCACTCAAAGAGGAGGAGATATTCGAAGGTATTCACAAAGGATTGATAAATTGCGGTATATATCCTGTACTGTGCCTCTGTGGAGGTAAGTCGATGGGTGTTCGTCGCCTTATGGAGTTCTTGGGTGCCGTTGCTCCCTCTCCTGTTGAGATGACAGCACCGGTTACTACAGGTGGTGTAGAGGTAAAACCCGATGCTAACGCCCCTACATCGCTATTTTTCTTCAAAACAAGCGTCGAACCACACATTGGTGAGGTGCTATATTTCAAAGTTATTTCGGGCAAAATAAAGGGTGGCGACGATATGACAAATGTTAGCCGCAACGGCAACAAAGAGCGTATCTCGCAGATATTCTCCGTAGCAGGTCAGACTCGTACACAGGTAGATGAGATGGTAGCAGGTGATATAGGTGCTACCGTTAAACTCAAAGATGTACGCACAGGCAATACCGTCAACGGTAAGGATGTGGATTGGGTTTTCCCGGAAGTAAACTATCCCGCTCCTAAGTACCGTCGTGCTATAAAGGCTAAAAATGAGGGCGAAGACGAAAAGCTCGGCGAAATTCTAAACCGTCTCCATGCAGAAGACCCAACTTGGGTTATCGAACGTTCCAAAGAGCTACGTCAAACCATACTATCGGGTCAGGGCGAATTCCATCTGAGAACACTTAAATGGAGAGTCGAAAACCTCGACAAGATAATGATTGAGTACAGCGAACCGCGTATTCCATATCGAGAAACTATCACTAAAGCTGCTCGTGCCGACTATCGCCACAAAAAGCAGTCGGGCGGTGCCGGACAATTTGGTGAGGTGCACCTCATTATCGAACCATATCAGGAGGATGTTCCTGCTCAAGAGGTCTATAAATTCAATGGACAGGAGTACAAAATATCTGTTCGTGATACGCAAGAGATAGACCTCGACTGGGGGGGCAAACTCATATTTATCAACTCTATCGTGGGTGGTTCCATAGACGCTCGCTTTATGCCGGCTATACTCAAAGGTATTATGGACAGAATGGAGCAGGGCCCTCTCACAGGTTCGTATGCTCGCGATGTACGTGTTATCGTTTACGACGGTAAGATGCACCCTGTTGACAGTAACGAAATATCGTTCCGTTTGGCAGGACGTAATGCCTTTGCACAAGCATTTAAGGAGGCAGGTCCAAAATTGCTCGAACCTATCTACGACCTCGATGTACTTGTGCCATCCGACCGTATGGGTGACGTAATGAGCGATTTGCAGGGTCGTCGCGGTATGGTGTTGGGTATGAACTCCGAACGCGGTTTCGAACACCTAAAGGCCAAAGTACCTTTGAAAGAGGTGTCATCGTACTCTACAGCATTGAGTTCTATCTCCGGAGGCAGGGCTTCGTTTGCAATGAAATTCAGTTCTTACGAACTTTGTCCGACCGACGTACAGGACAAACTTATCAAAGAGTACGAGGCTACTCAAAACGACGAAGAGTAATATTGTATATAAAAAAGCACCCAACCGAAAAAGTTGGGTGTTTTTTTGTTTAGCCCAAATTCCAAATTAGGGAAGATGTTTAACTGTATATCGGACAGAAATAGTTTTTTGTTTGATTTTGGCTTAGAAAGTAGAGGAAATAATATTGACCTTACCTCATAATTCTATATCAAAAACCTATCAGGATAACGTGCCGTAACTCCTTTGTAATGAGCTTTTATCTCTGCCATTTGGGTATCGACATCACCATTGGGCACTATTAGTCGATCGATAGTAAGAGTTTTGGTTTTGTAATCGAGGCTGACGAGTATAATAGGTACATTAGCTTTTAGGGCTATATAGTAAAAACCAAGCTTCCAATCCTTGTTTGCCGACCGAGTACCTTCGGGAGTGATAGCTATACGCATAACTTTATGATTGTCGAACACTTTGGCATAAATATCGGTTGACGACTGAGATTTATCTCTGCGAACACCTATACCTCCGAGCCGATGTATTATTCCACCAACAATAGATTTTGTCCACTCCTCTTTGATTAAAAAATTAACCTGTATACGATACGCCTCCTTGAACATAACACAATAGAAAAAATCCCAATTGGAGGTGTGTGGAGCAATACACGCCACACATTTATCCGGAAGGTCGATTTTGATTTCGGCTTTCCAACCAAGCAGTGAAAATATTTTTTTCTCTAACCACATTTTACATTTTTTTAAATAATAACAAAACAACTAAAAACCAACCGATACCCTAAAATTGACCATAAAGTTAGTCAAATAGTTTGGCACAGCCCATTGAATACCTGAAACATCCGACACCCAGTAGTGCGAACTCTCGTTTTTGATGTCGAAAAGATTTAGCAAATCGAGATGAAGGCTTAAGTTTTTGACATATCGCTGTTTGTTGAGCAACTTGTCTCTGCCTGCGATAAACTCACGCGAAACCCCTATATCTACACGACGATAAGGCTTGGCTCTATAAACGGCTTTATAACGTTCGGTTCGTGGCGGACCAAATGGCAGCCCATCAGCCCATACAAGCTTTAGATTGAGCTTATATTGGGGGTAGTTTGGCATATAGTCCTGAAAAAATAGCGATACACTATACCGTTGCTCGTTGGAACGCGGTATATACGATGGATATACTTCGCCGAGGTACATACCTTTGTTTGTAAAGACAGAATAGTGGTCGCCCGACATATCGTTGCCTATACGCACAATATCCTCTTTGCTGCTCATATAAGATAACGACACCCACGAATCGACTCCGGGCACAAACTCTCCAAAGAGCTTCAGGTCGATACCTGCGGTGTACGCCACAGCCTGATTTTCGCCTGCATAGCGTACCCTTACATTATCCACAGAATAGGGAATAATTCTGTCGGCAGGCTTATAATATAGCTCGGTAGTGAACTTGAACGGACGATGCCATAGTCTGAAATAGTAGTCCATTCCTGCCATTAAATGCCCTGAGCGTTGAGCCTTAATATCGCGATTAATAGCGATATGTGTGTTGCCCAAATCATCGTTGAATGTTTGTCGTATCTCTTTATAAAAAAGCGATTGGTAATATATGCCTGCGGCAAGGCGAAATATCAAATCTCTATTATTCGCTTTGCTCTCTTTAGGGTCGATTGTAATATTTAGGCGTGGCGATATGAGCCATTCGTCGTTAAAACCCCAATAGTTAGCCCTGATACCGATATTGAAAGTCCAGTCGGCTTTGAGCATCGTAAGACGGTAAACCTGCTGCAGGTAGGCTTGCAAACGTAATGAGTTTATCGAATTATTCGAGGTGAGGTTGTAAATCATCCGTATCTCTTGCCCATCGTGAGGCAAGGAGTATTGCGACGAGTCGCGACGTTCGTACTCACGTATTTTGTCGGCGACTATCTCTCTACCAGCCGACACACCCCACTCCAAAGTACTTTTCCACAAAGGGGTTCTACCCGAATGGGCAACATTGAATACTGTCGCCATGAGACTGTTGCGGGCGTGTTCGTGAAATACACCGCTGCCGAGCAGTTCGGTTTTGCGTTCGCCCGAACCTTCGACACGCACATCGGAGAGCGAATAAGCCCCGATTAGGTCGTAACGCTCAGATTCATAGGTATTAAAAGCCGATACAGTTAGTTTCAGCTCTGTATGGTTCAACGGCTTATAGTCTAGCGATATTGCACCAAAGAATGTGGTAAACTTATCTTTTTCGCTACCCATAAAATTGACATTAAACTCGCGTTGCATTGTGGCAGTACCAAACTGCACTTTTCGCGATTTGGGAACAAAGTTATAGAGGTTTTGCGACACATTACCCAAAAACGACGCAGTCCATTTTTTAGTAAAATTATAATTAATAAAAGTTTGATAATCAACAAACGAGTTATTAAAGTCGCCTTTTGTATCCAATCCTTTGAAAATAGCTTTACCGTTTTTTAATTTCAATTTGTCGGATAGCAGATATTGATTAGATTTGTATCTAATACCGTGAGTCATAGAAAGTTTACCACTATTATTTCCAACATAAGCCGATACACCTATAAAGCCTGCTGTAAAGTTGCCTTCAAATTTTTCGGGCTTTTTGTACTCTATATCGAGTACAGACGACATTTTATCGCCATATTTGGCAGGAAATCCGCCCGCCGAAAAATTGACTTTACCTACCAAATCGGGATTGATAATGCTCAAACCCTCTTGTTGCGACGAGCGTATGAGCAATGGACGATAGACTTCTATACTATTGACATACACCGAGTTTTCGTCGAAACTGCCACCACGTACCGAATATTGCGAACTCATCTCATTAGTCGAACTTACGCCAAGCTGCATCTTGACCAAACTCTCAATACCTCCCACAGCATCGGGCGTAAGACGTAGTACCTTAGTATCTATACCCACAGTCGAACCCTTTGTCTTCTGAATGGCACTAATGTCCACTATTCGAAGTAGAGTAGTGTCGCGTTGTAATACTACATTGATAGTAAGCGATTTATCAATATGTTTCGGTAATATCTTGAACCTATCTTTATATCCAACTCCGAAAAACACAAGAGTATCTGCCCCGGTAAGTAATATAGGCAATTCGAAGTAACCCTTTTCGTTGGTAACAGTGCCGTGCGATGTGCCTTTTTGCACCACATTGATAGCATCTAAACTGTTGTTGCTACTATCTACCACATAACCACGAACATACACACTCTGTGTATAGCATATCGACACAGCAAAGATAAAAACGACTGATGCTATTAAACGTTTCACTATTAGGGTATTTATATTTTTTTTAATAAAAGATATAAACTAAAATTAAACATAAGGATACAAAAGTCCTTTATTATTATACCATTACTCATAAACATCTTGAACTGTTTTGGCCTTTGAGTTCGAAAATTTTGTTCATAACCAAAATCACTTTCAAACTTACCGGATTTAGGATAAGATACAAGTTTTAGGATTGTAGGAATATCTCTGTTAGTTAGCTGCTGAAAATTGCTATCAAAACTTTTCATAATACACTTATTTATAAACTATTGTGTCTCTTACATATAGCAATTTTATTGAGGTAATAGCATCTGTATTTTTTTATATTTGCAACAAGCAATATCCATAAGACCAACATAATCACTTGTATTGTTATGATAAATACTGTATCTACTACTTTCACATTATTTTTTACCATCTCCTTTTGAATAATCCGCAAATTTACCATTATTTTTATACAAAAATGTAATAAATATTCAATTTTAGGTTTTAGATAACCTCAATCATATTTTTATCACAACGAACAATCACACTATAAGCAATTTAGAATATTTCAACAGTAAGGTCTTCTGTCCGCTTGCATCGAAATCGACCCTTGCCTTCGTATCGCTGCCCTGCCCCATTATTTCCATTATAGTGCCTCTACCAAACAGCGAATGCTCTACCCTGTCACCCTTGACAAAGTCGAACTTTGCACCACCTCCGTCAGTTGAGTGGATTTGCGAAGCAGGCTTAAAGTTGCTTGGCAATGATGCCATATCGACCTTTTTATCTGTGATAGTAAAGCCGGTTTTCGACTTTACAAACGAAGGGAAAACCCTTCTGTTGTCGTTGTCGATATAGAAAGTATCGTCGTAGTGGTTGAATGTCGGAGGCATATCGAGGTACTGTTCGTCGATGTCGCTAAGAAACCGACTTGGAGTACAATAGATTATGTTACCCCAACGGAAACGCGTCTTTGCATACGACAAAAGGCATCGCTCTTTGGCTCGTGTTATTGCCACATATAGAAGTCGACGCTCTTCCTCTATCTCTCGCTCGGTAGCACACATCGACGAAGGAAAAAGCTCTTCCTCAAGCCCTGCCACAAAGACATAGCCAAACTCCAAACCCTTTGCCGAATGTATGGTCATAAGCGTTACCATATCGCGTTCTGCCTCTGTATCTGTGTCTTGGTCGGTAAGCAGAGACACCTCCGCCAAAAACTCCGATAGAGACGGGTTTTCGTCACCCAACGCACGCTTCTGATCGCAATACTCGTGGATAGCACTAAGCAACTCACGTACATTCTCACGTCGCGAGACATTCTCCACATCGTCGTTAGACGACAGTTCGCCCATTATACCGCTGTCTATTATTATCTTCTCGGCAGTCTGATAAGCATCGTTTGTTTTATAAAACTCTGTTAACGAACCTATTATATCGCCAAACTTTTTCAACTTGCCTTTGGTGCCTGCATTGAAGTCGTTAGGCAAATTATCTATATCAAAAATAAAATTTAGCGGGCTAATCTTCTGGCTTTGAGCAAAACTCATCAACTTGCTCAAACTCTTTTCGCCGATACCGCGAGCCGGATAGTTGATAATACGGCGAAGACTTTCTG
The DNA here is from genome assembly GCA_000768855.1 of Porphyromonadaceae bacterium COT-184 OH4590. Lineage (GTDB taxonomy): Bacteria > Bacteroidota > Bacteroidia > Bacteroidales > Paludibacteraceae > F0058. Next base: position 14,412 of record JRAN01000046.1, on the reverse strand, counting down.
TATCTAAATGATTAATAACAAGCCTCATATATGCCAACACATCTTTTATCTCTTTTCGAGAATAGAAACTAAGTCCGCCATAGATACGGTACGGAATATTGCTATTACGAAGAGCATCTTCGAACACACGGCTTTGGGCATTGGTACGATAAAGCACCACTATATCCGAATATGAATTACCTCCCCAAACAGCTTTCTGTATCTCATCGCGAACGGTTTCGGCTTCATTGCGGTCGGTAAAGCAACTCATTACCTTTATTTTATCGCCCTTAGGCAGGTTGGAAAAAACTTTTTTGGGTATCTGAAAACGATTTTTCTCTATCAGTGAATTGGCTGCATCTACTATTGTTTGGGTCGAACGATAGTTTTCCTCGAGTTTGAATATGCGGCAGCCCTCGAAACTTTTCTGAAAGTACAAAATATTGTCGATATTGGCACCGCGAAACGAGTAAATACTCTGCGCATCGTCGCCTACAACGGCTATACGATGATGTGCTCCCGCCAGCATATTAATTATCTGATGTTGAGCAATATTTGTGTCCTGATACTCATCGACAAGGATAAAGGCAAAACGTTTTTGGTATTTCTCCAAAACCTCTTTATTGTTTTTAAAAAGGGTAAAGGTATATACCAAAATATCGTCGAAATCCATAGCGTTTGCCTCTTTACAACGCGTGCAATAGGCTTGAAAAATGTCGATAAAATGCTGCCTGCCCGAATGGAAATCGTCTTTTACCCAATCCTGATTAGCTCTGTATGCGGCAGTGGTAATAAGGCGGTTTTTCATCGCCGAAATACGATTATAAACCCCTGAAGGCGAATAGACTTTTTCGTCAAGGTTCATCTCTTTTATAATGCTCTTTACCAGAGTTTTGCTGTCTTGCGTGTCGTAGATGGTGAAGTCAGGCAAAAAGCCGATGGCATCGACCTCCTGACGTAATATCCTCAAAAACACCGAATGAAAAGTACCTGTCCACAAATAACGAGCAACACTCTGCCCAACTATTTGCATTATACGCTCTTTCATCTCGCCTGCCGCCTTGTTGGTAAAGGTAAGTGCCAAAATCGAACTTGCAGGGAAACCCTGTTCTATGAGGTAGGCAATCTTGTAGGTTAGCACGCGTGTCTTACCCGAACCCGCTCCGGCAACTATTACCGACGGACCGTCGCAATATGTAACAGCCTCCATTTGGGCACTATTGAGCAGTTTGTTAATCTCCGAAATTTTGTCCGACATAAAAATTTTTTTTGAAGCACAAAGATAGGAAATAATTTTGAGTTTGGAATTGGTTGTTAGAATTTGGCTTGAACAGTAGGATAAAAAAATCGTATATCATCAATATTTCGACACTTATTTAGCCATTTTCCATTTTTTAAAAAAATCAAAATAGATAAAAAATTAGTGTTCTAAATTTTAAACATTTGCTCCATTATTATGTCCAATGTTAAATTTTGATTTTTGATTTATTTTTTGTAATTTTGCAAATTTATTTTCCTAATACAAGAAAATGAGACAACTTAAAATCACACCATCTATTACTAATCGTGAGAGTGATTCTTTAGACAAATACCTACAAGAAATTGGTAGAGAAGAGCTTATCACCATTGAGCAAGAAGTTGAGTTGGCGCAGAGAATCAGAAAAGGCGACCACGCTGCTCTTGACAAACTTGTTCGTGCAAATTTACGTTTTGTTGTGTCCGTTGCCAAACAATATCAAAATCAGGGGTTGTCGCTTCCGGATTTGATTGACGAAGGTAATCTTGGCTTGATTAAAGCCGCCGAAAAATTTGACGAAACAAGAGGATTTAAGTTTATTTCTTATGCTGTATGGTGGATTCGCCAATCTATTTTACAGGCATTAGCCGAGCAGTCGAGGATAGTTCGTCTGCCTCTAAATCAAGTAGGGTCTTTGAACAAAATTAACAAAGCATTCCAACGTTTCGAACAAGAACACGAACGATTGCCATCTGCTGAAGAGATAGCTTCCGACTTAGACCTACCTCTTGATAAAATTACTGATACTATGAAAGTATCAGGCAGACATATTTCGGTAGATGCTCCATTTGTTGACGGCGAAGACAACTCTTTGCTCGATGTACTTATGAATGACAATTCGCCTAATGCAGACCAAAAACTGATGAGCGAATCGTTATTAACAGAGATAGAGAGAGCCTTAGATGCCCTATTGCAAGAGAGAGAAAGAGACATTGTAAAAATGTTTTTTGGAATAAGTTGCCCCGAAATGACATTAGAAGAGATTGGCGACCAATTTGGACTTACGCGTGAAAGGGTACGACAAATAAAAGAAAAAGCCATACGCAGACTTAGAAACAACTCAAAAAACAAACTACTTAAAGTCTATTTAGGTTGATATAATCAACTATTAGTTGCATAAACCATTATATGTAACCAATTAAAAAAAGCCTTTTATCTTTTATAAAAGGCTTTTTTTCACCAATTTAATGAAATATATACGAAACACCGCCTGTAAGCCAAAAGCCGGGTTGTGGTATATTGCCGAAATCGACATAAGTGTTGTCGAAAATATTGTTAGCAGCCACAAAGATGTTGAATCCTTTTAGAGTGTAATCGACCTTAAGGTCTAAAACAAAAAAGGGCTTATAATCGACCTTCACGGCAGGTTTTAGGTCAACGTATTGTGTGTATGAACCTTGGCGGTCTTGCCAACGGAAGTTCCACGTCATCGACATGTTTTTGACTATATCGTGGTTAAAAGTAGCAGTAAACTTGTGTTTCAGATAATTGAATACATAGTGTGATATAGGGTTGTTGTAGCTTGCGGCATCGCTACTTTGTGTAAGATATTGATAACCAATCCTCAACAAGTTGACTGGTTGGGCACTGCCTACAATATTTTCGAAATCAACAACCACATTGCCACTCGCCCCGATAGTCGATAATTTACTTCCTTTAGCTACATTTACCGAATACCATTTTGAATCTGTCTCGTTATAAATCCAGTCGATAAGGTTTTCGCCCTCACTATAAAATGCAGAGCTGTTTACCGACAATATCCTGCTGTGGTAGCGGAAACCAACTTCGGCAGAACGCGTATATTCGGGCAAAAGTCTGGCATTGCCCACATGTGTACGAGTAGTATAAAATAGTTCGGTAAAAGTCGGCATACGTGTTGCCATATCCCACGAAGCATATAGACTAAGTCGGTCGGTAGGGCGATATGAGACGTTTATGGCAGGGTAAAAACGAAATGTATTCACTATTGCCGTATTGTAGTTTAATACACCGCCAACAGATATTGTAAGTCTATCGAGCATTACGTTATGTTCGGCGAAATAGTTGATATTGGTACGATTGTAGGTTTTTGTGTATTTGCCGATAGTATCCGTCATAGTATTACCAAGAACAGAACTGAGTATACCCTCGTTGCGTATCTCACCACCAAAACTCGTTATACCAAACCTCGAACTGTATTGAGCGTTGAGGTTGATACCAAACAGGTCGCTCCGGTGATAGTTGTGATCTTTGTACCAAGCAGGTACATCCGGCGTACCTTCGCGTATAAGCTGAAAGCAGTCATAATGGCTACTCCAATATATTTGCGGAATCAATTTAAGTTTACCTCTTGTCTCGCCCCTAACCGATGCAAATACGCCTTTGGTGTCGTCATATTGGTTCGGATAAGCAGCTGAATAAAAAGTATTTGCTCCATATTTTTTTGCATTATAACCGAACTGAAAATCAATAATTGCCTCGTTGTCCATCGTAAAACGACTTTGCAAAAGCGAATTTAAAATGTTGTAATCGCTATTGCGAATATAGCCGTCAGACCGTCCATAACCTACCGACAGGCTATGTGTATAGTTTTTGGCTTGATAAGCACCGCGGAGTTCGGCTCCGAAAAGTCCATACATACCACCTTCGAGTTTGGCATAAGCATTCGATGCGGTATCTTTTTTGGTAATAATGTTAATACCTCCCGACATTGCACTTGCTCCATAAGCAAGCGACGTAGGACCTTGCAGTATCTCGATACGCTCTATATCGGACAGATTGACGGGGATGTCGAGGCTGTAATGTCCTGTTTGGGGGTTTGTCAGATTTACTCCGTTTAGGAGTATTGCTACTTGGTCGGCTGAGCCGCCTCTAAGTGAGATGTCGGCTTGTACGCCGTGTGGAGATCGTTGCAGGAGATCGACCTCTGCCACATAATTCAAGAGGTCTTGAACGCTCTTTACGGGCGCCTGCTCTATCTCGGTTCTACCTACTATGGTTACTTGCTTGGCAGCAATGCCCGAGGGCAACTCTACCTTTGTAGCAGTAACCACCACTTCGTCCAGCTCTCCCGGAGCAATGGAGTCTAAGGAGTTGTCTATTCGTATCTTCTCTTCCGGATTTACCATAGCCGCATGAGCGTTTATAAGGGTACAGCCCGACAAAAAGCCGATAGTAATCACTTTTTGCATACTTCTGAACGCACTGAACGACTTACGGGCAAAACGTCGAAAACGAATGACCTCCACCGTGTTACACTGTTTTTTATTCATCTTTATTATTTATTTAATTAAAAAAAACGTACAAAGGTAGCAAATTTAATGCAGAAATTGAGAAATAAAAGATGTAGAACTCAACTGATTTCTAATGAGGGTACAAAAAAAGCCTTGTAAAAAGGCTTTCATTTTAATTTATGCTGAAAAAAAAAATTACTTCTTAATCCGAGAATTTAGAAACTCCAATATTTCATTCGTTATATTCAACGCTTCGTCGGCATAAAGCACATTATCGGTCAAAGAACTTGTAGATACAATGATAGCAAATCTTTTGTCCTTATTTACCTCACTGATAGCCAAAGCAATACTATCTTTTAGCTGTAACGAAAGTTTCTGCTGCTCACTCATAAATTGTGCTTCGAGAGTTTCGCCCAATGTTCTTACCTCAATCTCCTTTTTTTGAAGACGACTTGCCTCTTGCTCAGCTCTCTCACGACTCAAAAAAGCATTATTTTCAATTTTCTTTTGAAACTCAGCCATCTCCTGTTGTAGCTGTCTTGCCTTTGTATTAAGAGATAGACGTGCGTCTTCGGCTTTTTTGGTTGTTGTTTCTCGAGCCTTGATTGCAAATGTATATTTATCCAAAATAGAATCCGTATTTACCACTCCTATAGCGATAGAAGTGGCAGAATTAGACGTTACATCGGGATTTACAGGGTTTTTAACCTCTTTTTTTGAGTTGCCTCCACAAGCAATCAAACAAAGAGCCGCAATAGAAATAGTAAAAATTTTCTTCATTATGATTATATGTTTTTTTAATTTACAAAATTACGAAATAATTCTTATATGTTTGGTTTAATAATAGTTAAATAATATTATTTTTATACACAAAACAACTATTGTTATCCAAAATATGTTTGCTTACAATATCATAATTGGTTAAAATAGGAGCTGCCACACCATTTTTTATAATCTGATTCGATACTTCTACATGGCATTCGTCCCAGCAGCCATATTCGACAAACGACTCGAGGAGCTGTCTTCCTCCCTCTACTATAAGCGACTGTATATTATACTCATAAAGTTTTGATAATATTTGCGGTAAAATATTTGTTCCGAAATCCAATTTAATAAATTCGGTATTAGCTTTTGTCTCTTCCTTTATTTGATTGAAAATAAGGGTTCTGGTAGAGTTATCAAAGATGTTAAAGTCTGCTGGGACTTTTAGACTTCTGTCTATAAGCACTCTAACAGGATTTCGCCCACTCCATTTACGAACCGTAAGATGAGGATTGTCTAATATTGCGGTACGAGTAGCCACCATTATAGCTGCCTCCTGTGTTCGTATCTGATGATTGAGTATTTTGGTAACCTTATTTGATATTTTTAGAGGTTTTACATCGCTGCTATATCTATGAATATCAATAAAATTATCAAACGTTTGAGCCCATTTGAGCAATATATAAGGACGTTTTTTTTCGATAAAAGTAACGAAACGTCTATTCAGATACTTACAGTCGTTCTCCAAAACACCCTCTATTACCTCTATTCCTGCATTTCGTAACATATTGATACCATTGCCATTTACCTTAGGGTTTACATCTCGCATACCCACCACCACCCTTGGGATACCGCTCCTAATTATCAAATCTGCACATGGAGGCGTTTTGCCATAGTGTGAACAGGGTTCGAGATTGACATACAATGTAGATTGTTTGAGCAAACTTTTGTCTTTTACCGACGATATTGCATTTACTTCGGCGTGTGTTTTGCCGTACTCCTTATGGTAGCCCTCTCCGATAACTTTATCGTTATAAACCACCACTGCACCAACCATTGGATTGGGTGCGGTTTTTCCTTCGGAATATTGAGCCAATGTAATGCACCGATTGATATAAATTTCGTGATTCATTTTAGATATAATCCGGAAATTGTATTTATTAGCTGCTTTGTTATTTAAATTAAAAACAAACGAGTACAAAGGTAAGAAAAAAGCCGTACAATATACTACCAAATTTCTATATTGATAAGTTAATGATACAAAAGTAATGACTCCCCCAAACAATAGGAAGCCATTACCTTATAGGAACTCTAATCTAATAACAACTTATCAATTGTGCTCAAAAAGAATATCATCTTGGAGTACAGAAGTGCCGGCAGGAGCTACCACCTTGGTGATAGTACCCGAACATTCGGCGGTGATGTTGTTTTCCATCTTCATACTCTCCATTACCATAAGTACATCGCCCTCTTTGAAAGCGGCACCTACATCTACCAACACTTTAAGCACACTGCCCGGAAGCGGAGCTTTAATAGTTTTTGTGCCTTGTCCCGAAGGAGGTTGTGTCGTTGCCGCTTGAGGAGCAACGGCAGGAGTAGCTAACGGTGTGGTATTCTGAGCGGGGGTAACAACAGGTTTGGCAACAGGTCGTGCCACAGGCATAGACATATTTTGTTCCGAATCAATATTTACTTGATACAGGTTACCGTTAACATCTACTTCAGCCAAGTTGCCGTCGATAGATTTGATTTCGACCTCATATTTATTGCCATTAATATCAAATTTGAATTGTGTCATCTTTTTATAAATTGGTTTTGTTGATTACTTGATAAATTTTATCACCCCAAGGCGATTTTGAACGTTTGATTGTAAGCACATTGCTTTCGTGGTCATGGATAGAATCGCTGAAATAGAGGCTAAGAGCCATTGCTATTGCTACCACTTCGTTTGGCATATTATTCATATTATTCTATTTTTAATAATTATTACAAATAAAATTACAAAGGTATATTGTCGTGCTTTTTAAGCGGATTGGTTACCTTTTTGTTTTGCAACGACTGGAATGCACGAATAATACGGAAACGAGTATTGCGAGGCTCGATAACATCGTCGATATAACCGCGAGATGCAGCCTGATACGGATTGGCAAACTTCTCTTTGTATTCCGACTCTTTGTCAAATATAAATTTAGCTTTTTCATCGGCATCGGCAATAGATGCAATGTTTTTACCTTCGAGTACTTCAACAGCACCACTTGCACCCATAACGGCGATTTCGGCGTTAGGCCAAGCATAGTTGAGGTCGCCACGCAATTGTTTGCAACTCATCACAATGTGAGCACCACCATACGATTTGCGGATAGTAACGGTTACCTTAGGCACAGTAGCCTCGCCATAAGCAAACATAAGTTTGGCTCCGTGAACGATGATACCGCTGTATTCTTGTCCTGTACCGGGCAAAAATCCGGGAACATCCACAAGTGTAAGGATAGGAATATTGAATGCGTCGCAGAAACGTACGAAACGAGCTGCTTTTCTTGAACTGTCGCAGTCAAGCACACCGGCAAGGAATTTAGGCTGGTTGGCGATAATACCTGTCGATATTCCGTTAAAACGAGCGAAACAGCAGATAATATTCTGTGCATAAAGCGGTTGCACTTCCAAGAACTCGCCATTATCTACAATAGAGCGGATAATGTCCTTCATATCATAAGGTTTATTCGGATTATCGGGCACTATTTCGTTAAGCACATCGTCGGCACGATTGATTGGGTCGTTGCACTCCACCACAGGTACATCTTCCATATTGTTTTGTGGAATGTACGATATAAGTTGGCGAGTAAGCTGCAAGCACTCCTCTTCCGAAGCCGATTTGAAGTGAGCCACCCCCGATTTGCGAGAGTGCATACCGGCACCGCCCAAAGCCTCTGTTGTAACGTCTTCGCCTGTAACCGATTTTACTACTTTCGGTCCGGTGATAAACATATATGAGTTTTGTTCTGTCATCATTATAAAGTCGGTAAGAGCAGGCGAGTAAACCGCACCACCGGCACAAGGTCCGAATATCAACGAAATCTGAGGCACAACGCCCGAAGCAAGAATGTTACGCTCGAAAATTTCGGCGTATCCGGCCAAAGCGTTAGAGCCTTCTTGAATACGAGCACCACCTGAATCATTGATACCAATGATAGGACAACCTATTTTCATTGCATAATCCATTACTTTGCAGATTTTCTCCGACATTGTCTCCGAAAGCGAACCACCTATAACGGTAAAGTCCTGTGCAAATACGCACACCATACGACCGTCGATAGTACCGAATCCAACGGCAACACCATCGCCGAGATAGACCTCTTTTTCCATACCGAAGTTTACACAACGGTGTGTTTTGAACATATCCATCTCCTCAAACGAACCCGGGTCGAGCAACATCTCTATACGCTCACGAGCAGTATATTTACCTTTTGCGTGTTGAGCGTCAATTCTCTTTTGTCCACCGCCAAGTTTGGCTTGTGCACGCATATCGACAAGCTTTTTAATCTTTTTCTGATTTTCGAATGTCATCATAATTATTATAAATTATTTTATTTTATATTTCAGGTTTAAACAAATTTTTCTAATTTTCAAATTATCAAAGCATTGGTTTATCACATAGGAATAATTGGCTCATTGAGTCTTGGGATTGTCCTAAAGCCGTCAAACACCAAATCTTTGGCTACATATTCATCTTTTACAGGCTCTTCTTTTACCAAATCTGTTGATAAATATTTCTTGTTATCGTCGGCTATAAAAGTTACCACAACCGAATTGTCGCCCAACTGCTCACGCAATCTGATAGCTCCGGCTATATTACAACCCGACGAAATACCTACAGCCAATCCTAACTGTTGAGCGAGTTTTTGTGCTATAAGAATAGAATCTCCGTCGCTAACAGGGATAACACTGTCCAATTCGGAGAGTTGTACTATTCTAGGTATAAACTCATCGGTAAACCCCTGTATTCTGTGACATCCACATTTGGAACCATTTGATAGGATACGGCTTTCGGCAGGCTCTAAGGGACAAACTTTAGCCGAAGGATGATGTTTTTTGATATACTTGCCCACACCCATAATAGTACCTCCTGTACCTACTCCCGATACTACGCCGTCAACAGTCAATCCGACAGAGGCAAGCTGACGACATATCTCTATGGCGGTAGTATGGCTATGTTCTAAGACATTGTCTTGGTTTTCGAACTGTAATGGGAGAAACACTCCGCCTTGTGCAGCTAATTTTCTACTCAACTCAAGTCCTCCCAAGAAACCTCCATCTTCCTTGGATACCAATACCAATTCGGCACCTAACGACTTCAAAATATCAACACGCTCTTTACTTAACCAATTGGGCATAATAATTTTAACCTTATGACCCAAAGCTCGTCCTATTGCGGCAAAAGAGATACCCGTATTGCCCGACGTAGCCTCAATAATAGTGTCGGTAGGAGAAATAGTGCCTTTTCTATATGCTTCCTGAAGTATATAGAGAGCCATTCTGTCTTTGATACTACCACTGTAATTGTAATACTCAACCTTTGCGTAAATCTTACCCGGTTTGTTTTTGTAACGATAATGAAGTTCGACCATAGGAGTATTACCTACAAGATGCCATAAATCTTTAAAACATTTTTGTGAAAACATAACTTATTTATTTATAATTTATTATCATATCAAAGATTAGCGATACAAAAGTAGTATTTTTTTTTTGAACAGAGACAAAAAAACGACATTTTCGCAATCTACGTTTTGGGATACCGGTATGTAAGGTAAAAATCTATTGTCCCCGAAATCATCAGTGGCAATGCCCAAGCAGAATGATTTTGATACATAAGATAGGCTGTAGCTATAAAACATGCCACAACAATAAACTGTTGACTGTTGAGGCGTCTTATTCTACGGTCTTCGCTCTTGGGCAACATTCTAAGTCTAAAGAGAGTATTTACCAATGCACCAACACCCAATATATAAAAACCGACTTTGATATTCAAAATGTGTACCACAGCTCCTGCTATTATCAAGGCATACCCTACAAAAAAACCTATATTAATCTGTTTTTTATTCATTATTGTGCGAAATATTGATATTTCAGTTGGATACAACAGTACCTATCGGGCTACCGCTTAACAACTCTTTCAAATTGCCTCTTTTATCCATATTAAATACTATTATCGGCAGATTGTTTTCGGCACACATAGCAGTAGCCGTAAGGTCCATAACTTTAAGATTCTGACGATACACCTCATCAAACGTTATATTATCGAATTTTACGGCATTCGGATTTTTTTCGGGATCGCTGTCATATACGCCATCTACACGAGTACCTTTGAGCATCACATCAGCCTCTATCTCTATTCCTCGCAGTGAGGCTCCGGTATCGGTGGTAAAATATGGATTGCCCGTACCGGCAGAAAATATAACTATTTCGCCCCGCTCGAGAGCATCAATAGCCTTCTGTTTTGAATAGAATTCGGCTATCGGCTCCATTCGTATGGCGGTCAACACTTTACAACTCGCACCTTTGCTTTCGATAGCCGACTGCAGAGCGAGTGAATTGATAACGGTGGCAAGCATACCCATTTGGTCGCCTTTGACGCGGTCAAATCCTCTCTCGATTCCTTTTAGACCACGGAAAATATTGCCTCCGCCGATAACAATACCTACCTGAATACCCATATTGGCGATCTCTACTATCTGTTCGGCATACTCCATTAAACGGTTTTCGCAAATACCTCCCGACAATCGACCCTGCAACGACTCTCCCGACAATTTTAATAAGATTCTTTTGTACATATATCTACTAAAAAACAATTGTTTCAAAAATCAATAATCTATAATAGCTAAATCCTCACTTTCAATATTATAACGATTTACCGCAGTGATAACAAACTTCTTCTGTTTGGAATAATTACTTAATATCGAAGAAGTTATATCCAACCCCTCCTCTCTGGTGGTAGCAAATATCTTTTGAGGATTATTTATATCAACTTTTTCATTTTTGTCAAAACAATAAACCACATAATATTTTAAGTTCTTTTCGCCAGATTTTTGCCAATGTAAATAAATCTTTTGATTTTTATAATAAAATTTTATTTGTGGATTTTTCGGAGCCAAAGGAGATTGAGCAGGCAACATTTTATTGCTAGGTACAAGAGCAGGATAATGAAAATAGTTGTTACGCAAACTATCTGCTATGCCCAATCTGTTTTGCATTATTGCCACTGCCGAATATAGCCCCACACCTTTGATATTAGGGTATTTGCTGTTTATGTTCATTTGCCGGCAAAGCTCATTGCCCGTTTGCCAAACCCTCGAAGCCAATTTATTACCAAGATTAGAGGCATATAGCCCGATATAAAGGTTGGTTTTAGCACTATATTTGCTCCACCACTCTGCCAAAGTATTGTATTCGGCAGCCTTATGTCCTATCTCCCAATATAGCTGAGGTATAACATAGTCTATTTTACCTTCGTCTATCCATTTCAGAATATCGGCATAGAGGTCGTCGTAATTAGCGAGAGCCTTGGTATCCGAACCTTTAGGATCCTTATTTTTGTTTCTCCAAACACCAAAAGGCGATACTCCAAACTCCACATAAGGTTTGGATTCTTTTATTGTCGAAGATATAACGTCAATGGCTCTATTTACATTGTCGCGTCGCCAATCGGATTTGTTTTTAAATCCTCTTGGGTCTCTCTTAAAATCCTCATCGTCAGGGAAATTTCTACCTTGTATGGGATATGGATAAAAATAGTCATCAATATGAATAGCATCAATGTCGTAGCGAGTTACAATATCTTTTACGACACTCTTTATATGCACCAAAGTCTGCGGATGTGCCGGATTGAAAAAATATTGAGAACCATACTTGATAAACATATCCGGATTTTTGAAAAACAGATTGTCTTTGTGCAACTGTTCGAGGTTGTCGCTATTAAGCAACCGATAAGGATTGAGCCACACATGCACATCTATATTACGTCTGTGTGCCTGCTCAATAACAAACTCCAAAGGGTCGTAGTAAGGATATGGTGCTGTGCCTTGCTCGCCTGTCAAAAATTGTGACCATTGTTCAAAATTGGAACGATAGAAAGCATCGGCAGTAGGACGTATCTGCAATATTATGCCGTTAATATTCAGATTCTTGAATGTATCAAGCATAGCAATCATCGCTTCCTGTTGACGATATGGCTCAAATTCGCCTTTAGGCACCCAATCAATATTATTGACAGTAGCTATCCAAACCATACGCATCTCGTGTTTGTTTTGAGCCAATGTCACCGATACTATACCGACATAGATAACGAAAACTGTCAAATATTTTTTAATCATCTAATTGTCAATAAAATCACTTAATCTTATTTTTATTCTCCGCCTTATCTATTTTTTGTCGAAGTCGCTCTATTTGATTGCTTAATAGTTCGATATGCCCTTGCCTGTTTTCGTTGAAGAAAAACAACAAATTTTTGTTTTGCTCACAAACCATACTATTGTCTGTTATCTGTTTGGCAAGAGCGACATCATTGCCGATTATATTTTCAAAGGCGTTGGCAAGACGGGCAAATTCCTGCTCGAAATTTTTGCTCTGACAATTCTCTTTTTTAGTATATTGATGTGGAGTGATTTTAAAAAAAGAGGGTATATCGTAGTTATAAAATCTGTTGTTTGGTCGAGTATATGTTGGTCTGTTTTTCATTATATAAATTATAATTATTATATTCTAACCTGCAAAATTAATACAAAATTTTGAGTTTTCGGCAGTAAATTTTAGTAGCGAGGCAAATGGCAGGCTCAGTTTACAAAGCCGAATAAAATTATATCTTGCCACACATATGAATACCACATCTTGTTGAACTAACCTTACAGGGTGGTGTTTGCGTAAAATAGGCTATTGCATCTCTATTTACCATAATACTCCAACAAACCTTCTATTGGCGATTTTATAATTTTCCCGAAATTGATTCCGCTTTCATAAGCTGCTATCTCCAATACATCGGCAAAGTGATATGCTATAGAGCCACAAAACGAAACCTCATAATCGGCATAATTATTGTATTGCAAGATATTTCTTGTAAAAAACTCCATAAACGAGTCAAATACAAGGTTATACACATAAGCCTCAGATATATTTTCTTTTAGAAATGGAGCAAAACTTGCCAAAAATCTGTTTGCAAATGGCTGACAGTAAGTCTTGTCGATGAGTTCGGCTATTGTGAACGGATACTTGGTCAGAAATCGTTTTTTGAGTTTTGCAGGTATTTGATTTTTGAAACAATCCCCAAGAAACTTTTTGCCCAATACCGCACCACTACCCTCATCGCCCAATATATACCCTAAAGGCGAGATACTCTCTACTATTTCTACACCATTATAGACACACGATATAGAGCCTGTTCCAATGATAGAAGCTATACCCGAACGGTTGCCAAACAGAGCTATGGCTGCTCCTTTAAGGTCGTTCTCAACCTCTACTATTGCGTCAGGGAAAAGTTTCGACAATGTATTGGCAACAATTTGCTTTTTGTCGTCTCTACATCCTGCTCCGAAAAGATATATCTTATCAACCTTATATTTGGATATTTGGGTTATCAACTGTTTTTTTACTATTTCTTCCATTTGCCGTTCGTTACAAAAAAACGGATTAATACCTTCAGTCACTACCCTAATATAATTTGTCGAATCCATCAAAACCCAATCGCATTTGGTCGAACCGCTATCTGCTATCAAAATCATAATAATGAAATTATTTTTATTAAAAATATGTTTTTTGACAATCAAAATTACAATTTTTTAGATACAAATAGCAACTAAAAAGATATTTTCTATAGCCAAACCGCAATATTATCGCCCCAAAAACTACTACAATAGCATTTTCATTAGAAAATTGCAAAATGACAATAAAAGTTTTTTCATTATCTTAAAATACCTGAGATAATTAATTATATTGTTAATTTGAAAAAATTCGTTACCTTTGCTGGAGACATATAACTAGCCTATTAACTATCTAAAACTTTTTACTTATGCGAGGGATAATGCGATTTAACGGCGTAGAGCGAACCCTTTTGGATTTTCGTTTTTCTCACGATAGGGATACCGACCTTTTGGGCATCCCGTGCACGTACCCCAA
>JRAN01000045.1 GCA_000768855.1 Porphyromonadaceae bacterium COT-184 OH4590 | reverse complement strand
AAATGGATAGCATTCTCGCTAATTCTATGGGGAATTATTTCTATTATAGGATTTATAAATGTAGTATTCTTTTTTGAGGAATTTAGAATGTCTTATGAATGCGAAAAATGGGCTTTAGATATAACAGAGGCATTATTTGTTACTTGGTTAGAGCCAATTCATCACATTTTATTTATAGTTGCAGTGGTTTGGATTATTGTAAAGTGGTATAAAAATAGGATGAATAACAGGATTGGAAATTAAGGAAGCACTAAATAATAGATAAACAATGTTGTCGTCAGAACTATAAGATGAACGACGGGAAGCTACGCCCGAAGAACGTAGCGTGCTATCTCTCTATTCGGGTTTTGGAGGGCTCAAGGCTATCCTAAATCCTGTTGATAAACCCGAAGATATCCGACATTGGTCTAAATCCGAAGCTGAGCTTTTCCCTTTAGTCGCAGAACTTCATCAGGTACTTCGTGAATACTCCTCCACACCGGAAGCGTATAAACAATATATCGGTTCATTAAAAAACTCTGTACTCACCGCCTTCTATACGCCTAAGCCTGTTGTTGACATCTTGGCAAAAACACTGAAAGAAAGCGGGATTGAGCCGATGCGTTTCTTGGAGCCGAGTGCAGGGACAGGAGCGTTTATAGAGGCTTTTAAGGAAGAGACTCTCGAATCCCGGTATATGGCATTTGAAAAGGATTTGCTGACCGGTAAAATCTTATCGCATCTCTATCCCGATGAGTATATCAGAATAGAAGGCTATCAAAAAATCGAGAACCGTTACTCCGGATATTTTGACGTCATCGCTTCCAATATTCCTTTCGGGGATGTAGCCGTCTTCGACCCGCAATTCTCGAATCACAAGCATCCTGCGGTCAAGCAATCGACACAGGCTATTCACAATTACTTTTTTACCAAGAGCGTTCAAACGGCGAGGGAGGGCGGAATCATCGCTTTTATTACAAGCCAAGGCGTTCTTAATTCGGAACAGAACAAGCCGGTACGGGAATACCTGATGACCGGTTGCAACCTCGTTTCCGCTATCCGTCTGCCGAACAATCTTTTTTCAGACTATGCCGGGACGGATGTCGGGAGCGACCTGATCATCCTGCAACGAAAAAGTGAGAATACATCTCTAAGCCCAAGAGAACAGGATTTTATCGAAAGCCGGAAACTGTCGAACGGTATTTCGATCAACAATCTGTTTCGCGACTTTTCACGGGTGGTACAAACCCATTCAAAAGTAGATACCGATCCTTACGGTAAACCGGCCATTGTCTTTACGCACGAAGGAGGGATAGACGGTATTGCCCGGGATTTGGGACAAATGCTGAAAGAAGACTTTGCCCGGCATCTGGATTTGCGGCATTATCATATCTATACTCATCAAGAAGAAATAAAAAGTGCCGCACAGCTGGATTGGGAAGAAAATCCTTTGGGACTTGAAGACGTTTTTTCCGACGAGGAGTTGGAAGAGATCCGGCTATCAAACGAACAGCAATTACGTTCTTCGAGTGAACGTTATCAACCCACGCAAGAGGATATAGAGTCTTTTAGTGAATTTATAAACGAATCGGACCAAAAACTTTTTTTGGAACGTCCGCCATTGCCCGAAGACTACTCCCCAAAAGAAATGGAGACAATTGTACCGAAACAGACTACCGGAGAAATACACCAACGCTCTCTTTTTGACAAAGGATTCTCTGTAAACAATGAGCCGAATGTGGAGGCGAAAGCCGGCTCTGTTTCGCAAACACCAGTCATTACGCTTTACGACCTCTTCGGTTTCTCACAAGAGGAACGTAGCCAAGTCAAAAAGCCTAAAAGAAAAAACAAACAACTTAAACCAAAAGCCCAACAACCCGAAATCCCATTTATGGATTGGAGAGAGGAGATGGCATATAGAACTGTATTAAAGAGTGAACAGAAAAAACAAGCTACTCCCATACCTTATTACCGAACTGAAGAAATGCCATCTCATTACCGTGAAGGGTCATTAGTAACAGATGAAAACAACCGTATCGGCTATTTGCGGGATATGAACGGATTGCAGCCGATGTTCCATCCACTCCAACTGACGACTACACAACAGGCAAAAGCATCACTTTATATCGAGATACGGGACACTTATCATCACCTGTACAGTAACGAAGCGACACGATTGGAAGCGAATCCTGCCCTTCGTGAAATGCTGAACAGGCTTTACGACGATTTTATCCGTCGTTTCGGGAACATCAACGACCCCAAAAATCTCAGCCTGATCAAGATGGACGCGGGAGGAACGGAAATCCTCTCACTCGAACGCTACATTGATGGCAAAGCTGTCAAAGCCGATATATTCCGGCAACCCGTCGCATTCAATCCGAACGAGATAACTCATGCCCGGAGTGCCAGAGAAGCCCTGACTGCTTCTCTCAACAAATATGCAACCGTGAACCTTGAGTATATGGCGGAACTCACGGGAGGAACATCCGAGGAGCTATTAGATGAACTAAAAGGCACGGTTTACTTCAATCCCATGCTCGCGGCTTATGAAATCAAGGATAAATTCATCAGTGGCAATGTCATTTCCAAAGCCGAACAGGTGGAACGTTTTCTGGAGAACCATGCTGACCATAAAGCGGCCAAAGAGTCTCTTTCGGCTTTACGCGAAGCGATTCCCCGGCCAATTCTTTTCGATGAGCTGGATTTTAATTTCGGCGAACGATGGATTCCGACAGGAATTTACAGTAAATATGCTTCATACCTGTTCGACACGGACGTTTCGATACACTATGCCCCAAGCCGGGACGAATATACCCTTACTACAAACAGTAAAAACGTAAAGATATGGGATCAATTTGCGGTAAAGACCCAAAGTCGAACGTTCGACGGCATTGCCCTGATGAAACATGCCTTGCACAACACATCGCCGGACATTACAAAGAAGGTCAATAAATACATTGACGGAGAATTGAGAGAGGTGAAGATACGAGACGCTGAATCTATTCAACTTGCCAACTCAAAGATCGATGAAATACGAAACGGCTTTACCGACTGGTTGAAAGAACAATCCGAGGAGTTCAAAGAACGGCTGGCAGACAAATATAACCGCACATTTAATTGCTTTGTTCGCCCCGATTACGATGGTTCGCATCAAACTTTTCCCGGTCTGGATTTGAAGGGATTGGGTATTCCCAATCTATATAAGAGTCAAAAAGATGCCATCTGGATGGATATATTGAACGGCGGAGGGATTATCGATCACGAAGTTGGCGGAGGAAAAACGCTGATCATATGCGTAAGCTCTTATGAGAAAAAACGGTTAGGACTAGTCAATAAACCTGTTATTATTGCCTTGAAAGCCAATGTTCACGAGATTGCTCAAACCTACTGTACGGCTTATCCCAATGCCAAAGTGCTGTATCCCGGCAAAGAAGATTTTACTCCGGCCAAGCGGATAAAAATCTTCCATGAGATGAAAAATAATAATTGGGATGCCATTATCCTGACACACGAACAGTTCGGCATGATCCCTCAATCGCCCGAGATACAGCGGCAGATACTGCAAGCGGAACTCGATAGTGTGGAAGAGAATCTGGAACTCCTTCGGAGGGAAGGTAAGGAAATATCTCGTGCAATGGAAAAGGGACTTATTAAAAGACAACAAAACCTCGAAGCCAAGTTGGAGCGTATTGCTTTTCAGATTGAGAACCGGAAAGACGACACGGTCGATTTTCGCCTGATGGGTATCGACCATCTTTACGTCGATGAATCGCATCGTTTCAAAAACCTGACTTTTACGACCAGACATGACCGTGTCGCAGGATTGGGAAATGCCGAAGGTTCACAGCGCGCCCTCAATATGCTTTTTGCTCTGCGGACGATTCAAGACAGGACAGGTAAAGATTTGGGTGCGACATTTCTTTCGGGAACCACCATTTCCAACAGTCTTACGGAACTGTATCTTTTATTCAAATACCTTCGTCCGAACGAACTGGAGAGGCAAGGCATTACCACATTCGATGCGTGGGCGGCTATTTTCGCCAAGAAATCGATTGATTACGAATTTTCGGTAACAAATGAAATCGTACAGAAGGAACGTTTCCGCTATTTCATTAAAGTCCCTGAACTGGCCGCGTTCTATGCCGAGATAACGGATTATCGCTCTGCCGAGGATATCGGTATCGACCGCCCGGAAAAGAATGAAATCCTGCATCATATACCGCCCACTCCCGACCAACAGGAGTTTATCGGAAAGTTGGTGGAATTTGCCAAGACGGGAAATGGGGAGATACTGGGGCGTGAGCCTTTGTCGGAAAAAGAAGAGAAAGCCAAAATGTTGATCGCAACCGACTACGCCCGAAAGATGAGTCTCGATATGCGAATGATTGACCCTGAAAGTTACGGCGACCATATAGACAATAAGGCTTCTCATGTGGCTAAAATGGTATCGGAATACTACAAAAAGTTCGAGGCTCATAAAGGAACACAGTTTATCTTTTCGGACTTGGGAACATACAAGCCCGGCGAATGGAATCCCTGCTCGGAGATAAAACGGAAACTGATGGAAGATTATGGCATCCCGTCGCACGAAATACGTTTTATTCAGGAAGCCAAAACGGACAAAGCCCGTAAGACCATGATTAAGGAAATGAACGAGGGGAAAATTCGTGTGTTGTTTGGTTCTACCGAAATGCTCGGTACGGGTGTGAATGCCCAGAAATGCTGCGTTGCCATTCACCATTTGGATGCTCCGTGGCGACCGTCGGATTTGGAGCAAAGGGATGGCCGGGGTATCCGCAAAGGCAATGAAATCGCCAAGCAATATGCCGGCAATAAGGTTGATGTGATCATTTATGCTGTGGAGAAATCATTGGATGCGTACAAATTTGGGTTATTGCATAACAAACAGCTTTTTATCCGTCAGCTGAAGAACAATTCATTGGGTAGCCGTACAATCGACGAAGGAAGCATGGATGAAAAAAACGGGATGAATTTCAGTGAATATGTGGCCATACTTTCGGGGAATACGGAACTGTTAGAGAAAGCCCGCTTGGAAAAGAAGATTGCCTCCCTCGAATCGGAGAGGCAAGCATTTATGCGAGGTAAATCCTCTTCACGCTATAAATTGGAGGATGCTCTTACGAATGTGGAGAAGAACAACCGTTTTATCAGCCGCATATCCCAAGATATGAAAGCCTTTAGCGCTCGTGTACAGTATCAACCGGACGGTATTACCCGTTTGAATCCAGTACTGCTGGACGGTCTGCAAGGGAGCAATCCGAAGGAAGTCGGCTTAAAATTGAATGAAATTGCCGATAACGCCCGCACACACGGAGCACATGAGAAAATCGGAACGCTTTACGGTTTCGATCTGCTGGTCAAATCCGAGACAACGGTCAAAGACGGCTTCGACCTGATTCAAAACCGCTTCTTTATCAAAGGCACAGGCGATATTCTCTACAACTACAATCATGGGATTATAGCTTCCGACCCAAAGACGGCATCGTTGAACTTCCTGAATGCTCTTGACTCTATGCCCAAACTAAGGGACAGGTATCAGGCGGAAAACGAAAAGTTGCAGAAAGATATTCCGGTACTCAAAGAGGTGGTGGAAGGTTCATGGCGGAAAGAGCCTGAGTTGAAAACCCTGAAAGAGGAGCTGGTGCGGTTAGACCGTGAAATCCAGCTCTCACTAAAACCGATAGAAGAGGGTGAAGGAGAAGAAAATGTTCAGGATAATGACGTTTCTGAAAATATGCAAAAACAATCGCAAGAAGACACAGTTATTACCTGCAAAGTATTACCTATTAATTTGCTTCAAGAAAATAAGGATATAATAGGAGACAATACTGAAATAATGCCTGCAGTTGATAGTTCATCACAAGTAGAAAAGAAAGAAGTATCAAAAAGGATTGGAATTAAGCTATAAAAAAATAAAACAAAATCATTCATCAAATAATTCTTGAAGTTTTCGTTGGAGTACTCTCTTATCGGGTAACTGGGTTTGATACTCCGATACCATCGTGGGAGATAAATACCTGCTTAAAGCATATTCGACCACTTCAACATCCTTATCTTTACATAATAGAATTCCAATACTCGGATTTTCATTCGGTTTCTTTACATCCCTATCCAATGCTTCCAAATAGAAATTTAATTGTCCTAATTGTTCGGGTTTAAACTTATCAGCCTTCAATTCAAATGCCACTAAACACTGTAATCCTCTATGATAGAACAATAAGTCAATGTAAAAATCACTATTGCCGACTTGTATGCGATACTCTTCGCCGACAAACAGAAAATCCTTTCCCAATTCAAGTATAAAGTCTTTCATCTGCACAATCAACCCTTTCTGCAACTCTTGTTCATTGTGAGATTCTGACAGTCCGAGAAATTCAAACACATAGTTATCCCTAAAACTATTCGTTACAGAAGGATGTGTTTTTCTCAACTCCGTAGAGAATGTTGCATTTCCTATCATAGTACGTTCAAAAACTCCTGATGATATTTGACGTTCCAATTCTCTTACGGTATATTTCTCCTTTATAGCGAGTTGTAAATAGAACTCCCGCTCTTCATCGGTTTTAGTTCTTGACATTAATACCAAGTGGTGCGTCCAACTGATTTTGGACAGGATAGAGCCTCTAATATCTTGAAAAATAAATTGTGTCATTGATGATGACACAATTTTATCCGTCTCATTATCTTTAACTTGAAAATGTTTCATTAATAAAGATGTAGATACGTAGGTTTCATAAAATTGCTTCATACGATACAGCCCTCTGCGATTAAATCCCTTGATTTCAGGGTGTTCTTTGTGTATGAATGAGGCAAGCTCTTCGACGGTTCTATCTCCCCACGTAGTTGATGCCAACTGTTTACTGATATAGTTTCCAACATTCCAATACAAATTTATCAATTCTGTATTTACCGTTTTTATGGCATTGTATTGAGACTGTCGTATCATTGATACGATTTCGGAGAATTGTCGTTGCTGAACTGGCTTCATAGAAAGAGTTATTGATTTTATTCATTGCAAAATTACAGATAAAATCCCAGATTAACTATACGGATAATGAATTATTGGCATTTTGTTTTATTGTTTTCCCTCCTTTCTTATTAAAATTTTCGGTATTGTTAAACAACTATAGACAACATGTCGTTTCGTTTTAAAAAGAGTAATTTCAATGAATATTCTATCATTTTTTGAGATTTGGAATAGCATTTT
>JRAN01000044.1 GCA_000768855.1 Porphyromonadaceae bacterium COT-184 OH4590 | reverse complement strand
CTGGGACTACATAACAAACGACGGGGGATTAGCTCAGTTGGCTTAGAGCACCTGCCTTGCACGCAGGGGGTCAAGGGTTCGAGTCCCTTATTCTCCACCGATGAAATAGAGGGAGGGACTGTTACACACTAATGTAACAGTCCCTTTTTTGTTATATGTATATGACTACTATTGAGAAAGTTGTTGTTTGGTTACATTTTTTCTCTATATATTTGTGTTGATTTTATTGTAATTTTAATAGACTGTTTTTGATTTTTTATTGAAAAAATTGAATGGTTATTCAATAAAATATATTACCTTTGAAAATACTATGTATTAAAAAGTATATGTGTATTTGGTTTATTGTGAATATAAATTAGTCATTATTATTATTTTAATAAAGTAGTCGGAACCCGAAAAGACAAAATAGAGTAGGGATAAATTTTAATTTTAATTAAAAAAGATAAAAAAACTTAATGGAACTTGATGGTCTTATGAAGATCAACAACGAAGGGATGAAAGTAGTAAAGGGTGGATACACTCTGCATACTGTTACAGTTACTCCTAAGGAGAAACAGTTAAAAGAAAATTCCCTTAGTGATTGTCCAGATCATGGTACGGGTAATTGTGATGGTGATGATGGTGTTGCGAATGACTAACCAAAGTAAAATTACATCGAGAAGGGGGCATCTTTTGATGGAGAGTAGACTGTATTTGTTTACTCAGTCTGTAACCCCTCTTGATGTAATTTTGAGTTTTGTTTATGATTTTGATTTTGTCTAATCATGGTGATTATTCATCTGATATAGTAATGGATCATATCAGAATGTTAGGAGGAGATTGTCAGCGAATAAACTCTTTTGATATACTAAATAAACCTATAAACCTATCTTTGAATAATGATTTTGTAAGCATTGGAGAAAAAATTATTGATCCTGATAATATTGGGGCAGTTTGGTTTAGAAAGTTCGGTTTTTTCCGAAGAAGTCAGCAGGCGTTAAACCATCGTAAATTTTTAGAGCCAACAGCCCAATCATATATGGCAACGGAATTTTCTAAAGTCATAGGAGTTTTTGAAAACTACTTCTCAAATTCTTTTTGGTTAACTAATCCTAATAGAATTTTATTAAATAAATTTTTAGTGTTAAAAAGAGCACAACTTTTAGGACTTTTAATACCTCCTACATATATTGTAAATAATTTACAAGAATTGATAAATATTAAAAAAAAAGAATTAAGACTTATTTCGAAATCAATATATGATCCGCTTATCATTCAATTAGGTAGAGAGAGCTATTCAATGTATACTACGGAGATAAAAGAAGAAGATGTGTTAAAATTGCCAAATTTCTTTTTACCGTCTATGGTTCAGAAGGCAATACCTAAACAATTTGAACTCAGAGTTTTTTATCTTATGGGCAAATGTTATTCTATGGCTATAATGTCACAAGAAGATAAAGAAACTTCGGTTGATTACAGAAAATATAATTTTAAAAATCCCAATCGGTTTCTCCCATATGATTTACCTAATGATATTGAACAGAAAATTATTAGGTTAATGAATGAATTGTCATTGAATACAGGCTCTATAGATCTTATATTGACGCCAGACAATGAATATGTGTTTTTGGAAGTTAACCCAACAGGACAGTTTGGTATGGTTGATTATTCTTGTAATTATGGATTACATGAAAAAGTTGCAAAACTTCTCATTTGTGAAGATAAAAAAAAGTGTTATGAAAAAAGTTATTGATAAGGATGATATAAAAGATATGCTTTCTTCACTATCGTTGAATGCTCTCTTGGCAGAAAAAATAACGAGTTTTAATGATTCTTCTGTTGTTGAGGTTGAATATAGGGCTCTTTCATGTTCGTACTATAACAATGATGATCATATCGCTTATTCTTATTTTAAAGATATTGTGATACCTGATTTGAATTAAATTGTATTTAAAATAATATGA
Source organism: Porphyromonadaceae bacterium COT-184 OH4590 (assembly GCA_000768855.1). Taxonomy (GTDB): domain Bacteria; phylum Bacteroidota; class Bacteroidia; order Bacteroidales; family Paludibacteraceae; genus F0058. The sequence continues at coordinate 8,162 of JRAN01000044.1, read as the reverse complement.
TGACTAAAGAAATTCCCATTATATTAGCTCCTTGTTGTGTTCTTATAGAAGGACATAACTATTCCTGTATTTATGATTTGCAGAGAAATGGCATTTATCGTTTTTCTAATCTTTATAGACACCTTTTTTGCAAAGACGAAATAACAAAAAATTGGAACATATTGGTTAAATCCCCTACAAAAAAAGATAAAGAGTTTGTCGATAGTTTATTATCAAATCAATTATGTGTTAAATCCGAACAAAACTCATTTTTTCGTCCTATTGATACAACAAGTTATATTCAACGTTCTTGCGAAAATGCTATTATTGATAGAGATGCTAAATCTGTATATTCGATGAATATAGTTGCCAATCAGCTTAGTTCTGTTGCATGTGAGGCTGTTTGTATCCGATACTTTAAAACTGTTGATATGGAGAGTATAGAAAATGAAATCGAGGCATTTAATGATTCTACTATAAGGCATATCGAAATACATTGTGTGCTTTCGGAAAAAATAAGCATAGATAGGCTGAGAGTTTTAAAAAAATACTATGGTAGAGTGTGCTCTTTTGTTTTTTATTCAGAGAAGAAAAGTGAAGTTGTTACGGTTGGCAATAATCTAATTATTGTAATGAAAAAGTATGGTATTGATAAATATAAGATGTGTGGGTCTGTTTCTGATTTAAAAATGAGGGCTCAAACGCAATTTTATATTGAATCAAAGAACTATAATAATTGTTTGTACAGAAAAGTTTATATAGACTCTTGTGGGATAGTGAAAAACTGTCCAGAAATGACAACTCAGTATGGTTCAATAGATGAAGAAGGATTTCAATTAAAATCAATATTTAATTCTGCGATATTTTCGAAATGTTGGTATATTACTAAAGATAAAATAGATCAGTGTAAGGATTGTGAATTTAGATATGCTTGTATGGATTGTCGGTGTTTTCTTAAAGAAGTGGATAATCCATTGTCAAAACCAGCAAAATGCAAATACAATCCATATAAATCATGAAAAATACAGCTCTTAGATATTGTCTTATTTTTTTATGTGTTACTTTTTTGTCGTGTTCAACACATAAGTTATTGTTTTCTGATATTCCGGTTACGATCGAGATGAATAAAAATTCTATATTACAAGGAGATAGTTTATTGGTTCGGATAGATACGCTTTTGTTGAGTTTTAGGAGTAAAAAATTTATTACTACTGCCGATTCACTTTCTCGTGAAACAGGAAAATACGCTACGCATATTTTAAAAGAATGTGGCTCAATTTCGGATACAATAATCGCAATTGCTAATAATATAGTTATTGTTAAGAACTCGCCGAATAACTACCCTACAAGAGCTAATTATCAATATTATAGAGATTATGAGAATTGGGTGACATGCAATGTTGGTTATAGAAAATTAGATTCTATTAGTTTTACTACCCCTTTCTCTTTCTTTCGTAAGGTATACATTGTAAGGAAAAAGAATAGGGTTATTCTGAAAGATATATTTGCAGATATTTCTGTTATATACATTGTACAAGGTAAAGATAAAACGTCGAAAGTGTACATAACATCGGTATGGAACCCTGTAGATTTCAATAGTTTTATGACTACGGCAAGTTATATTCAAAGAGAATTTGATCCGATAAGTATAGATATATCGGAAAAAAAACAATAACAATATATGAAAAAACTCCTATTGTCCTTTATACTTTCTTTTGTATGTCAGAGTGTAGTTGTTGGTCAAGTTTATTGGGAGGGATATATATTATCTGAACAAAATAAGCCCATAGAGTTTGCTAATGTTGTGGTATCGACAGCAGATTCGTCTTTTATCACAGGTTGTGTAACCAATTCAGTCGGGAAATTCAACATTGTTGTAAATCAAAGGCTATCAAATGATAAGCGACCTCTGTTTTTAAATATTTCTTGTATTGGTTATGAAAGTATCATATTACCCTTGTTTTCCATACCCCAACAAGACACTATTATCATATTGCATACATCGAGTGCAAAATTGTCGGAAGTCGTAATTGAGGAAAAACGTAGAGCTTTTACACTAAAAGACGGAACCTTTGTTGCAAATGTCGGTGCTGTCGAAGCGTTAAAAAATAGTGGATCTATTGATGATTTGTTGAATCAGTTGCCTTTTGTCCAGAGTAGAGGAGGAGGAACATTCTCTGTACTTGGCGTGGAAGGGAATGCTACATTATATTTAGATGGACATAAAGTACAAGATCCAAGCATTCTTCAAAAGTTAAGATCACAGGATATTGTAAACATCGAAGTTATTAATACCCCTGGTGTGCAATACAAGGCATCAATAAAGTCTATCATAAAAATAAAAACTAATCGAAAACAAAATAATACGAGTTTCTCTGCAAATCAGTATGCTTTGCAGCAGAGATTACTTAGTTTATATACGGGAATAAGTGTGTCGCATAGTAATAAGCTGACATATTGGGATTTTAGCATGGGATATAGCCGTACTGCTATGAATACAAGAAATAATGATTATTATGGGATAAAAAATAATGATAGCATTATAGAAACTATTAATTATTCCGAAATAAAAAATAACAGCAATTTTCTGATGGGTAGTTTTAGTTTGAATACTTCCCCTTTCGAAAATACCAATATTGGAATATCTTCTAATATAAATTTGGGTAAACATAAATTCGGTGTATTTTCAAAAGGATTGAAACATATCGAAAACAAAACAGAAGTATTGAATACTCCATTTTTTTCTCAAATAGAGTCAAATCCGTTTAAATTAACATCAAGTCTTTATTATAATGGGAAAATAGGTTCGACAAATATTAATGTTACTGACGATATCTTATTAGGTAGAACATCAAACTTTTGGGAATACAAAGAATTTGATAAAAACTCTACTGTAATAACAAACGGATTTAAAAATTATGCAATGAACTCTTTGATGGTATCTTTGAAATCCTTTGTCGATAAGGTTGAAGTAGGGTATGGCGGAGAGATAACCGTAAGTTATAATAAAAGTAATTTGATTAAGAATGAGGATAATATACAAACGGAAGTACTAGATTCTAAAATAAAGAACAAGCAGTCTCTTTGGGCTGTGTATGGCGACATAAAATTTGGGTGGAGCAATTTAACGTTTTATGGAGGGCTGAGATATGAATATGAAATAACATCTTATGTAGAGAATGAGGTTGAATCATCTTTTAAAAATACTTCACCTCATTTCTTAAATCCTACAATTTCCGTGAGTTATTCAGGACAAGTCTTTCAGGTATCGGCTTCTTATCGTCGAACAATAAGTCGTCCATCGTATTCGTCTTTGAATAACTTTATTGCCCTCGAAAACCAATATGTTTATAAACAGGGCAATCCGTATTTAAGAAACAGAGTCTCGGATATAGCACAAATTATAGCTAACTATAAAAAAATTTCGTTTAATGCTAATTATAGTGTCATGCGAAATTTTTCAGCGACAATATTGACAAAGTATGGACACAATGACAATATTGTTCTTAAACGAATTGTCAATCTTCCATATTTTTCGAAAATTAGTTTAGGTGTTGATTGGAGAAATTCTTATGGTTTTTACTCGCCATCCGTTAATGTTAGTTTTCAACAACAATTCTTGACATATGATGGTAAAATTTATGATGTCCCTATGTTGTCTATTAGGAGCACTAATTACTTTGATGTAGGTAAAGGTTGGCGATGCGGAATATATGGCGAATATACAACTGAGAGGTACTATGTATTTCTAATGCTTTCTAGAAGATGGAATTATAGAATAATGTTGTCTAAAAGTATTAAAAATTTTACATTTGATTTTAACTTAAGCAATTTATTTATCGATGATAAACAATATAGAACTTGTGAAATGAATGGAATATTGGCAAGAGAGATAGAGGAACAAGATTTTTCGGGAGTTAGTTTGAATATTGCTTATCGCTTTAATTCAGTTAAATCCAATTATCGAAATAGAGTATCAAATAATGAAAGTAAACGTTTCTAAGTACTTGTTTATAGTAATTTATATCCATTCGTACAGATTGTATTGTAGAAATTATTATTAATAATAGCAAAATGTTTTAATTATAAAAGACATAACTATTTTTATCCCCCCCCCTATTTTAATTAAATTTGTAGACAATAATGATTTAAAATACTAATATGTCATTAATTAAAAAGTATGAAAGAAATATAAAGTGTATGTAGCGTTTTTTTATACTTTTACAAAATAATAAAAACTTTGTATAAGGTGAAGAATGTTGTAGGTCTCAGAAATTTTTTCAATATATAGAGGCGGTTTTAGAGGTCTGTCTAATGTTTAAGAGTTTTTATTTATTGGGCATACATACCAAAGCCCTTTATGTATTTTGTATTTAGATGATTACTCCATTGCTAACGTACGAATTTGATACACAAAAAGAACAAATGTACTTTGCTCTTAAGCTGTATTACACACGTATACACAATTGTAAAAAGATTTAAATCACTCACATCGTAAAGTTAAAAATATTTTTCATATAACCCCAATATTAAAAAAATGGAAACTGTTTATGTGTTAAATAAGTTTTGGTGTTGTGTGTAATGCAATGATTATTAGTTTGTTGTATTTGGGTTTCAAATATGTAGGTGACATACCGGCAATCGGATTTCTATTTATCATTGATAGACAAGACTAAGATAGAACCTTAAAAAAATAAAAATTTAATTACAAGTCTTTTTTTTTTCTTACCTTTGCATTTTATAAAAAAATTATAGTAGTATAGGGATGAAAAATACATTTTTTTACTTGATAGTGGTATTTGCCGTAATGTTTACATCGTGTTTGGGCACTCAGTCAGATGGTTTGAGTGATAATCCCGACATAACAACATTTACTGTATCAAATGTTGATAAAGCTATCAATCTATCAAAAATAAAATACAATTTTAAGGAAATAGACAAAAACAATTCTATAATAACACCCAAAGACTCATTGCCTTATGGTACAAAAATGGATTCACTGATAGTAAGTGTTAGTGGAGCGAGACTTAGTTCGATAAGAATATTTGAGTCGAAAGACGGAGTAAAACAAAAAGAGTTTGATGGTTTGGATAATCAACCGGACACAGTTAACTTTACCGATACCGTTTACATAGAGACTGTATCACAAAACAAAAAAGTAACCAAATATTACAAAGTTAAACTGTTTGCACACAAGCAAGATCCCGAACTGTATATATGGACGGGAATACAGACAAATGCCGTATCGCAAAATATAACACAAGAAAAGGTTATACTAAACAATACCACAATGATGTGGTACATAAAAGACAACAACAATGTAAATGTATATACAAGTGATAATGGTACCGTTTGGAAGATGAATCCTCTAACCAACTTCCCCAACGGAGTAGATTTGAAGTATATGCTAAAAGCTAAAGACAGTATTTACGTGGCGCAAAATACCAATTTGTATTCGTCCAAAGATGGTTTGGTATGGAAGCAACGCTCTACTGCTCAATCTATTGATAATCTCCTGTTCGAGTTAGGTGGCAGTCTATATGCTATAAAAAACTCTTCATCAAAACTTTATAACCTATCCAATAATAATTGGGTAGAGGTATCTATAAGCACTCCATCTAAAGTACTACCCGACAATTTTCCAGTATCCGGAGCAGGTATTTGGAGCGATTTTTCGAGTAATGGAGTTCCAAGGGTATATATAGTTGGCGGACAGGACAAAAACGGCACTTTACTAAATACTATATGGGCTTCGGAAAATGGTTATTATTGGGTAAATTTGGGCAACAACAGCAATTTGTTTACACCACGTAAAGACGTTATGGTTCTTCAGTACGATGGTAAGTTGATGTTGATAGGTGGTAGAGACAATTCCGGTGTGGTCAATACCAACTTCCATATATTCTCAGCCGATTACGGTATCAGTTGGGCGATTCCTGCTTCCAATATGATGATTAGCTCATTGTTTACACCTCGATACAACGGACAAGTTGTGGTACGCAAAGACAAAAAGATAATTTATTTGGTTGGTGGACAAGCGTATAATGGCACTTTTATAAAAGATGTATGGACAGGCGTTAAAAACGGCTTGTTATGGGAACTCAAGTAATAAATCTGCCTGCCTCAAAGAGTATTGTAAACAGAGTACTAATAATAGAGGCAATCAGCGGAGAAAAAATTTTAACCCCTGAAGAGATTTGTTGTCGAGATACCGATTGGCTATCGAAGGCACTAACCGGTGAGGGAAAAATAAAATACATAGGGCAGTCGGGCACAGCAATGCGGTTTCTGACTGCTTTTCTGTCTGTACAAGCAGGAGAAGAGTATATATTAGATGGCGATTACCGTATAAAACAACGTCCTGTCGGCAGTCTGGTAAATGCTATACAACAATTGGTAGGTGATATAACGTATCTCGACAAAAACGGATTTTTACCAATATTAATAAAAGGTAAGAAGTTAAGTGGGGGCGTAACAATAAATCTCAATGCTTCGCAAAGCAGTCAGTATGTATCGGCTCTAATGCTTATAGCTCCAACATTAGAAAATGGTTTGAAAATAAAATTGACCGACCAAACATCTTCTCCATATATCCTACTTACACAACATATTATGAGGCAATATGGTATTGATGTTGAAATCTGTAACAATACTATTTATATACCGCAGGGCGATTATAAATTAAAAAGAGATGTCATAGAATCCGATTTTTCGTCGGCGGTATTTTGGTATGCTTTTTTGATAATTAGTGATCTGAAAATAATAGAGTTGGGTGTTTTTTTTGAAAAAAGTTATCAACCTGATAGTAGAATAGCAGATATAGCACAAGACTTTGGGGTATCGACCAAATATGCCGACAACAAATTGATAATCCATAAAACATATAATCACATAATGCCTTCAGGCGTGGAGTATGATTTTAGAGATACTCCCGATTTGGTACCTGTAATGGTAGCCTTGTGTTGTATGTTGGATGTAGCTTTCACTTTCTCGGGAGTAGCCAATCTTCGTATAAAAGAGAGCAATCGTATAGATGCAATGGTAAACGAACTTGCCAAGTGCGGATATATACTCGACACTACCGAAGACACCATATTTTGGCGTTTGCAAAAAAGTAAGATTCGGACGAAACCAATTATCAATACCTATTCAGACCATCGTATAGCAATGGCTTTTGCATTGATAGCCGAAAAGATGGAAGTTGTCATATCTAACCCTGAGGTAGTAACCAAATCGTACCCTGACTTTTGGAGCGATTTAGCTACATTTCACACAATAGCCGAAAGAGATTTTATCTCAAAAAAGTAACTTATACATACATTTCTTTTTTTTAGAAAAATAAATAAACTATTTATTTAACCATTTTGGTATTGGTATCGAGTGTTTCTTCGTGTAAAAACAACAATGAACTCGAAAAAAGGTATCTGTTGCCTTTGTTTATTTTGATGTGAGCGAAAAAATATATTGTTGGAAAGTTTTACTATTACAGCTACAATTGTTACCATATCAGACAGCAACAAAACATCTACTTGCAATGTAACAGTTACAAAAGGTGGTTAAGCAAGTTTAGTTGAAGAGGTGGATTTTGAAGCATTATACTACTTGGGGCATTGTGGTGCCGGACCGGGCGAAAAATACTATTACGGATTGGTGCTTTATTCGAAAGGCTTTGTGGATAGCGGAAAAGGTTATAAATATGCTATATCACTTATAAGATATAAAAAAGCTCCTATTGGTGGTGTATTTATTCCTACATTTGTGGAATATGCTTTTGCAGAAAATATGCCTGTGATCTCTTTCAAAGGAAAACTGTCGAAACTAGAATATTGGGTGTCTGATGACCAAGATACAATTACCAAAGCAATTGCCGAAGGTGTACCTACATTTGCACCTAAAAGAATTACCCTTGTAGAAAAAGGATTCCGATGGTAATGGATAAATGTATATTATGATGGAGAATATAGCGGATAAGATCAGTCTTGGTTGTTTCCTATTAAATAATAACATCATTCTTTTCGAAAAAAAGTTTTTACCATAAGGATAGCAAATATTTTCGTAAAGTCGTAAAGAGGTGTATTTATCAATTAAATAGTTGTCCCTTAAAAACCATCGATCATCTGATATTTAGTAAATTAATCTGCAAAACCCTTTGATAAATCTGCAAGTTTTCTTACCTTTGTAAT
>JRAN01000043.1 GCA_000768855.1 Porphyromonadaceae bacterium COT-184 OH4590 | reverse complement strand
AGGGTCATGTACAGGTAGTGCAGGTGCTGCAAGCGGATCCGTTGCAGAGGTATTATCCTGCTGCTTTATAAACGGCTCTCTCGTACATGACGAAAGTAACACAATTCCTATAAGGAATACCAAAAATTTAAAACCTTTTTTCATATTATTTAAATATATTTAGTTATTAAAGTCCAAAGATAATGTTTTTAAACTATTTTTGCAATAGTTTAAAAACATTCTGCTATTTATTTAACTATTTTTAGGTTAAAACCGTAAACAATTAATATTTTTTAACAAAAAATATTCCTCTTAGAGAAGTTCAATGTTATAATTTATAAAAACAAAATAGCTATTACTCTGTAATAGACTGCAAACGAGCAATATATTTGCCCAAAATATCGAACTCAATATTCACCACACTACCCTCTTTGATATGTTTAAAGTTAGTATGTTCGAAAGTATATGGTATTATAGCCACTTCAAAACTGTTGTCTGTAGGGTTGCAGATTGTAAGGCTTACGCCATTGACTGTTACCGAACCTTTATCCACAGTAAAATAGCCACGCTTTATCATTGGCATATCTACCTTATATTCAAACTTATAGTAATAACTTCCATTTGCTTCTGTTACCGAACGACATACGGCTGTTTGGTCAACGTGCCCTTGCACGATGTGTCCGTCGAGCCTGCCGTTCATTATCATCGAACGTTCGAGATTGACAAGGCTTCCGACCTGCAAACCGCCGAGGTTGCTACGGTCGAGCGTTTCGCGTATAGCTGTAACGGTGTACTCATCGCCATCGATGGATACAACCGTAAGGCATACGCCGTTGTGCGATATGCTCTGATCTATTTTAAGTTCGTTGGTAAATGTGCATTTGAGCGTAATATGCAGATTGTCTTTGTCCTGCTTAAGACGTGTTACTACGGCTGCCTCCTCTACTATTCCTGAAAACATATTGATTATCTATTTTAAAATTTATCCGCAAAGTTAATAATTAATCATGGTATGAAAAAAAATTTTGTCTATTTTAAAATAAAAATTACCTTTGTCTGATTTTTTTAAAAAACATTGATAAAACTATTTAACTAAAAACAAAATAATAATTTTTATGACAGAAAAAGTAACAAAGTTGATGAAGGACAAGCCTATATGGCGTTGGACAGTCCTACTTCTAATTTCGGCGATGATGTTTTTCTCCTACATGTTTGTAGAGGTGCTTTCGCCATTAAAATCAATGTTGGAAACCAATTTAAGTTGGACATCAAGCACATTCGGTATTTTTGCCGGTAGCGAATTTTTCTTGAATGTGTTTTTCTTTTTCCTCATCTTTGCCGGTATCATTCTCGACAAGATTGGGGTGCGTTATACGGCTCTGCTTTCGGGCGTGCTGATGATAATCGGTGCCGGTATCAAGTATTATGCTCTTACCGATGCTTTCCAAAGTACAGCCCTATACAACTGGCTTGGAACGTTTTGGGTGAGTTTTCCACCATCGGCAAAACTTGCCTCGTTGGGTTTTATGATTTTCGGTTGCGGTACCGAAATGGCGGGTATTACTGTCTCTAAGGCTATCGTTAAATGGTTCAACGGCAAAGAGTTGGCTCTTGCTATGGGCTTAGAAATGGCTATAGCTCGTCTCGGAGTGTTTGCTATCTTGCGTCTATCGCCTCGTATTGCCGAATCTTACAGCTCGATAAGTGCTCCGGTGTTGTTCAACCTTGCACTATTGTGCATTGGTTTGCTGTGCTTTACAGTATATTTCTTTATGGACAGAAAACTCGAACAGCAGATTGGAGCCAGTGGCGAAGAGCCCGAAGAGCCTTTCAAAGCATCCGACCTCAAAGCATTGTTTTCGTCTAAGGTGTTCCTTATAGTTGCAGGTCTTTGCGTGCTATACTATTCGGCGATATTTCCATTCCAAAAATATGCTACCAATATGTTAGAAAGCCGTTTGGCTCTTGATACCCGTACAGCAGGCGATATTTTCTCGTACTTCCCTCTTGGGGCAATGGTGCTTACTCCATTCCTCGGAATGTTTCTCGATCACAAGGGTAAAGGAGCTACAATGCTTATATTCGGTGCATTGCTGATGATAATATGTCACTCTATATTTGCTTTTGTACCGGCAGCATATTTTACTAAGCCGTTGGCTTATTCTGCAATTGTATTGCTCGGTATATCGTTTTCGTTGGTGCCTGCGTCGTTGTGGCCAAGTGTACCTAAACTTGTGGACAACCGCTATTTGGGGTCTGCTTATGCCGTAATATTCTGGGTTCAAAATATCGGATTGATGTCGTTTCCGATACTTATCGGTAAGGTATTGGAAATCACCAATCCCGGAGTGTTGAGCCCCACAAGCTACAACTATACTTTTGCAATGATTGTATTCGCCTCGTGTGGTGTGGTTGCCTTATTCTTGGGGCTAATGCTCAAAGCAATTGATAGAAAGAGAAACTACGGTTTGGAACTTCCCAACATCAAAAAGTAGAAATATTTAGATTTATTAATAAAAAAGGAAATCGGGCTAAGGCTCGGTTTCTTTTTTTGTAATAAAGAGTTAAAAATATTTGGTTTTGTCATTATATATTTATAATTTTGTCAAAAATTATACCTTTTATTAACTTAAATTTTTATTTTTATATGAAAAAAATCTTTTTATTTTTCACGGTTGCTATACTGTCAACCGCATGTATGAAGAAGGATAATCCTATGGAGCTAAATTCTGATTTAAATATCTCAGATATAGAGCAAATGGTTTTGTATAAGATGCGAAACAAGGATTATAAGGTAAGTGTAGATGAGGCAACTCAGCGTGCTATGGAGGTAATAGATATGCTCGACGAAAATATGGGTGTAAAGTCGGGGGTATCTCGCAAAATCGCCTCTATTAGGGCTATACGCTCTAATATTGCTTCGGTAAAATCATCTGACGGTACATCGGTAGCTATGCCCGACACAATGATCTATCTAGTTAATTTTGCCGATAGCGCAGGCTATACTATTATATCTGCCGACACTCGAATAAGCGAACCGATATTGGCTTATGCCCCTACCGGCAGTATTGGCAATGAGACACAGAATGCAGGCTTGTCTATGTTTGCCTATGGCTTACGGCAATATATCCAAAACTCTATAGTAGAGGCAGAGCTAAAACAAGACTCTTTGATAAACGAGATAGTAGCAAAACTTTTCGACGAAGAAGGTACCGGCACAAAGGCTGGTATCGGAGGTATAAAAAATGATCTTGTGTCTGTAACGATTAAACATTTTGACAATGGCTTTGAGATAGTGAAGCCAGGGTCTGATATATCTTATGAAGTAACTACCAAAACAGACCCTGCCGAAACTGTAGGTGCGGTATACCCTCTATCGGAGGTAGAGTGGGATCAAGGAGATCCATATAATGTAAATATACCATTCGATTGTTCCTACGGGAAAGCACCTGTTGGATGTACAAATGTAGCAACAGCTATTATTATGTCATATTGGAAACACCCCTCTTATATAGACGGGCACTATTTCGATTGGGAACTTCTAAACCAATATACAGGTGATATGGATCGTAACGGTCTATACAAAACTTGGAAAGGAAAATTCTCTCTTGACTCAACCGTTCCTCCTCAAGTAAAATATCAGATACCTTTGTTAATGGAGCGTATATCTTATCATACCAAAACTGAATATGGCTGTGATGGTAGCGGAGCTTCAGAAAGCGATGCTATGTCGTTTTTGAGAAAATTTGGGTACAGAGGCGGATATAAAAAAAACTATGATTATGGTGTTATAGTTTCATCTTTATCATTATTGCGTCCGGTATTCATGTCCGGTTGGGCAAAAAAAACTACAGAGAGAAAACGAATGTGGTATTGTCTTTGGTTATGTTATGGCGATGTAGTGAGCTATTCTGAGGGGCACGCTTGGGTTATAGACGGATTTTTGCAACAAAAAGAGAAAGTAACTACTACTATCACAAAAAAAAACATATTTACAGGCAAAATTTTGGGTGTCGAGACACGTATTACCTACAATGTAAACAAATATCTGCACCACAATTGGGGATATAATGGAAGTGGTAACGGCTTCTATCTTGATGGAGCATTTCATCAAGATAAAGGATCAGACAAAGGTTCTAACACAAAATCAGTAGAGGGCGATTCTTATGATTTTAAATATGACTTAAAAATTTATCCATACATATATAAATAAAGGAGAATATTATTATGAAAAAAAATATTTTAGTATTTAGTGTAATTTTAGTATTACTTGGATGCGATACTACACCGCCCTCCCCAGATACGCCTCCACCGCTACGATTTCACAAATCGTATATCCAGTATTTTAGAGAGTTGAGACAAGCAAGAAATAAAAATTTGATTTTAGATGTTTTAAAAGGGAGCAGAATTGATACTAATAAGAGAGTGATCTATGCAATGGGAGGTTTGGTCGAAGATTTTAGCCGATTTTACAGTGCAGACGAAAGATTAGGGTTTAGAATACATGTGCAAAACTGTCCCGAAGGATTATATCATCGTATACCAATGCATCCGCATATGGAGAAACTCTATAGTCCCGAAGAGTGGGAAGAGTTGAAACGTGTAAACAGAGTGTATGACAGTCTTTTGAATCTAATAGGTGATACCGCTTTTAATAAAAGTATGCGTAGAGAAACGCATATAGCAGCTATTATCACTCCATTAGATAGTATTAAGGTTACCTGCAATAAAGCTTTTAATCCTAAATATCCACAAGGCAGTAATTTGAGTTCGCTGTTTACAGTCTTTTTCAATGACCCATACGCTACAGTAAAGAGTGGTTATACTTATGCCCCCACTCACTATGTTTATGAATGGAATATATATTACAATGAAGTACCTATATCAGTAGCAAAAGCTAATATGGGTACAGCCGATTTTGCCAATCGTCCATTTATAGGCTATACGTGGTATTGTATGTTAGATGTTGCACCTGACAAATCGGACACATATACATTTACTATAGAAGTTATACTCACTGATGGTACAACATTCAAAGCTACAACTAACCCGATAAAAATAAAAGGTAAAAACGGATAAAATTTTAGCAGGGTAGAAAAACTAAGGTTACTACCCTGTTTTTTGTTTTACAATAATATCTATGTATCGCACTTACAGACTTATAATAATATTGTTTGCCATACTGCTATGGGGCTGTGGCAACAACAATACGCCGATAGCCAATCGTACGGTTTTGGTATATATGGCAGCCGATAACAATCTATATCGCAATGCAATAAAGGATATAAAAGAGATGTTGCAAGCCACAGTACCTGCCAATAATAACCTTTTAGTTTATGTCGATGCTCCGGCTGCGAGTTCCGATAGCATACCAAAACTATTTGAAATAAAAAATAATAAAATAAAAGAGATATGTCGGTATAACAAGCACAATTCTGCTTCGGGCGAAGTACTTTCAATGGTTTTGTCCGACGCTATGAGGCTATACCCTGCTATTGATTTTGGTTTGGTATTGTGGTCGCACGGTACAGGTTGGTTGCCACAGGGGAGGTATGACGAAATTAAAGCCAACTCACCACAATATTCGTTTGGCTTGGATAATAAGCAAGAGATGGAGATAATAGAGTTGGAAAAGGCTCTGCCGACAAAACTTAAGTTTATTATATTCGATGCCTGCCTTATGAGCAATATCGAAACTATATATCAATTACGCCACAAAGCTGATTATATTATAGCCTCGCCCACAGAAATACTCATAGCAGGTTTCCCCTACGACAAAATTGTTGGATTATTGTTTGCTCATAATATAGATTACCAAGCAATTGCTGAAAACTATATGAAATACTACAAGCAGCAGACAGGAGTTTTACAATCCGCCACTATTGCGGTAGTAGCCACGAAACACCTGAGTGAGTTGGCTCACAATATTAGAAGTGGCATAAACAAAGACTCTATACTATATTTACACCAAGATTCACAAAAGTATGAGATTGGAGATAATGCCATGTTTTATGACCTATTTGATTACTTACAACAAGCAGAGACACAAAACTGGGAACAATACCTTAAAAATATAGTAAAATACAACGATTTTACGCCATTTTTTTTATCAAAATTAAAAATAGCGAAAAGTTATGGTATAAGTATTTTTGTACATCACGGCGATACACTATCTACTGAATATAAAAAACTGGACTGGTACACAGATACAGGACTTATGTTAAGAAAGTAAAGCATTTTTGCCGTATCAAAGAGCGTATAATCTCCGCAAAAGTTGTACCTTTGTTCGGAACAGATTTTTAAGCAAACACAATCATGGGAATATTGTACCTAATACCTACCACATTGGGCGAAACCGACATTAACAACGTTTTACCGGCAAACAATGCAAATGTTATCAAAGATTTGCGATACTTTATTGTGGAGAATATCCGCTCGGCTCGGCGATTTCTTAAACTCGTGGATAAAAGCATTGTAATTGACGACCTTCATTTATACGAACTAAACCAACACACCCCACCGGAGAGTGTTGCCGATATGCTTGCTCCCCTCTACAAAGGCGAGTCTGTTGGCATAATATCCGAAGCCGGCTGCCCCGCTATAGCCGACCCCGGAGCCGATGTGGTGGCTATAGCCCAGAAACAAGGTGTAAAGGTGGTACCGTTAGTTGGTCCCTCTTCTATATTGCTGTCGCTTATGGCAAGCGGTTTCAACGGACAGAACTTTGCCTTTTGCGGTTATCTGCCCATTGATAAAAAAGCCAGGGTTGCAAAACTTAAACAAATTGAGAATAGAATTTTTTCGGAAAATCAGACACAGATATTTATCGAAACACCTTACCGAAACAATCAATTAATTCAAGACATGATCGAAACACTTCGCTCCACTACCCTGCTCTGCATAGCATCGGAGGTTACCACCGAAAACGAATCGATAAAGACATTGACCATAGCAGAATGGAAAAAAATAAAACCGGATATAAACAAACGAAATACAATTTTTTTAATTTACAAATAATCTTTTATTGTCAATAAAATAGAATTTAAAACATACCAAAATAATTAATGTTTTATCCTAATATCAACACAAAATCTGCGAATGGCTCGTTTTTATAGAGGATATTAATTTTGCAACAAATATCATTATTGAAATAATGTTGTATGTAATTATAAATTTTTATACCTTTGCCAAACAAATTTTTTACAAAAAGAATACAACTATAATTATAATTTTTAAATAAAACTTATACAATAAATCATATTTTTATGAGAAAAATTATTTTGTTATCATTTTTTGCGTTTTTTATATCTGTTGTAAATTATGCACAAACAGAAGAAAAGATTATTCTTAAAAGCAGTATTACCAAAGGCTCTCCTATAAGATTGAGCATAGCAGCAAAAGGACAAAGTGTAAATATAGACCTCGGAGATGGTATCAGCAAAACACATCAAGTATCTTCTGATGCAGGCAAACCTACATTTTTGTCTCTTACCTCACCTGTAGCTAACCCGACTATTACTATAAAAGGAGAAATTTTAGGGATAGAATGCTCTTCGATGTCATTGGTAGAGCTAAATAGCAATCAAGCCAAATCTCTTCTTGTTCTAAAATGTGATATAAACAACCTTACTCGATTAGATGTTTCTGCAAACAAACATTTGGCTCGTCTGTATTGCAATGACAATCAACTTGAAAATCTTGTGTTAGGGAATCCGACAGAACTGCTTCTTCTATATTGTCAAGAAAATAACCTGACCTCTATAGATTTGGAAGGAGCAACTAAACTGATAGAGTTGGCTTGCTACAGAAACAAACTTAACTCTCTGGATATTAATGCCTGTCGCAACTTGGCAGTATTAAACATAAGTAAAAATAAGATTGGTACACTAAACTTATCAAATAATAGCAAATTAGACCAATTGTACTGCGAAGGCTGCAATTTGAAGGAGCTCGATATAACCAACAACCCACTTATAACACTATTATACTGCGGTGATAACAAACTAAAAACTCTTAACATAGCGGCACAAACCAAACTTATTGAACTTAACTGCAAGATTAATGAATTGAGCAGTCTCGATTTATCTAATAATACCGAAGTCAAAGAACTTTATTGCTTTACCAACAGTATTGAGGAGTTGAATATTAGTAATTTGAGCAAACTAACTGTTTTAAGTTGTGGAGACAATCAATTGAAGACATTAAATTTAACAAACAATCCTTTACTAACATCCGTAAGTTGTAGTTTTAACCAAATATCAAATTTGATATTAAAAAACAATACAGCCCTTGCAGCAATGGCTTGCGATCACAACAAATTGACAACACTATCTACAAAAGGCTGCATTTCTTTACAAACCATCATAACAGACCACAATGAATTTACATTGGAAGGCACTCGTTTGTTTGTAGAAAATCTCGAACAGCGCGGTGCCCAAAGCGAAAAAGGAATTATCGTTTTTCACAATTCGGAAGAAGACCCAACAACTGACAATAATAAATATACATCGGATGATATTGTTCGAGCAAAAAATAAGGGTTGGATACTATTAAACGGAGAAACTCCGCTAACCACAGCCTTAGAGAATATCACAAGTATAATGTCTGTACATTTATATCCGAATCCAACTAAAACTACAGCCTCTTTCGGCACTGATGTAGATAAATGGTATCTGTACAATACACAAGGGTCACTAATAACCGAAGGTAACAGCAAAACTATAGATGTTACCAAACTACCAAGAGGTATATATTTTGTAAAAAGCATAAAAGGCTCACAAAGCAAATTCGTAAAATTGATAGTAGAGTAAATAGTAGAGTAAGTTAAAAAAACTTACTCTTATTTTTTTTGTATTACCAAAGAAAATAATTCAATTATTATTATAGTTAATATGGACAACAAACTAATGTATGAAGATTATATGCTTATGGTGGAATATGTTAGTCCACAAATGATAAAACAATAAAAAACAACGTAAGCAGGTCGAACCTTTGTGTTCACCCTGCTTACTCAACACTTTGCGGGCAGACTGACCAAACGCCTACGGGCAGATCGATTCAACGCCTACGAGCAGATCGATTCAACGCCTACGAGCAGATCGATTCAACGCCTACGAGCAGATCGATTCAACGCCTACGAGCAGNAGATCGATTCAACGCCTACGAGCAGATCGATTCAACGCCTACGAGCAGATCGATTCAACGCCTACGAGCAGATCGATTTAACGCCTACGAGCAGATCGATTTAACGCCTACGAGCAGATCGATTTAACGATTACAGGCAGACAGGTTAAACACCTAACACCCAACACCTAATACCTAACACCCAATACCCAACACCTAACTATTACATTTCAAACTCAAATTTCATCAAAGGAGCATGTTGTTGGGCTCCATAAACATCTGTTTCACCCAATTTTCCCGAAGGTATGGGACGAACGATTGTTATTTTGACAGCCTTTGCGGGGTCGAAATAGACCAGTCCGATAATATCGCTCTCAGGTATGTTGTACAGTTTGCAAAACTCTTTTTCATTGATTGCTTTGGCTGCCTTTACCTTGTTATACATTTCGAAATCTTTAAATATGATGTCAAATGTCAACTCGTATGGACCTGAGTTTTTACTTCTTATAACAGATGCTATATCTACTAATTTATATTTCATCGTAAACGTCCTCCTTTATTGTTTTTTACCTTTATTGAATACTTCATACCGTACAGGGAATAATGTTGTAGGGCTATCTACCTTCATAAGATGATATATGTTAAACTCATAAACCTCACCCATCTTACAATCTGAAGGAGAAAACGGGAATGCCAGATTACCTGCGGTAGAGATACGTCCTTCATAACCAAAGTGTAACATTGTACTGCGTGCAAAACCACAGATAGTGTTTGCCTGTTCCTGTGTGTCTGCAACAGCTTCAATAATTATCAACAGTTCATCCGAATGCGATTCGCCCGGTCCGTTGAACATTGCCATTACACCATTTTTGCCATATACCTTAAAGTCAAGGAAAAAATCTTTGATACCATAATTCTCAAAGTTGTTGACTACCCTCTCTCTGACACTTTGTGTAATACTGTCTATTTTAGAAATCATTATAGGATCTTTTACGCCGGCACAAGATATGGTGCGGTAACCTACCTTTTTCACTCCTTCGAGTTTTACAAAATACTCTTCGGTAGGTACAAATCTGCTGCCCGAAACACGTACTTTGTTTTCATCAATCTGTTCAAACTTCGATTCATAAAGGTTGATAGCTCCTCCAGGACCCGGAAGGATATAAGGATTGGTCTTTTCATACAATGTATGAGCAGCTACCGACAAAGTAGTACATTTGCGTAATGGCGACAGAGGCTCCAACACAAAACTATCTTTACGTAGATAGCCAAACATACAGTCGCTACCGCTTCCGGGCAATGCAGCAATGGCAGCACATTCGAGTATCTTACCCAGATGAATGGCAAGTCCCTTGTCAAACCCTTCTTTTATTGCCAACGCAGAGAATACGGCAGGGTCATATGCACGTCCCGCTATTATCACATCCGCACCTTCTTCCAAAGCTTTTATAAATGGTTCTTCGCCCATTTGTGCCACAATATGTACGGACTCTTCCACATCTGCTTCTGTTATCTCTTTGGCTGGGAAAAGAGGTGATACATATCCTTTGCGTACATTCTCTTTTACAAACTCCTTGTCAAACTCCGATTGGATAACAGCCATCTTGAACGACAAGCCTTTTTCCGCAGCTATTTCTCGTACAATATCCAACACAAATTCAACATGCGGACGGGCACCACTTCCTCCTGCTGTTCCTACCACTACAGGTATTTTTGCTTCCAAGCCGGCAGGTATCATTATTTCAAGGTCTCTTTTTACCGAGTTTCTATCGGTAAAGGATATACCTGCACCCAAATAGTAAGGACCCGGGTCTGTAGAACCTGCATCTACCGCTATAACATGTGGTTGTCGTTTCATCCCCTCTACAAACGACTCCATCGGAAAACCATAACCCAATATTGCCGTAGGGGAAAGTATTCGCATTTCTTCCATATTATTTACTTTCTTTTTATTGTTTTGATTTTATATTTTAATTTATCTAATTGATTATTAGTATTTTTATTATATTTTAAAAACACCGTAAAGGTAACAATTAATTTTTATATGGCGACCCTTTTTCTGTCTTTTTATTGTAAGTATCTTTGCAAAGACAGTTTTGCTTTTTGTTATTTTATTGTCGTTTTTTACTATCTTTGTACCCTAATAATATTAGGCAATGTAATTTTATTTTTATCTGCATTCAACAAAAATTACTACTTTTATCCATGATTGTTAATCTTTTATATTATCACATTTCTTAAAACACAACCCCAAAATGAGCTTTTTAAAGAAATTAATCGGACAAAACGAGACGGAAAAGAATTACAACCCTAAAATTACTGTCGAAAAAATTCAACAACTGTTTGAATATGGAAATTTAAAAAATTTAATTGGGACAGGCGATGACAGCTTGAGAGAAAAATATAATGTAGGACATTTAATTAGCTGGGAAAGCGAGGAACGTTATTTTAAAGGTTATAAAGATATTCCGGCGCAAAATGTTCCGACACATATAAAATGGTCAAACAATCCGGTTTTTGCGTATGTTTCAATTATTGACAATAAAGTAAGGTATCATTACAGTGAAGATGGTGATTCGGCAGTTTATATTTGTCCAATAACAACAAACACCGAACATATCAAATTGATTGATGAAATTTTTGAACACTATTACAATAAATTCGGACTTCCGGATGTTTTGAATAAAGTAAAAAACAAAAAAAGAAAAGCAAACAAAACCAACAAAATGAAGTTTTTAGAAGAATATCTCACAACTCAAGACCAAGATTTTTTTTATGACAATTTTTGTGATGACAGTGCTGTTTATAAGATTGCAATGTGGGTTGATTGGCGAGAAGATGATGACAATATTATAACTTATTGTGAAGATATTCTCCAAACCAAACAGCTTTCGGTAGAAACATTTGATGCAGACAACAAAAGAGGGTTTGACACGATTATCACTTACAAAAATAAAAAAATTTCCATTCCATACAAAGGTATCGGAGCAGACAGAGATACGACAATTAAAACACTTAATCAAGCAATACAATCCGAATTTGAAATAAGACTTTGTAAAGAAAGTCTCGGAAGCGACACTTTATGTTTTATTCCGCTCTCTAACGAACAATGGAACAAACTGGACAAAAAATATCCCGAACAAGTGAATCAAAAATTTGAAAGAATCACAACGAAAACAAAAATGTTTGACTAAAACAATAGGTTTACAATACAATAGCAAACAGGGAAAAGATTAGACAATTTTTTTCCTGTTTATATCCCAATGGGGATATTTTATTACCTCAAAAAACCGAAGATAGTAAAAATGGACTTCTACCCTCTTCGATTGTATCAAAATTTATATCCTATGGATAATCTCGGACATAATCCTATCGGCTGTCTGAAATCAGCTCCGGGGGTATTGATTAGTATATCCAACCCTATACTGCCGGTCCACCTATCTGCTTCATATCGGTAAGCAGGTTGCAAAAATGTGTAATATCCTAATGTCCATTTTTGAGTCTGCTCAATAGGGACAAATAATGGGTAAATGTATGTGTATGAAGTGTAGTTTATCAAATAGGGAGTTACTCCTGCATCGAGATGAAAGAAATGCCTTTGTTTACCAAATAGGTAATATATATTGAGGGGTACGGAGATTACATGATTAAGGGGCTTTTCTATTAATAATCCGACATGTGGTATCCACAATACTCCTTTTTTGTCTTCATGGGCAAATCCGTAACCGATACCGACCTTATAACCAAACTTAGAATTTTCGTTAAATCGGCTATCGAACGATACACCTGCAAAATTGTAAACACCCAATACCTCTAAATTGATAGAACGAGGTATTTGTGCTTTTACATAGTCATTAACGAGTATAGCTACAATAAAAACAATAATCGCTTTTCTCATAATAATGAAATTAAAATAATTAGTTTAATAAAGATTATTTATTAACAATCATTTCTAAATAAAGTGCAAAACTACTATTTTTTAAATATTGACAATAGGTGAAATAAAAATATATTTTTTCATAACATTTATCTCCTTTTAAATTCTAAGTAGTTTTTATTATCATTATAATATAACTTTAAAATATCATTATCAATTATATACTTATCAATTGTAATTAAACTT
>JRAN01000042.1 GCA_000768855.1 Porphyromonadaceae bacterium COT-184 OH4590 | reverse complement strand
TATTATGCCAGATCTGACACTTTCTTCACATAAACACTTGGGGCAATTCATATTTTTTTTGCACAAAGATACATATATATATTTAATTAGCAATACCCGTGTATCTTCTTTGACTAATTGACAAATTATTTCTACTGTATCATTGAATGGAATTTGTTTTGGTATCGGCAGAATAGTCAATGTAAAATTGTTGCTTATGGGTTTCCCGTCAGGCTTGCTTTCATTTTGAAATCCGAATGATTTTTGAATAACTTGTCCGAAATTATCTTCGATGTATATATCAAAAGACTGCTGTTCATTACACATAGAAGTGTAATGCAAACTGAATTCATTGTTTTTCAGCGGGTAACGCTTGTTCTCTAAAAGGGTTGCCTGATTGAATCTCAAACAGCCCTTCCCTTCCGACTGAAAATACCTGATGGTATATTCGGTCTGTTTATACTCCCCCTTTTTTACTAATTCGCACTGTATTTCGACTGTCTCGCCTTCGACGAGCTTCTTATGCACGGGCATAGTTACCAATTCAAAGGAATATATCTGCTGAATATCCAGCTTATTATTATCACAAGCATATAAACCCAATATAGTAAGGTATATTATTCCCAATGTCCTTATTGTGTATAAAGTGTTTTTTTTCATTAGATTGAATTTTATATTTGTTTAATTGATTATAAATTTGATGCCTGTCCCAAATAGTGTATGGAAATGTCCCGTAGTTGTTCCACCCAATATTCGTTCACGAGCGGTTAATAGCAGAATGATGCAGTCTGTCAAATGTATTTCCATTTGTAAGGATAATGTTCCTCCGTAGATAAATGTATCCTTATTACGTATAGTGGCACCATCGGATAATGTGGCTTGCCCTCCATTCACTGTCTCATATCCTGCCAAAGCTGAAATACCAGCCGAGAGACAAACTGTTTTGCTCCTGTCAGACAACATACTGTATAAAAAACCGCCTGTTGCTGTGAAATGTTCTATTGGAATACGAGTATCCCGATATGGATAATAACGACGGAGATATTCCCCACCGAATACCCATTGATGTGTACCTCTAATATAAGTGGATAATGAAGCTCCGAATATATATCCAGTTTTGTTTTTCGTTGTTATGTGATAAAAGCCGTCTACTGTTTCTGCCATCAACTGTATGCCTCTCATTCCCGGTAGCTGTCGCTGTGCATTTACATTCCTTGTTATCAGAACAAGCGATAATATGGTAAGTACAATCATTCATATCAATTCTCTTCTTTGATTTGTTTTTATCAGAACAAGCGATAATATGGTAAGTACAATCATTGTATTTTGTCTCATTGCTCCTTGGTTTTGAGTTTATCTATCTTTTTTGCTTGCAAAAAGTCGGTATTTTCCACGGTAAAAGATTGGTGTCGTCCTCCTTTCTTTTCGTTTATTTCGATAATAAGTTGTTTGTCATCGGGTATGGTGAATTTAGGCAAAGTTATCACAGCCCTTTCTGACTTTTCTCCTGCAACGACGGTAAAGTGATTATATGTACGGACAGGTATGATTACTTGTTCCTGAATAGCCGTCCGTTTGGCTATCTTCTTATCGACGATTTTAAACTTTATGTATTCTACTTCGAAAGGAATATTAGATGAATTTTTCAGCTGTATATGAAGATATAGCAATCCATTGTGAGTATAAATACTTTTCAAGGAGCATTGTATGCAAAAACATTTGCTCCCTATGTGCTTTATTTCTCGTTTGTTGTTATCGTAGATAGACTTCATAATTAACTTGACTGATTGCGGTGACTCATCTCCCAATTCTTCCATATAAATATCTATCTTGTTACTGGGTTCGTTCCCCATTTTGCCATCACTACGGATAAAGTTGGACATTTCGATACTTAACATAACAGGCTCATCGGCATATTTGACATTGAAAGCATAGTAACTCCCATCTTCTGTGATAACGGACAAATTGTTTTCGGACAAAAAATTTTTTACGGCAGCTTTGACCCGTAAAACATTTTCCATTCCATCGGCTTTTGCCGCCAATAAATCCGTAGACCCCAAATCTACATAGCGGATTGCTGCAGGGAAAATGATATGAACTGTTTTTGAGAAGGTTACTTCTAAAGCGTATGGAGGTATCATACGATTGAAGGTAAGAGGTCGTGTAAGCCCCTCGAAATAATCTCCTTTTGAAGGAGCAGATGCGTTGATTGCTTCCGACTTTTCGGTCTCTTGTGCGTTTATTGTCAATATATTCCAGACAATAGCAAAAACTAAAATGATATATTTCATACGAATGTTACTTTTTTGTGATTATTGATTTCTTAGTGATAGTATTTGAATGATTTATTTGTTGTTTTTGGGTAGCAACAGTACATTGTACCCCGCTTTTAGAGTAATTTTTATTTTTGTCATTTTCTTACTGATGAATTGCGAAACTCCTTGAATGGCATTACGCCCCAATTCGGTTACCAATTGTGAACCGGCGTCGTTTGTGATTGTGATTCCACTACCTGCCGACGTACTCATATTGGCTGCAATTTCATTGATGGCATTTATTTCATCTGAGTTCGGAATGAAAATACCCTGCAACCCATCCATATCATAAACCTCCATTTCGACAGGTATTATACGACCGGCATATTGAATGGAGTTTATCGTAATGTGCAGACGCTCTTCGCCTATCCGAACTTTTCCCGTAAGAATCGTATGGACGGGTATCAATATTTCGTCTACTTTTATCGTCTCTAATAATCTTAATTGTATCTCTTTTCCTCCGGAAACAGTTACTGTCTTATAAACACATGCCCGTATGCTGTTTTTGTCTACTGTCGTTATGTTTTCAGTAGCTGTTATAAATCCCATATTACGGGGCTTACCGTATTGTTTCAAAAATTCCTCGTCTTCCATTGGAACAGATAAAAGAGAAACGACATTTCGTTGAACAGGCGAAACAGCCGTCAGGACTTTCTTGTTGTTCTCGGAGTCTGTCATCTGTATGGATTGTCCTTCGGGAGATACGCCGACTTGTGTTTTAGGCATATACTTGGCTGCAATAGCATATGATTTTTCAATTAGGTCAAGTTGTTGCTCTGAGGCTGACTTCTCCTCCAATTTACGTTCCAACTCCTGAATACGCCACTCAAGTGCTAATTGTGCCTGTTCGTCCGCTTCCGTAGCCGGTTGTTCTTCCCATTGGCTAAGTTGCCTGTTTATGTCTTTATAGGCATAGGCAGACATATTTATCCCTTTATTATCAAGAAACTTTTCTTTGCTTGATGCTACAGAATCATTTTGATAATCAATCCCTCTTATAGTCGATTCACCTTCCGTAAGTATGAAGGCAAAATCCTGTAAACTACGTGTCTTTTCATTTTGCTTGTTTCGTATTGCTTCCTGTTCGTAAGCTTTCCTCTTATCTGTAACGATACTTTCATTTTTAGGGATAGGTAGTTCCGGATTAAATCCATCGAACTGCTTTTGTCCGTCATTATAACCGGAAGGAGCAAAAATGAGCCACATAATCGCAATGAATAACAGGCATAACAATGAGTATACAAGCATCTTTTTTCGTTTCTGAATTTGTTGTGAGGTTAGTTCTTTGTTAGTCGTGTCCCCCTGTTTTTTTTCATTCTCTTTTTTCATCTTTTCTGAGTATTTTAATGTGATTTGTACTGTCTGTTTTGTGTCGTAAATATATCCTTTCGATATGTTCTATTTTCATCTGCTGTCCTTTTCTTTTTCCCATATTGTAAATAGATGACACGGTCATATAGATGGAGCCGATACCAAGCGATAGCAGGAAAACTACTGTTATGATAATCCGTTGGTCGGTATTTATTTGTCCTACTAATGACTGCAATCGGTCTTCTATCTTAACGGCTATAGTTTTAAAAATTTTCTTTCTCATAATTTATCTGTCTACGGTTTGTAAATCTTTATTTTCGATGATTTCAAAACGTTCCATAGTGAATCCGTGCGGATTATTGTCTGAGCGTACTGAATTTAGTAAATTACAGCGTGTTATCAAAGAACGTTCCGTGATGTTGCTCGCTCGTATAATTCGTTGCCGAGCATAGGTTATCGCTTTATAAGGATATTCATTGAAATCACAGGTTATGGAATCGATATGAATGATTTGATTGATATTTCCGGCGACAATACGATTATAATATCCTTTTTCCGACATATCTTGATAATAACGGAACGCACTTTTGTCTACCAGAAAAAAGGCTCTGTTGATATTAGATTCGATGGCATTTTTATCCGGAGACAGAGTAAAGAACAGTTCGTGAAACCGTTTTATATGCTCACGTGCTTCTACCGGGCGGTTTTGCGACAAATCCTGCGAAAGAGCCATCATAAGCGATTTACCTTTATCTAATACATAAATTTTCTGTCGCTGAGCTTCGGCAAAGGAGTAAGAACTCCAAACCGAATAAGCGGTAATCCCTGTACATAGAATTATAAATGAAAAAGTTATCATCCGTATTTGTTTGAAACTTGTTTCAATGTTTTTCAAAGACTTGAATTCCATTTTATTTACTGTCAATTTATTAGTCGTTTATTTACAATCAGCTGTTTATTTTCCGAGCAGACGACCTCCCGCATTGCCAAGAGTCGAACCTGCGACACTACTTGTTACGTTACTTGCTTTGCCTGCGGTCTTATTTACGGCATTTCCGTAAGCTCCCATTCCTCCGGAATGTATAATCCACCCAGCTACTGTAGGTATAGCAAAGTATCCGATGATACCGATAATTAGAAAAACGATATAAATACCATTGGACTCATCCGGTATGTAATTGGGGTCTCGTAACAATGCTATCTCAGCATTAAGCATCAGAGATTGTATACGTGCCAGTACAGACGAGAACAAATCGGATATCGGAAGCCATAGATAAACGCTTATGTATCGTGCAAACCATTGAGTAAGTGTTGCCTGAAATCCGTCATAGACGGAAAAGGCAAACACTATCGGTCCCAATATGGATAATACTACGAGAAAGAATGTACGTATCGTATCAATAACTAATGCCGAAGCGTTAAATAACAGTTCGAAAAAATCCCGTACGAGTTTTCTGAAAAAAGATTGGATGTCGTACCAAAGCCTTTCACCCCACATACTGATTATTTCGGGGGTATCCATTATACCGAGGTCTTTCATTTTCTGGTCATACGCTTTGTCGTCTATGAGCCAAGCTTTCCCTTCCCGTAATCTTGCTTCATACTCCAATTGTTCTTTTTCCTTTTGACGTTCTTTCAGATCAAGCGTTTGTGATTCTAGAATGGTATGGGTGCCCTTTACGACCGGGCTCATCACGGTATTGATGGTTCCCAGCACGATAGTAGGAAAAAAAAGAATACATAATCCAATGGCAAACGGACGAAGTAAAGGGAATACATCGATAGGTTCGGCACGGGCGAGTGCCTGCCATACACGATTGGCGACATAAAACAAAGCTCCTAATCCTGCAAGCCCCTTGGCTACTCCAATCATATCCCCGCAGAGCGGAAGCATATCTTGGTACAGATTGGCAAGTACCTGATGCAAATTATCAAATTCCATAATAGGTCATTTTTGTTTGAGATTTACCAATATCTTTCTGACGGACTGCCGTATAGATCCAATACTCGTTTCGTATCGTTTTTCTTTTTTGCTCGGAGGTAAGATACGGATATACTTTTCTTTGTGAAATAATGGGTCAGATTGCGATACTCTACCATCTTATTATACACTTGGTCGATTACCTCCATCCGTTCTTTATCTGACAAGGATAAACCATTGTTTTTAGTGACTACATTTTTTAACTCAGTAATCAATGCACCTCCTTCTTCCAACAGTTTGGCATATCCTCCCGATATGGCTTCCAATTCGTCGTGAGTAAAATTCGGGTCGGTAACCATCTTGTTGAATCCATTCACATAGATGTCCGTAATTTCGCTGACCATTTCGATAGTTTTCTTTACCTTACGAGCATCTTTAATCAAATTGTTGACCGATTTCAGAGCATCGTAATACTCTTTTCCCTGTTTGTAGATTTTGATACTCTCATTCAGGTTTTTAATCATATTGGTTGCCGTAGTAGTTCCTTGTATAGCACTGACAATATTTTGTACTAAATTAGTGGGATCAGATACAATCCATTGAGCTTTTGCCTGATATGAAAATACAATGAATGTTGTGCATATAATTAAACTTATTCGTTTCATAACTTTTTATTTTTAAAATGATTATCTATTTATTTATTCGTTTGCTTTCGGCAATCTGTCTGATTGCCAGTTCGATATTGCCATCTAATTGTTTGGTAAGATGCAATACTTCCAACTTTTCGGATTCTTCTGTCGTGTACGTGTAATATTCTTCCAAACTAACTTCTGTAGCGTAAACTGCCGATTGCACTCCCCCCAGTCCAAACCATACTTCCTTGTATTTCCGGCTTGGGGCGTTCGACATATTGATGGAAAGTATCTGCGACTTCTCCTTATCAGTCAGTCCGAGTAATGCCTGAATGCTGTCGAATTTGTTCATATATTTACGTTGATCGAGCAGGATTTTACAGTCACTGTTGTTGATGATGCTTTCCTTTACAATTGGTGAAGCGATGATGTCATCGACCTCCTGTGTCACCACAATAGCTTCACCGAAAAACTTGCGGACGGTCTTAAATAGGTACTTGATATACTCCGCCATTCCTTCTTTGGCAATGGCTTTCCATGCCTCCTCGATAAGTATCATTTTGCGAATCCCCTGTAAGCGGCGCATTTTGTTGATGAATACTTCCATAATGATAATAGTAACCACCGGAAAGAGGATTTTATGGTCTTTGATAGCATCGATTTCGAAGACGATGAAGCGTTTGGATAATAAATCGAGTTGCCGGTCAGAGTTTAGCAGGAAGTCATATTCCCCACCTTTGTAGTAAGGTTCCAATACATTGAGGAAATTGGCTATATCAAAATCCTTTTCACGTACTTTTTTAGCTTCTAAGACTTCTCTGTATTCATCCCGCACAAATTCATAGAAAGTATTGAAAGAAGGCGTCAGGCAGTTATCTGCCTTTAACCTGTCTATATACATACTGACTGCATTAGACAAGGCAACCTCTTCCGCACGTGTCGGAGGCTCATTATCCCGCTTCCATAATGTCATGATCAATGTTTTTATACTTTCCCGTTTTTCGATGTCGAAGACATTATCGTCAGTGTAAAAAGGATTAAAGGCAATTGGATGTTCCTCTGTGTAAGTGAAATAGACACCGTCCTTACCACCTGTTTTACGATTGATAAGGTTGCATAATCCTTGATATGAGTTCCCCGTATCCACAAGGACAATGTGGGTACCTTGCTCGTAATACTGACGGCACATATGGTTCGTAAAAAACGATTTACCACTTCCGCTGGGACCTAAAATGAACTTATTACGATTTGTAATAACTCCTTTTTTCATAGGCAGGTCAGAAATATCTACATGGAGAGGTTTTCCACTGATGCGGTCGGCCATTTTAATTCCGAATGGACTAGGTGAACTACGGTAGTTGGTCTCTTCTGTAAAGAAACATAAAGCCGGTTCGATAAAAGTATAGAAGGATTCTTCTGCAGGAAAATCTCCGCTATTTCCAGGTATACCAGCCCAGTAAAGCGTGGCGACATCCACTGTGTTGTGGCGGGGTTTGCATTCCATTAGAGCAAGCTGACTGCCTACATCATTGCGAGTCTGTTTCAATTCATCCATATCTTCGCTCCACGCCATCACGTTGAAATGTGCCCGTATGGATGTCAGCCCGAAAGAATGAGCTTCATTCAGATACTGGTCTATCCATTCCTTGTTTATCTGATTGCCTCTGGAATAACGGGAGAGTGACTGCATATTACGTGCTTTTTTTTCAAATTGTCGTAAATTTTCCTCACTGTTCTCGATAAACAGATATTGGTTGTAGATATGATCGCAGGATAACAATAACCCTACGGGAGAAGCGAATGAAAGCTTGCAATCACTTCGGTCGGTCGATAGTCTTTCGTACCGCATATCAGTACCTATACGCCCGGGCAAGTCTTCTGTATCTGAAAGAGTATGCAAACAAACCTGCTTACTGCCTATTCGAAGTCCGTCTGTTCCCAATTCCATATCTTGCAAACAAACGGTATCGTCGAGAGACAGTGAGAAATACTTTTCTATCAGTCCCGCCTGCTTATCCGTTCCGGTAATCTCGTCCGATGTGATGCGGGTAAGTTTGATGAATCCGCTGTCGTTCATAATCCGCTCGAACTGTCCGACCGCTTCCAGAAATTTTATGCTTGTTTCCTTATTGACCTCTTTGGGTATGATATTACCTCGGCAAAGCGAAGAAAAGTTACTCTGCATTCGCATCCGCTCTTTAACCGTTTTGGTCAGGAACAGGAAACAGGAGTGATTCAGAAACGGTCTTTCGTTGAAATGTTTTTCAAAACTACGCGAGAGAAAACTCATATCGTCTTTATCGATAGCTGGTTGGTATTTTTCACGAACAAACCAATCCTGTTTATGAACTACAGAGTATTCGGGCAAGATTTTTACTGCCTTTGCCCAAGAGGAGTGAATAGCTTCATATTCTTGATGGGTAATGGTAAAAAGCTCTGGTAATTCGACCTGAAAAGCGACTGTAATGTCGGCATCTTTGGAGATAATACAATCGTGCTCTACTGCAAATAACGGAAATTTACTTTCGATAGTGGATGCTTTCAAGGTGCTACGCATAGATGACCTCCTTTCTCTTGCTACGGAATAGGCGATGGGTTACTTTGCGGTTGATTAGAAAATGGGGATGTTGCCTTTTTGCCAACAGTTTCATCAAGCCGTGTTCTCCATACCGACGGTTCAGTTTAAAAGTCAGCCAGACCAAAACCGATGCGGATACAGTCCCGAAGCCGATGCAAATCCATTGATTTATACCTGTCATATACATAACGACAAATAATACGAAGACGGCAAGTAATCCACCCGCAAAGATGAATAGATATTGAGCCTTCAATCCTTTAAATTCCACACTTTTGCCTATTCCTTTGTTGATTGTGTATTCCATAACTCTTGAGGTGAACTATAGGAAGAATGAACGCAGAATAGTGGCAGCTACAATCAAAAAGATACAGGCACCGAACCAGCTGGCTGCTGTTTTGCTTGTATCGGGGTCTCCACTCGAAAATTTTGAATACACCTTAACCCCTCCAATTAAACCTACTACGGCACCGATTGCGTATATCAACTTTGTGGCAGGATCAAAGTACGATGTTACCATTGAAGTAGCCTCTGTAATACCTCCTACGCCATTGCCTTGTGCAAAAGCATTAGAAAAGGCAGTCAGCACAAGAGCAGCGTACATAAAATTTCTTTTTTTTGTCATAATATCATTTTTTTTATATGGTATCGGGGTGGATAGTCCCGATACCAATAATTAATTAGTTACATTTACTTAGTATTTTTTTTACTGGTTTTATCCATCAACCGTAAATTATGTTTGTATAATCATATTTATATAAAATCTGTTATACTGAAACTGTCCGGTACTTTTATATTGTCTTCAGTCATTTCAATTTTCTTATCCTTACTGAGATAATAAGCGTTTAAACTTTCCTCCATCAGTTCGGCAACGATTCGTTTAGCATCGGGCTTTCCTGAAACCAATTGCTCGAATAAATCGGTTTTACGTATTTCCAACAGGGTCTCTCCTGCTTTTTGCCGTTTATAGGAGGAGGAATATTCCGCTTGGTCTATGGTGTGTACCATATTTCCCAACTCTTCAAAAGTGACACCCGACGCCAGAATAGCTCCGGCCAAATTGCAGGTTTCGTCCATCTCTTCCTTTTCGTCCGATAGTTCGTATTCGAGCGGATAATCAATATCCATAAGCTCTGCTTCTTCATCCATCGAAGTATCTGAAAAGAGGGTATCCAATTCCTCGGATGAGACTATTCCCAAAACCTTTACCTCGTTCGACAAAGCAAAAGTAGTCGGATTTTCAATCTCTTTTTTATTTTCTTGTGAGATGGAAGCAAGTGGCTTCAGTTCGGAAGCGAGTGGCCTCGAATGATTGAAATAAAATTTGCTTTTCCCCATAATATCGGCTTTCAATGGACTGTTTTCTCGAAAGGAATTGCCACGTCCGATGATACTTTTTCTACGTTTTTTCCCTATATTACATAAATACAGGAAGTAAAGTCCGACGAAAACAGCGTATGATATAACTATGATAAGAAATATATTTGACATAATTACTTTGGTGGAATTAGATAATCATCTTCGTTATTTTTAACATACAGTTCGCTTATTTCTTTTCTAAAATGCTCAAAATGATACGAGAGCACATTATCAATATAACTGAATATGGAAACCTCTTTCTTCCCGATAATCTGTACTATTTTTGCAATACGATCGTGGTATTTTTCTCTGATACTGACTAATTTACCACTCCTCGTAGGTATGCTCGAATTTACAAGAAACAAGGTTTCATAGCTCGATAATTTGCTACGTTTACGTTTTATATCCTCACAAGGGATATCCGTAGAAACTATATCACTCTGTTCTTGAATCTCGGTTTCCTGCTGTATTTTTGTATATTCTGGAACTAATGCTCTGGGAATTGAACTCGGATTGTTTCGTCTTTCCTTATTTTTAAAGGAGGAGATAACAAAATTTGCATCTATCTCACTCAAATTAAACTCTTTATCCTTATTGTTTTTCATATGTTAGTTATTTTAACGTTTCTAATAATTCTTCTACAAGTTTGTCAAGATTGCTGCCTTTTACCAGGCTTTTATCTACGGGAAACAGTGTTGAACGGAAAAGAGCTCTATGGTTCATCGATTGCTCTCTTCGAAAACGCTTGCTGTCAGGCAAAAAGGTTTTGAAAACGGGGAATCCCAGTTTCTCAATCACATCCTCATACACTTGGTAAAGTTCTGTCTTTTCTCGTCCGTCGACCAAATTCCAGAGTAAGTACATCCCTTTGATTGTGGCTCTGCCCGGTGTAATTAAGGTATCATTGATGGTAATCGCATATTGCAGAGTGCTTTCCAGCACCACACGGTCGGCAGAGATGGGGGCAAGGATATAATCCATCCATGAAAGGGTTTTGACAACATCTGCATTGTTAATCGTTCCGGGCAAATCGAAAAAGACAAAATTGGGATTCGTCTCATCAATGACTTCAATAGCATCTGTTATGGCATTTTCAGGACTACTCTCGATAATGACGTATGCTTTCTTACCCAAAGCCGAAAACTGCTCATAAGCCATCCGTTTATAATGCTCATCTTCCATCACCATTTTTAAATCACGTTCACGCATTTCTACTATGGAGTGTTGAGGAAAATCACAGTCTACGACAACAACATTGTAGCCCTTTACATAATGAAGATAAGAGGCCACCAATACGGTCAGAGTTGTTTTGCCTGCTCCACCCTTTTGGGTAGAAAAAGCCACTTTTAAAGTTTTCTTTTCCATTGTCTGTTTTTTTATGTTTGATGAATATATTTATTTGCCAATTGATTACATATTTTATTGCTAAATCAATCAATCGCTTTATCTATTGATTGGTAAACCTATCTGTTTGTCACTACTTCAATAGATTATTCGACTGTACCATTGCTCAATTATTTGATATACCGTTTTTTATATTTGTTACTTTAGCAGTTTATTTTACAAATAGGATATTGCTTTAACGATTGACCGAACAATTGATTTATTTGCAAATAAACATTTAAAATCTGATTTGAGTGTTACTTTTTTATCAGATGGCAGTAAGTGGCTCTGTATTGGCAGCAAGTGACTCATACTGCTGGGATACAATATGTTTAGCTGAGATGTAACTTTGCAATATGGAATGTTACGAAGGTCTATGAAACTGTTTTTGTCTATTCGCATTTATTTCTGTTCCGGTCAGAGAACAGATTTATTTGCAACATAGGAGCAAATAGCAAGCTGTGTTTTTTGCAGCACGAAACAAATGCTGCTGCAAAAAACGCTTGCCCCGCGAGGGGGGATACAGCATCCTCCGAAGTCGGTTGCTTCAAATAAAGATTTTACGAAATTATGGACAAAAGTAGATAGGACTTCGTAACAATGACAACATAAGAAATGAATGTATGAAAGATAATTTTACTAAACGGAATAAAGGGGGACGCACTCACAAAAATGATCCGGCGATCTATCGCTACTCGGTCAATTTCACGGCAGTCGAACACGCCCGTTTTCTAACGATGTTTGAACAATCGGGATTACAATCGAAGGCTCGTTTTATCGCGGCACGTGTATTCGGTGATGAGTTTAGGGTGATCAAATATGACCGTTCTGTAATGGAATACACAACAAAACTTTCCTCTTTTTATGCTCAGTTTCGTTCGGTAGGGGTGAATTATAATCAGGTGGTAAAAGAACTGCATAGCCATTTTTCGGAGAAAAAGACGTTTGCTTTGCTCTATAAATTGGAGAAATTAACTGCCGATTTGGTAGAAATAGGGAAGAATATCTTGGATTTATCGGAGGAATTTAAGAAACAATGGTTGCAAAAATAACTATCGGCAGTAATCTCTACGGTGCTTTGGCTTACAATCAGGAGAAAGTGGACGAAGGGCTGGGTAAAGTACTCGGTTCCAATCTTGTCTTTGAACCTGCCGACGGGCATTTTAATGTTTCGCAGTGTGTAAACGATTTTATACGGTTTGTTCCGGTACATTTTCGCACCGAAAAGCCTGTTTTTCACGCATCTATTAATCCACATCCGGAGGACAGTTTATCGGATGATCAACTGGTTGACATCGGGAAAGAGTATATGCAGCGGCTTGGATATGGCAATCAGCCTTACTTGATATTTAAGCATGAGGATATCGGACGGGAACATATACACATCGTCTCACTCCGGGTGGATAGCAAAGGTAGAAAAATCAATGATTACAAGGAATATGAACGAAGCAAAGAGATTACGGAATATCTGGAACGTCGATACCATCTGCATCCTGCCGAAGAACAAAAACATTCCGAACAATGGGAATTGACACCCGTTGATGTTTCACAAGGTAATTTGAAAAAACAAATATCATCGGTCATCAAACCATTGGCAACTTTGTATCATTTTCAATCGATGGGAGAATACAAAGCCCTCCTTGTTTTATACAATATACATTTAGAAGAACTCAAGGGGGTAGTGAAAGGGAAACAGTATAGAGGATTACTCTATTCGGCGATGGATGATAAGGGAAATAAAACAGGCAATCCGTTGAAAGCCTCTCTTTTCGGTAAATCGGTCGGATATGAAGGATTGGAAAAACGAATGATAAAATCTACCGAACGTATCAAAACCCGGAACTTAAAATCGCATACCCTCAAAGCCGTATCGGAAGCCAAACAAAGTAGTCGAAACGAAAGTGAGTTTCGAATAGCGTTAAGGCAACAAGGAATCGACGTATTGTTCCGAAGGAATGATGAAGGGCGTATCTATGGAGCAACGTTTATTGACCATACCACTCGTACCGTATTTAACGGCTCGCGATTAGGGAAAGAATATTCCGCCAATGTGTTTAATGATTTATACGGAGTCAAACAGGAACAACTACAAGACACAACAGTCTGCCATATCAACCCTACTGACGTTTTCCAAACCTACGAACAGGCAAACGGACATTATGAAAGAAATTATACTCCCGACAATATCACAGGCGGTCTTTTTTCAGCACTTGCTCCCGAGCCGGAGCATCATCCGAAAGAGGGATTACCGTTCCCATATCGCAAGAAAAAAAGAAAACGCCGATATGGCAGGCAGATTTAATCCTTTTTATTGGAAAATACGATACAATACCATAATGTAGGCTTTTCTTATA
Source organism: Porphyromonadaceae bacterium COT-184 OH4590 (assembly GCA_000768855.1). GTDB lineage: Bacteria > Bacteroidota > Bacteroidia > Bacteroidales > Paludibacteraceae > F0058. The sequence goes on along the minus strand of JRAN01000042.1, from coordinate 5,270 downwards.
CATAACTTTGCTACAAAAATATAGACGTATGTGATTCATAAACTTAAAACATAGAAGGATAATTATTGTTAAAATCAAAAAATATGATTACCTTTGCCAGAGGCAAATAAAGAGATAAATTAATTCATAAAACAACAATAGTATGAAAAATATTTTTTACGTATTGACTGCATTATTGATGGTTTCGTGCAGTTCTAATTCGCTTAAAAGCAAATATGGAGAAACCATAACCAGTTACTTGCTTCATGGAAAAACAGCATCCGATTATAATTTCAAGATTGAGGAATTAACGGAACAGGGTACGCTTACAGTGGCAGACAGTATTGCTTATCTCACCGATGAATTTCGGAAAGACAAGCAACTTATTATTAATCGATTTTCTCTTGCTAAGGAAAGATGCGAAACATTACTGAAGAGAACAAAAAATCAAAAATATGAAGCAGAGATAGCCCAGATAAAGCGAGGTATAGATTCTCTTACAAATCTTCCACCTGATAATTTGCAGGAATATGAAGGCAGAAACACGAACGATATTTTGTCTATAATTATAAGATGTCGTTATTCCATTCAGTTGCCCGGCAGTTTTCCTGTTATAGAGACTTTCGATTTCTTTTTGTCTCCTGATGGAAGCAAATGTTATAGGAAAACAAGGGTAGAGTAAAATAAAGGCACAAATACTCACTGAAAAAGGCAATAAAAACCCGTGTCTGTCTTGGATATAGGTTTTATTGTTTCATAATATGACTTTCTGTATTGATGAACTTCTCCATAATTTTTTATGGAAAAACGTTTATTCCAAATATTTTTTATAATTTTGTAAAACATACACGTTCTTTGAAATATTAATCAAAACCTGATTGTTCTGTCGGATTAATCAATTATTGTAGTTGTAATATCCATGCTCTACACAGAAACGGACAATATCAATTTTATTTCTTAGTTTGAGTTTTTTTATTAATCTTGCAATATATGTCTCGATAGTTCTTCGGCTAAGGTTTAATTTTTCACTTATCTCTTTGTTGCTGAGGCCCTGATAACACAATTTCATTATTTGTATTTCTGTAAGAGTAGGAGTATAACTTTCGTTTCTTTGGCGTTGTATATACTCCATAATTTCTTTTGGCTGTTCTGCCCATTTATGTAAATAATCCTCATAATTTTTTATAGGAGCGATTACATAGTTTTTATACAAATCTAAAATAACTGCTGTGTTTTTTTGACAATAAAATACATTTTGATATTCTGCTGTCAGTCTGGATATTTCTTCCTGGTAAACCGATGAATATGTTATTATAGGGACATTATTCCCTGTTTGACGAATATATTTAAGGGTTTCCAAACCACTGATAACGGGCATAAATGAATCAATGAGAAAAATATCTTCCGTTTTTTTATGTAACTGACAGATAAGTTCATATCCATTGTTGCAGTTTTTTACGATAGAATTGAATGGACAGGCGAGATTTTTGATTAATATTTCTTTGAAATAATGGTCGGAGTCGGCAATAGCGATTCTCGTATGCTTTATATAGTGAGACATTTTATAAATATAATTATGAAATTTCTAAAGTAATTACAAAGATAATAAAAATAAACAAAATACAATTTTATGAACAGTAACAAAGGTAAGAAGCAGAATATCGAGGAAATTCGACGGGAGCTAAAGAAGTTTATCGGACATTTTTCAGTTTTGGTATTATTATCTTTTGGGGTAGTTTATCTATTCTGGGTTAGTTATGACTGCCAATGTACGAATATACAGAAAGATGTAATTGCGTATAAAGAAATTCTGAATAAGCAGCAAGTCCTTTCTTCCAAGCTCGATACGATTTATTATCGGATGTCTCTGCTAAATACGGACAAAGTAAGGAATAACATGTTTCTTGGAGATTATATCTCTAAAAATATACAGGATTTTCGTAAAGCCATCGGCGAAGACAGTATTGCTGAATTTAAACACTATTATTTTTTTATAACACAGATAGACAGCCTTTTGTCTTTGAAAAATGAAATAGTATCGATAACTAACAGGGAGCAGCATATTTTGAAAGATTTAAACGAGTGTATCAATAGAATCACCAAAATAGATCAAGAACTCTCTAAGACCCCATCTTTGGGCTTTCAATCAAGATGATTTCTACCAGTTATAATAATTATTAAATGTTTAATTTATGGACGGACTAATTTCATTGTCAAAAAGAGAAAAGAGGTATCAGTTTTTTTATCTTTTAGTTTTGCTGTTTACGGCTCTCTTGGTTTTAGGTATTATTTTTCTTAGAAAATACGAGTCCCCTTTTTCAAGAAAAGATATTTTAGATATACAATTGCTTTCTCAGAAAAATAAGTTTTCCAAGCAGCAGGAAATAGTAGCACCTTTATTGGAGAATACATTTATAAAAATCAATATGCTTACGGTCGAAAAACCGCAACCCTTTATAGAGAGTGACATTAAAAATAGGATTAATGATATAGCCAATTCCTTTGAGGGGACGAATGTATATGATATACGAAAAGAGGGATACGGGCAGATAGCCAGATTTTATAAAATGTATTTTGAAGACAAAAAGATAGCTGCTAAAAAATCGGAAAATATAAGACTCTTTGAACAACAGTTTGAAGAATGTTCTATCGGATTTAAAGACAAAGAACAAGAACTGATTCAAAAGCAAAATGCTATTTTGTCTCGCAGTAACAACAACCAACCCTAAAAGATAAGCAAAAAAATGGATTATATAGAGAAAAATAAGGGAAAAATGATATTGACTGTCATTGTTATTCTGTTAATAATGACCATTATAGGGTTATGGCTTCAAAAACGCTTTTTTCATACGGTAGCTGATATAACGGCTGAAGTATATCCGATCGATATATCGGTCGGTGACACTCTCTTTTACGAAGATAGAACACGTTTTGCTGCGTTTAGAGAATGGAATTTCGGCGATGGTAATATCTCGATAAGTGATAAAGGTTACTATTTGTATAATAGGGCAGGATATTATCAGGTTAAACTTACTTTGAACGGCAAATATATTAAAACATTCCCTGTTCACGTCAAAGGTGTAATTCATACAAGTATCACAGACTCTATTACAGAGATAGATGCCCCCGACGAGGCGATACAGTTCGAGAATGTAGTATTCAGAGCCAATACCAGAACTGCTAAACTGTTTAGCTGGAAGTTCGGAGAGTCGGGAATGGTAGATTCTAAGGAGCAACTTGCTATTTATGCCTATCAAGAGCCTGGTACTTATCTGGTAACTCTTTATACGGACGAAATGGAATACCCTATTACTCACGTAATAAACATATTGCCTTCGTTTAAAGTGCTCAAAGATTCTACTTCTATAGATAACATATACCGGAAGATAGACGATGATTTCAAGTATCATTTACAGCAAATAGCCAAAGGTTCGGATTTCAACAGACATTATAATTATCTGATAAAGACATATCTGTGTGGTAAAGACAATACACCTGTAAAGGTAAACACAAGTAAAATCAATACTTTTTATTACTATTGTGCAGGACTTCGCTTTGATAAGAACAGTAATATTTATGATGTAAAGGTGAGTTTCGACGAAGAAATGAACTGTATCGTCAAAGTCAGTATTACACAAAGTAAAGAATGATACTTAGTTTTGGTAAAAAAATATTACCTTTGTAGGAGAGTTAATTTTATTTATGTATTAAACCCATATTTATACTTATGAAAGGTGTAATGCGATTTAACGGCGTTGAGCGTACACTTTTGGATTTTCGTTTTTCTCACGACCGAGATATAGATATTTTGGGCATACCGTGCACGTATCCCAAGGATTCGTTTATCCGAGTGAGCTTCGCTGCTGAGGAGGGCGACGGCTTTTTCTTAGACTGGATGTGTGGCAGAAGTGCGGCAAATGAGGGCTACACAGGCTATTGGTACGATGGCGAGATAGTTTTCTACGACGAACTGTCTGACGGACAGGAGTTTTACCGCTACGACCTTCGCGGAGTGATGCCGGTGTATTTTCTTGCCGGCTACAACCAACAAGATGGGATGTTTGTAAGNCTGTCTGACGGACAGGAGTTTTACCGCTACGACCTTCGCGGAGTGATGCCGGTGTATTTTCTTGCCGGCTACAACCAACAAGATGGGATGTTTGTAAGTCTTACGCTTACTGCCAACGAGCGGATATATAACCGCTTTATGGGAGCCGAACTTTTCTATCTGTATAAAACATGGTATGTAGAGCCGGAGGAAAAGCCTAAAAGGACGATTGCGGGCGAACCTGAATTGACCGAACTGTATTATACAAACGAGAACGGCGAGAGAATTTCGTCTGACAAACTTATGCCCGATACGGTGGTATACCTGAATGTATTAGGCGAAAATATAAGCGGAGAGACATCGGATATAGAACTGACAAATATGAAGGTAGATTTCGAATATCAAGGAGAATANGTGGTATACCTGAATGTATTAGGCGAAAATATAAGCGGAGAGACATCGGATATAGAACTGACAAATATGAAGGTAGATTTCGAATATCAAGGAGAATATTTGGATAACGACATTCTTAAAGACTATACATTTCATAGCAATCGAGACCGAATAGAATTAAAAGTAATCACTTCCAAAAAAACAGGAGAATAAAAAATGATAGCGACGGTAATATTACACAAAACGGGACAGCGAATGTCAGCTGAACTGAAAGAGATAGAGAATAGGTGCGTAGTAGAGTTTCGTCCTCCTAAAAAGTTTGATTGGAGCTATGGCTTCGACTGGTTTCGTGAGGGCAGAGAAGGTGATGGTGGTATAGATTTCAATAAAATTTGCACTGCAGCTTCTGCTATGGGCAATGATGAATACAATGCAGGAGATATTGACTTTAGCCAATGGAAAAAACCTACAAAGGACAAGACGAAACATTACGACAGTTGGTTGGCATTATACCCGCCCAACCAAGAGAACTACGGTTCGACAGAGGCGACCCTCAGGCTCTTGGCGTTTAGCGATAAGGATTATGACGCAACTCTGCGGGTGGATTTTGATAGTGACTATTTTCAGGTAAGCCCCACTGAGTTCGCTTTACCCAAAAGCGTCAATAACAAAAAGGGGACTTTCTTGGAATCTCCCCTTACCATAAAATGTATAAAGGCTTTTGGCGAAGAGCAGCGTATCAGGATAGTTAGCGAAGGAGACGAAGAGGTCGGCTGCCTTAGAGTCGTACCCAACGATGATAACCACCGCTATAAACTAAAAGTACGGTTGGTGAATGTAGCTTTGGTAA
>JRAN01000041.1 GCA_000768855.1 Porphyromonadaceae bacterium COT-184 OH4590 | reverse complement strand
AAGAGCCATGAGAGCTCTTTGGCTGCTTATCAAAATAATAAGCGAGAGCCCATTTGAAAATCGAATCTCACTTAAAGAGAGTTTTTAAGGGATGACTAATTAGAACCAAACATATTCTTCGGCTATGATTAGTGAAAATGTTTCTATCATGCTTGTTAGTTAGAGAATAGCTATATCAATAACTAAAAGATATTTTACATCGCCTTTATCCAAATGCTCTAAAGCACTGTTTACATCTTTTATATCTATTATTTCACTATCGGCAACTATATTGTGTTTAAAGCAAAATGTATAAAGATAACGATTTTTATGTAAAAATAAAAATTAAAAATCTCCCCCTGCAACTTTGTCGCTTCCCCTCCCTTAAAAGAGGGGAAATCATAAAATTTCCTCTCCTACCCAAGAGGAAGAAAGTATCACAGCCACAGGAGGAGTGAATTAAGAATGTGTAATGCAGGAATGTAAGAATTGTTGAATCGTTTAACTATTGAACACACCTCTTTGCGACTCTTGCGGAAAAACAGCAAAACCGAAATGCACACCAAGAGTATAAGAATAAGGGCGAATATTGAATCCGCCCTTACCTAAGAGTATAAAACACACTTAATCTGAATAGAGTAAACCGATTCAAAAAACTAATCAAGTGTTTTCTTTATCTCTATCTCCTCGAAAGCCTCAATAATATCACCAACCGCAATATTATTGAAGTCTGATAAATTAACACCGCACTCATAGCCCTGTTTGATTTCGCGGACATCGTCTTTCTCGTGTTTGAGAGATGCTATATCTCCTGTGTGTATAACAATACCATCGTGAATAACACGTATCTTGTTGTTTCTCTTGATAGTACCTTCTTTTACCATACAGCCGGCAATAGTACCGACTTTTGAGATATGGAACGTATTTCGAACTTCGAGGGTAGCCACCACTTTTTCGCTCTTTTCGGGAAGAAGCATCCCCTCCATTGCCGACTTTATCTCTTCGATAGCCTGATAAATGATAGAATAGATACGAATATCCACTTTTTCGGTATCTGCAAGTTGTTTCGCAGAAGTTGTTGGTCGCACTTGGAATCCTACTATAATCGCATTCGACGATATTGCCAGATTGACATCTCCCTCAGTAATCTGACCTATACCTTTGTGTATCACATTTACCTGTATTTCATTGGTAGAGAGTTTTATCAACGAGTCGCTCAATGCCTCGATAGAACCATCAACATCGCCCTTAACTATTATATTAAACTCTTGGAAATTGCCCAAAGAGATACGTCTGCCTATTTCGTCGAGTGTTAGGTGTCGCGATGTACGAAGTTTCTGCTCTCGTTTTAGCTGGTCGCGTTGTGCAATAATTTCGCGTGCTGCCTGCTCTGTTTCCATTACGTTGAAGTTGTCGCCTGCTTGTAACTCTCCTTTCATACCAAGCACCAAAACAGGTTCGGAGGGTTTTGCCTCTTTTATCGGCTGACTACGTTCGTTAAACATAGCACGTATTTTACCGTAAGAGTAGCCGGCAAGTACAATATCGCCCTGTCGTAGTGTGCCGTTCTGTACCAAAAGTGTGATTTCGTTACCACGCCCTTTATCTTTACGCACATCTATAACCGAGCCTACCGCTTTTCGTTTGGGATTGGCTCTAAGTTCGAGCAGTTCGCTCTCCAAAAGTACCTTTTCGAGCAGTTCGTTTACGCCGATACCCTTTTTTGCAGATATGTCTTGCGATTGGTATTTACCTCCCCAAGACTCTACCATATAGTTCATATTGGCTAACGTGGCTTTTATCTTTTCAGGGTCAGCTCCGTCTTTGTCTATCTTGTTTATAGCAAATACTATAGGCACATTAGCAGAAGCAGCGTGATTGATAGCCTCTATAGTCTGGGGCATTACGTCGTCGTCGGCAGCTACAATAATGATAGCTATATCAGTTACTTTCGCACCACGAGCACGCATAGCAGTAAAGGCTTCGTGTCCCGGAGTATCTATAAATGTTATTTGACGTCCGTCTTCCAATTTTACGTTATAGGCTCCGATATGTTGAGTAATACCTCCTGCCTCTCCGGCTATAACGTTGGTTTTGCGGATATAATCGAGCAACGATGTTTTACCATGGTCAACGTGTCCCATAACGGTAATAATAGGAGGACGCGACACCAAATCTTCGGGAGCATCTATATCTTCGTCTTGGATAGTTTTAGCAGCCTCAGCACTTACAAAGTTAGTTTCAAACCCAAACTCATCGGCAACAATCTTGATTGATTCGGCATCAATTCTCTGATTGATTCCAACGAACATACCCAAATTCATATAAACCTTAATAACGTCATTGACAGGCACCTGCATCATAGAGGCGAGTTCGTTGGTGGTAACAAACTCAGATAGGGTCAATACTTTGGATTGAGCCATTTCCAATTCTGCCTGACGTTCTATCTCTTGACGTATGTTTTCGCGTTTTTCTTTTCGATAATCGGCAGACTTTTTATTAAACTTACGCCCTTCTCGAGCAATAGCCAAAGTCTCCTTAATGTTTTGATTCACATCTTCGACATCAACAATAGGACGATTCGAGCGTCGCTCTTTTTTGAATGCCTTACCCGACCTGTTTTTATCCTCAGATATATCTACTCGCTCTATCTTGATTCTATCGCGTTTTTTCTTGTCTTTTTTATTGTTATTGTTTTTATCTGCTCTGTTTTTGTCTTTATCGTGCTCTTTGTTGGAGTGCTTGTCGGAGTCCAGATTAACCTTATCAACCACCTTAGGACCTTGTAATGTAGGCACTTTGGTACGTATAAAGTTTTCTTTGCCTTTCTCGTCTTCTTTGGGTTGCTCTGTTTTCGTTTTGGTTTGTTGAGAAGAGGTTACCTCCTTCTGACTCTCTGTCTTAATGCGTTTTTCGTCCTCTTTCTTTTTCTTTATAGCCCCTTTAATCTCTTTCTTGCGTTCGGCTTTTGTTTTCGGATGAGGGCGTGAGTCTTTACCAACGAGCGACAAGTCAATAGTCCCAAGTACTTTGGGAGCTTCAAGCTTTTTCTCCGAAAATTTAAATATCTCAGGCTCTTTGTTTTGCTCCACTGTATCTTCGTCATTAACAGGCAATACAATATCCAAAGGCAATATGTCGTTAGTTTCCTCCCTATTGTCGTCGGACAGCTCTGTATGCAGTATGTCTGTAGGAGTGGTTTTAGGTGCTTGATTAACCAATTCCTCTTCGTCTTGCGATGCCGTATTTTCTGCTTTTGGCTTCTCTACTTCTACTATTCCTTCTACGGTTGCCACGGGTTGTTCCTCAACTTTTTGAGGAGCAGACTCCTGTGTCTCTTCTGCTTTTACCAGAGTTTCTTCTACGGTCTCATCTTTCTCAACCGATTTATTAGTTTTCTTTTCGGATGCTTTTTTTATTTTTTTCTCTTCAACAGTAGAGTCTTGAGAGCTATCTTCCTGCTCTATTGGCTCTATCTGTGTCTCTTCTACAATCGGAGTATCCGACTCCGAGCTATCGGAGACTTCTACCGGCGACTCTTGCTTTTTGGTTTTATTTTTTTCCACTTTTGTCTCCTTGATTACCTTTTTCTTTGGAGAAGGCTCCGTTTTCGATTTGTCTTCATCAATATCGAGTATTACGGAAGTTTCGCGTTCGAGTCTTTTTTGAATAAGTTTATCGGATTTTTCTTTCAATGTTTTATCAGAACTAAATTCTTTTAAAAGCAAATTTTCTTGATTTTCCGTAAGTTGTATGTGTGGATTTTGCTCTATCGACTCGCCTTTTTTATTCAAAAATTCGGCAGCCGTATTAATACCAATATTTAATTTTTTTATTATTTGTCCTAATCTTGCCATAAAAATTTTAGTTGTGATTTTTTTAATTAAACAAAAGAAAACTGTTTGATTACTCCGTTATTGTGTGTTACATACGCTTCTATATTTTATCTATTAATGTAATATTAAATGCTGGAAATTAATTATGATTTACAGCAATTTTACTCTTTATCAAACTCCGCTTTTAGCACATTGATAACGTGGTCTATGGTTTCGTCTTCCAAATCGGTACGCTCTACAAGTTCCTCTCTGGTAAGACGCAATACCTGTTTGGCTGTATCGCAACCGATATTTTTCAATATCTCGATTACCCATTCGTCTATTTCATCGGCAAAATCATCAAGATATATGTCCTCCTCATCTATCTCTACATCACCTCTTATAATTTCGATATGATAACCTGTAAGTTGAATTGCAAGTTTTATGTTAGCTCCATTCCTACCGATTGCCGACGATATGTCTTCGGGGTTGATATAAACATTAGCCCGCTTATTGTCGTTGTCTATAATAATAGATGTAACCTTAGCAGGAGCCAAAGCTCTGGCTATATAAAGACTTGGATTAGAGGTATAGTTGATAACATCAATACTCTCTTTGTTCAACTCCCTGATAATAGGCTGAATACGATTACCTCTAATACCTACACAAGAGCCTACCGGATCTATTCTATCGTCGTACGACTCAACAGCAATTTTAGCCTTTTCGCCGGGGATACGCACTATCTTTTTAACTGTAATCAATCCGTCTTGAATTTCAGGCACTTCACGTTCGAGAAGTCTCTCCAAAAACAGTGGTTGCGTGCGTGAAACGTAGATTTTAGGGTTATTGTTATTGTTATCAACTCTGGAAACAATGGCGCGAATAATCTCTCCTTTCTTGAAAAAATCGTTTGGCAACTGTTCGGTCTTGGGTAGCAGTATCTCATTGTTGTCGTCGTCGAGTAGAAGTATCTCCTTTTTCCACACCTGATACACCTCTGCAGATATTATCTGACCGAGCAATTGAGAGTATTTGGTATAGAGCGAATCTTTCTGTACATCAACTATTTTTGCAGACAAAATTTGCGACAAATTCAATACCGCACGTCTCCCAAACGAATTGATATCTACCTGCTCCTGAACCTCTTCGCCTACTTCGTAGTCATCGGCAATCTTTTTCGCTTCCGACAATGAAATTTCCAGATGAGGGTCGGTCAGATTGTCATCTTCTACCACCACTCTATTTCTCCAAATCTCAAAGTCGCCTTTATCGGGATTAAAGATAAAGTCGTAGTTTTGGTCAGAACCGTGTATATTAGAAATAACTTTTCTAAACGACTCTTCGAGAATACTCAACATCGTAGAATTGTCAATATTCTTAAATTCTTTCAATTCTGCAAATGAACTGATAATGTCCGAATGCTCTTTTTTAGCCATATTTTTTTACTATTAAAAAATTTTTAATTTTGCAAATTAGATTAAGTATAATATCTTAATTATCAAAAATCTAATTTTGTCTTTTTAACATTGTTATATAAAAATAATATCTGTTTTTTTACAGTTTTTTTTCGTTTTTGCCCCTCCAAAAGCTCCTTAATCTCAGTTTCTACAACAAAACCATCGTCAGAAGCCTCTATAAGAGTACCTTTTATCTTTTTACTGTCGTCGGTAAGCACCTCTACACTTCTACCTATATTTTTGATATACTGTCGCTTATCGACAAAAGGATTGGTGATAGAATACGAACCTATTTCCAAAGAGTAATCCTCTTTTTCTCTATCGAAATGCTGCTCAATATAACGAGTAAGCTCCACGCAAAAATTCAAATCGACAGACGTCTCCGAATCTATCTCTACAACAATACTATTATCGTTAGAGATAGTAATACCAACCAAAAAACAATCGGTCATTGCCAATTTTTCTTCAACTACTTGCCTAAGTAAATCTTTATCAATCATCGTATTGTAAAAATTAAGGGACTTTACAATAAGTCCCTCCTAACCAATGTTTAACCTGAGACTGCAAAGGTAATACTTTTTTGGTTAACAACCAAATTTTTAATATTTATTTTTACAACGCAAAGCACAATAATAGCAACAAACACAAATATTTGACAATATAAACAGGCAATAAAACACAGTTATTCAAACATTTGCAAACAAAAAAACAACGAACATATCAATCTGCCGTCCGCTGTTTTCAGTATTAATCTAATCAAATCAATTATTTCTAAATACCTGTTTATGCTTCAAATTCAATATCTTTATTTACTTCAAAATGATATGGAAGACCACTTTTGGCAAGTTTTTCGAGGAACGGGTCGGGGTCGAACTCCTCTACATTGAACACCCCTGCTCCACTCCATTTGCCTGTGAAGAACATATATGCACCTGTCATCGCCGGAACACCTGTGGTATAACTCACTGCCTGTGTGCCTGTCTCTTTATACGCCTCTTCGTGCGAGCAGTTGTTGTAGATATAAAATGTTGTGGGCTTGCCGTCTTTTATACCTCTAATACGACAACCTATCGAGGTCTGTCCCTTATAGTTTTCGCCCAAATCTTGGGGGTTTGGCAGTACAGCCTTTAGAAACTGTATAGGCACTATCTTTTGTCCGTTATAATCTATTTCGTCGATACGAGCCATACCTATATTCTGAATCACGCGAAGATGTGTTAGATACTCCTGTCCAAAAGTCATCCAAAATCGTGCTCTGCGTAGTGTAGGGAAGTTTTTCACCAAACTTTCGAGCTCTTCGTGATACAATAGATACGAATCTTTAACTCCGATTTGAGGGTAATTTAGCTCACGACAAACCGAAAGAGGTTTGGTAGTATACCACTGTCCATTCTCCCAATATTTGCCCTCTTGGGTTATTTCGCGAATATTGATTTCGGGGTTAAAATTGGTAGCAAAAGCTTTGCCGTGATTGCCCGCATTGCAATCGACTATATCAAGGTAGTGCATCTCATCGAAGTAGTGTTTGGCTGCATAAGCCGTAAACACAGAGGTTACTCCCGGGTCGAATCCGCAACCGAGTATGGCAGTAAGCCCTGCTTGACGGAATCTGTCTTGGTAAGCCCATTGCCACGAATACTCGAAATGAGCCTCATCTTTGGGTTCGTAATTGGCAGTATCCAAATAGTTTACACCACTTTCCAAACAAGCATCCATTATGGTCAAATCCTGATATGGAAGTGCCACATTAATAACAAGTTTAGGCTTAAAATCGTTGAATAGCTTCACTAATTCGGGCACGTTATCGGCATCTACTGCTGCTGTTTTTATCTGTATGCCATATCGTTTTTTTACATCTTCGGCTATTGCATCACACTTCGATTTAGTGCGACTTGCAAGCAGTATCTCGGTAAACACATCACTATTTTGTGCCAACTTATGCACAACTACCGTACCTACACCACCCGCTCCTATTACTATTACTTTGCTCATAAAGGGAATATGTTATTTATATTTGTTCGTAAAAAAGTTTATCTAAAAACGCAAAAGTACAACATTTTTTTATTTAACAGAAAAAATAGATTAATTTTGTAAAACGTCAAAACACAATCTTTATGCATAAGTATCTGATAACACTTATATTGATTGCCTCATCTGCCTTTACTTTCTCGCAAGACACAAACCAAAACTTTGAACAAATAATCGAAAACATAACCAATTATATCAGAGACGAGGGCGAGGAAGAAAACATCGACATCGACCTATTGTACGACGATTTAAGCTATTTTTACGAAACAAAAATAAATCTAAATACCGCCACCAAAGAGCAACTCAAACATCTACAATTACTTTCGGACATACAAATAGAAAATATACTGTCGTATGTCTATCTTACCAAAGAGATGAAAAGCATATATGAGTTACAGTTGGTAGGTGGTATCGACTTTTTTATTTTGCAAATGCTTTTGCCCTTTGTAGATATCAAACCTGATGAAACGGAGTCCGACAAATGGATACAACAAGATGTATTCAGACGAATGCGGCACGAAGTTTTTGCCCTCGCCGATATTCCCATCGAACAGAAACGAGGTTATGCCGAACAGCAATATCTGGGTTCGCCACTATATGGACAGTTGAGATACAAATTCAAAGCAGGCAGTCGAATACAAGCCGGATTTACCGCCGAAAAAGATGCCGGCGAACAGTTTTGGGGTAGATACAACAAAGGATTTGACTCATATTCTACCTATGTACAGTTAGATAAACTATGGAAATTTAGACGCATAGTAATAGGCGATTTTAGAGCAACTTTCGGACAAGGTCTTATAATGAATGGGGCATTCTATGCGAGCAAATCGAGCTATGTGCTCAAAGTAACCCCTGCACAAAACGGTTTAACTCGCAAAGCCTCTTCGGACGAATACAATTTTTTTAAAGGCATAGGAGCTACCATCGACTTTAAAAATCTCTCTATCACGGCTCTGTACTCGTTTCGATACTTCGATGCTACAATAGATACAGCCACCAATACAATTACGTCCATATACACAGGTGGTCTTTTTAGACGACCCAATGATTGGGAGAAACGCAATGCTTTAAGTACACAGACAATAGCAGCAAATTTCAATTACAGACTAAACTGTTTTAGAATAGGAGCCACCCTATATGGCAATATGCTATCAGCCCCAATAAATCCGAGTAATGAGCCATATAAACTTTATGCATTCAGAGGGCAAACGCAGGCAGCCGCTTCGTTAGATTATTATTGTAATATCGACAAATTTACTCTTTTCGGAGAGACCTCTATAACAGACCAATCTGCTATAGCCACAATAAACGGAATAGGCTTTATGCCGGTATCAATAGTCAGTATGGTACTTCTACACCGATATTACAGCCCTCGCTATGACCTGTTTTTTGCCAAAGCATTCGGCAAATCGTCGAAAGTGGGCAACGAAAACGGCGTATATTGGGGTGCCGAAATAAACCCAATAAAAAAATGGAAAATATCCGCTTATATTGATATGTTTACCTTTCCTTATCTAAAATACGATGCCTCTGCTCCTTCGAAGGGTTTCGATGCCTTGTTGCAAGTAGATTTTATGCCTGCTCGCAATGTAAGTATGTATATACGGAGCAAATATAATGACAAAGAGAAAAACTTCTACAACGAGCTATTTCCGACACACCAAATAGCCAATTATCAAAGACATTCGATAAGATATAATATCAACTATACGGTAAATAATTTGGTATTTCGAAGCATAGTAGAAGCAAATTTCGCTCATTCGCCAAATATGCCGGTCGGCAACGGATTTGCTCTGGTACAAGATATAGGATACAATACCAATTGGCATAATCTGTCTATAAACGTACATTATGTATTTTTCGATGCCAAAGATTTCGAAAATCGTCTCTATTTTTATGAAAGAGATGTGCCCTACTCTATGTTTACTCCTATGCTTTACGGAGTGGGCAACCGCTACTGTATCAATCTCAAAGTCGACTTGCTAAGCCGACTTACCCTTTATCTACGTTTTGCTCAAACTATCTATGCCGACAAACGAAACGTTATATCATCGGGATTAGAGGAGATAAAAGGCAACGTAAAAAGCGATTTTAAGTTAGCTATAAAATGGAATTTCAACTACTATAGAAAAAACTAAATTAGGATTTAAAAAAAATTATTATTACTTTTGCAGTCTTATTGTATAAATATGATTTAAATATCTCATAAATAAATTTGTATGAAAAAAATATTATTAATATCATCACTACTGGTACTTTTGGTATCGTGTGAAAGAACTACTTATGTAGAACGACCTACGAATTTGAATAGGGAAATAATAGGCATAAAAATATATTCGAGAGACTGGAAGTACACAAACGACTCTCAAAACAACTTCTATTATGCGGTAGTCGCAATACCTGAGATTACCAAGTATGTTTACGACAATGGTATGATTTCTATGTATGTAGAGTATTTATATAAAGACGGCACAACTGCACTTAGCCCTCTTCCCAACGTTATGCACAAGGAGTATAAAGACAACAATGTATGGAAAACCTACACTCAAACCATAAATTACGAATACTCGGTTGGCGAGGTTGTAATAACTCTGACCTATTCCGACTTTGCCAAGATACAGCCGGGAGATTACTATTTTTCACTAAAAATGCTTTGGTAACCTTTTTTGATAATAATCTGTAAAACACTAAAATAATATGAGTAAATCATCAATAAAACCTGAAGGCAACAACCACAATATAATCGCTTTTGGCACCAAGATAGAGGGAAATATCACATTAGACCTCGATATAAGGATTGAGGGCGAAATAAACGGAAATATATACGGCAGCGGTAAGGTAATAATAGGTAAAACAGGTGTTATTAACGGCGATACCTCGTGCCAGAATATAGATATACTAGGCAAAGTAACGGGTAATATTACTGCCAGCGATACCATATCGCTAAAAGAGACGGCTGTAGTAAACGGTAATCTCACTACTGCAGTAATATCCATTGAACCGAATGCACAATTTATAGGCAATTGCCAAACAACAACTATAAGGGAGTAACACTATATGGAGGTAAAGATAGATGAGTCTTGGAAAGAGATATTACAAGCAGAATTCGACAAGCCATATTTCAAAGAGCTTGTGGCTTTTGTCAAAAACGAATATAAGACACACAGAGTATTTCCACCGGCTCAGTTGATATTCAACGCCTTCGACAGTTGTCCTTTTGACAAAGTGAAAGTGGTATTGCTTGGGCAAGACCCATACCACGGAGTAGGACAAGCTCATGGATTGTGTTTTTCGGTAAACGAAAATATAGCTCTGCCTCCCTCTCTTATAAATATATACAAAGAAATATCGGACGACTTGGGTATAACCCCATTACAAAGCGGTAATCTTATACGTTGGGCAAATCAAGGAGTATTACTACTAAATGCTACTCTTACAGTAAGAGCTAATAAACCAGGTTCACACCAAAACAAAGGTTGGGAACAGTTTACGGACGCAGTGATACAAGCTATATCAGACAAAAAAGAGGGTGTGGTATTTTTGCTGTGGGGCAACTATGCCAAACAAAAAGGAGCTAAAATAGACCGCACAAAACATCTTGTCCTCGAATCGGGTCACCCTTCACCGATGAGTGCCAACAAAGGCTATTGGTTTGGCAACAAGCATTTTAGCAAGACAAACAACTATCTGACAAACAAAAACTTATCGCCTATTGATTGGCAATAAAGTTTTCGATAGACAAACCGTTTTCGTCGAAGACCGCATACGAAAACTCCTCGTAAAAATCGCCAAGTATTACCACTCTACTACCTGAGGCAATCTGCATATTCAACACAATGTGGCGATGTCCGAATACAAAATAATCAATCGAATTGTCGGCAGAATAATTACTTGCAAACAGTATGAGAGGTTCGTTTTCTTCTCCTTTGTAAGGCACATACGAGTGTTTTTTTCTATTATTGTTGCTTAAATTTTTTGCCACACTAATACCTATATTAGGATGAATAAAGCCAAAACATTTTTGCATCATTCGACTGTGAAAAAGTTTTCGCGTGATACGAAATACTCTACTCTTGTCGTTGACTCCATCGCCATGTGTAACAAAAAACCTATATCCCAGAAGTTCAAATACTTGCGGACTTTTGTAAACAGTAAGCCCTATCTCTTGTTCGAGGTAGCCAAAAGTCCATAAGTCATGATTGCCAATAAAAAAATGTACTTTGACACCATTATCAGTAATCTCTGCCAACTTTCCCAAAAGACGGTTATAGCCTTTGGGAATACAACTTTTATATTCAAACCAGAAGTCAAATATATCGCCCACAAGGAATATTTCGGTAGCATCGTGTCGCACCATTTCGAGCCAATCCACAAGGCGTTTTTCGTGCTCTCGTACGTTTTCAACTATCTGTGTACCAATATGGGCATCTGATAAAAAGTAGTATTTGGGCATATATGTAGGAAAATGTTTTTGTTTTTGGCAAAAGTAATCTTTTTTGCTGAATACCACAAAAACAAAATAGATATGTTTCAACGATAATTTCATTTTTTACGATAATCCTACCTTGCTTAAAGAGCATCAACACTGTTTAAAAGTTCTTTGCATTAAAATCTTCTCTCACTTTTCATCTGCAAAATAATCAAATTGTATTAAACTCATATTAATCACGATTGATTTTTCTTTTTTATGTGCTAAAAAAACCGAAATGTATTGGGAAACCCATTTTCGGCAAAAGGTAATACCTCTTTATATTTGATTTTAGATACCACTTTTTCAAAAAAACGTATAAATCTTTAGCTACCCGCAAAAGCCTGTTCCCCACTAAAATCGCTAATATAAATATTCATCTCATTTTTGTCGTTTCTCATCGGATATGCTTTTATCATCCCTAACACACTGAATATTAATCCATTTTCCATCTCAATTACTTAATTCTGATTATTTTTGCAGGTACATTTCTAACATCTAATAAATTCCATCTTTCTTCTTTATATATTACTACACATTTTAATTGATTAACTACCTGACCATATAAAAAAATCTAAATAAGAACTACTCATTTTTTTTGAAGTAATTGAAATATTATCTATCCTTTTCTTTTTTCTCAAAAGATTATTTTTCCAATTTGAATATTTCAATAATATCTTCATACCCTTTTTTTAACTATCGACATACTTTTCCGAGTGTTTGAGTTGTTTTTATTTTCAAAGTTCTACATTGCTTTTGTTTATAACTTATTTTTTTTCAACTTCTTTTTCTAAAAAGTACAAGTCCTTTAGGATAGGATTATCATAATCACTGAAAATATCCAAATATGCTCTTGTTATACCACGTATTGGATTTTGTTTTATTTGTTGTTCTTCTGCCAATATAATTTTTAATTTTTCCAATTTAGATACAATCAAATTCAATCTCGGCTCATAGATTTGACTAAGTTTTAAATTATCTATAGTTTTATTCAGTACGACACTAAGATTTATCATAATGGCGAAGTTATTACATCTGTCATCCAATGGTTTGGTAACCACAAATCAAGGCGAGTGCCAATACAACATTAATCTTGCTCCTTTATTCTACTTACCCCATCTTTGGGTAATATCTCCAAAAGCATCTATACGTCTGTCTCTAAAAAATGGCCATATTCGGCGCAACTGCTCAGTGCGGTCGAGGTCTATCTCTACAACTATATTCTGCTCTTCTTCTCCGGCTTGTGCCAAGGGCTCACCTTGTGCTCCAAATACAAACGAGTGTCCCCAAAATTTTATACCGCTATCAGACTCTTCAGACTGTTCATACCCTGTTCTATTGCACGACACCACAGGCAAATTATTCGCTACCGAGTGTCCTCTCTGTACGGCAATCCATGCATTAAGTTGTCGCTCTTGCTCATCTGGTGTATCATTAATATCCCAACCTATAGCGGTAGGATATATAAGTATATCAGCCCCATTGAGCGCCATTAGTCGAGCAGCTTCGGGATACCATTGGTCCCAACAAATCAAGATACCGAGATTACCTACCGAAGTTTTTATCGGCTCAAAGCCCAAATCACCGGGCGCGAAGTAAAATTTTTCGTAAAAAGCGGGATCGTCGGGAATATGCATTTTACGGTATATACCTGCCACAGCTCCGTCTTTCTCTAATACCACAGCAGTATTATGATACAGTCCATTAGCTCTTTTTTCAAAAATAGATATCGTTATCACCACACCAAGCTCTTTTGCCAACCGACCAAAATATTGTGTAGAGTTGCCCCCGACCTCCTCTGCGAGGTTAAAATTATCGACATTCTCGGTCTGACAAAAATAGAGAGTGTTGTGCAACTCGCTCAATATTATCAACTCTGCTCCCTGTGAGGCACACCTACGTATATTTTGAGTCAGTTTTTCAATATTTTTTTCCTTATCTTTACAATAAGTCTGTTGTATCAATGCTATTTTCATTTTTATCTAAAAATAAAGTTATTATATTTTTTTATGTATTATGTATTACAAATCCTACAAACAACAACAGGCTAAACAACAACACGTTACGAGCTGTTTTGCCCAATATTGCTATCAATGCCCTACCCTCGCCAATCTGTATCATCTGTCGCCAAGTAACAATATGAATAGCAACGTAAAACAGAGGCAATAAAGCAACCGCAACCAAACCTTTTGACCAAAAATATTGACAAAGCACAACTGCAATAATGCCATTTGCCAAATAAAAATACTCTCCGAAATTTTTTCCGAATATCACTATTGTTGTTTTTTTTCCTGCTATTTTGTCCAATTCGTAGTCTCTATAATTATTTGCCACCAGTATAGTGGTCGAAACCAAACCTATAGCCAATCCGCACATAAGTGCATCAGCAGTAAAGGCATTTGATTGCACAAAGTATGTAAACATCACAGGTACAACACCATAAAACAACAACACACACACATCGCCCAAACCTATATACGACAAAGGGTATTTGCCTCCGGAATACGCAATAGCAAATACTGCAACAGCTATACCTACAAACAACAAACGCCAATCAACCAGCCACATCAATAACACTCCCAAAGCAAAAGCTACAGAAAGCACTATAAAAGAGGCTAAAACCATCTGTTTAGGTGTTACCCAACCTTCGGCAACAGCTCTTTGAGGTCCTAATCGTTCGGGAGTATCGCTCCCTTTTTTATAATCAAAATAATCGTTGACAAAGTTGGAAACTATCTGAAAAAATATTGCTATCAACAAACAAATAAGTGAAAGATACCAATTAAAAACACCATCTTTTATTGCCAATCCCATAGCAATAATTACAGGCGATGCTCCCGCAACAAGCGTCTTGGGACGAGCCGCCAAAATCCAAACTTCAACCCCTCTATTCATAACAAAATCCACATTCTCTAAACATTATAAAACAGCCTCAAAATCCATTGAAAAAATCTATCCGGAAGCAGACTATGAGCCGCTACCGACAACCGTTGAATGATATTCGGTGCTATCAAGTAACGAAATTTAGGAGACTTTTTATTCACTATCTTAGCTATTTTTTTAGCCAAATATTTAGGGTTGCCTCCTCCGCGTTCGTCTTTTTCGATATTTGCTATCACTCTAGCGAAAGAGTCTTTGTAGTCGGTATCGGAAACGGTTGTCTGCGACACTTTTCGGTTGTTGGTAAAGCCTGTGTTGAAGTCTCCCGGTTCGATTATCACTATTCTGACACCAAATTGCTTCGTTTCAAGGCTCAATGCCTCCGAATAAGCCTCAACGGCAAACTTTGATACGGAATAAAAACCTTGGTAAGGTATAGCAAACACACCTCCTATAGAGCTCACATTCAATATAGTGCCGCTTCGCTTTGCTCTCATATATGGTAATACCGCAGCACACATACCTACCACACCTCTAAAATTGGTATTCATTTGCAGGTCTATTTCATCGAACGATGCAAGCTCGGCTGCTCCGGCTATACCAACTCCCGCATTATTGATAAGAACATCTATTTTGCCCTGTTCATCGATAATAGAGGCTATCACCGAACGAATACTGTCCATTTGTGTAACATCGAGATGTTTCACTTGCAGCCCTTTAAGCTCAAAGTCCAACTCTCTGCGAGCTGTACCATATACTATATGTCCGTCCGCAAGCAACGCCTCGGATATGGCTCTACCAAAACCCGACGACACTCCGGTAATCAAAATTACTTTCTGCATATTATTTTATATCTTAAAAAAAATCTATTTATTTGACTGTCCAGACCTTACACACTTCGGGCTCTACTCTGTAATTGAGCAGAAATTTTGCCCGCTCCTTGGTGCAATTTTCTTGTGCCTCAATAGTGCCTTCGATATACGGAATAAAGGGCGATATTGTAATTTTTTCTACAATATCGACTGCCTCTTTGCCTACTATTTTATAAACAGCCTCTTTGGCACACCACATAAGAGTAAGATGAACTTTTGCGTTGTTTCTCTCTACAAAATTTTGTTCGTCTTCCGACAGATATTTGCTTTTGACCCTTACAACCTTATCGTTGATACGCTCTATATCAATACCCACCTGTTTCGAGGGATGCATTATAATGCCAACATATATACCTGTATGCGTGATACTTATGTTATAAGAGTGGTCTGTAAGATAAGGTGCTCCATCTGTTTGGTAATCAATGTATTTTTCATCATCAAGTAGATGTTTCAACAATACACGGACAGCCAAAAACTCCAAACGTCGCTTTTCGATTTTAAAGTTTTGTAGCTGCTGCAACCATCTCTTTTTGTGGTCTAACAACAACAATAATTCTTCTTCGGTCTCATCTACTTGCCAAAAGCCTATTATAGTGCCGTCCTCAAATATCTCTTTGCTCTGTAACATCTATTTTGTTTCGATTATATGTTTTACAAAATTAGCATAAAAATCCGAATAAAAACAACGCCACAAACTACAAACAAAAGTTAATTATTTACAAACAAAGTTATTTTTCAATACTTTGTATTGCATAGTAGTATAAAAAGCATTACTTTTGCAAAAAATATAGTACTATTTTTTACTAAGAGATAATTAATCAAATTTATAAACTGTATTACAACAAAACAGACGATGAATGTAGAAAATATCAAATCGCAAATGCGAAAAGGGGTGTTGGAGTACTGCATACTGCTGATACTCAAACATCAAGAAGCGTATGTGTCGGATATCATCAAGATATTGCAGGAGATAAACCTAATAGTGGTCGAAGGAACGCTATATCCGATGCTCACACGCTTGAAGACCGACGACCTGCTATCGTACCAATGGGTAGAATCCACGCAGGGACCACCACGAAAATACTACACTATCACCGACAAGGGTAATGAGTTTTTGCTCGAACTCGAAAAGTCGTGGAACGAACTAAACGCATCAATCGGTAAATTAAGAGACTAACAAAGTTATCCAATCATTAATGGATGATTAAAACACAATTTTTACAAAAAAATAATCTAATAAAATTCAAATAGTTAAACATAAAAAACACAAATATCCGATATGAAACACACACTAACAGTAAACCTAAACGGAAAGCTATTCAATATCGACAACGATGCATACAATATGTTGGATAGCTATATAAAGAGCCTTAACTCGTATTTTGCCAAAGACAGCAACAGAAAAGAGATAATTGCCGATTTTGAAGCGAGAATACAAGAACTTCTTTCAGCTCGCAAACCAAACACAGGCGATATAATATCAATAGACGATGTAGAGGAGGTTATAAAGCAAATAGGCAAACCGACGGAGTTTGAGGTTGATGCCGAAAATACCAACGAGAGCCCTAACGAATACAAAGGATATACACAAAGCGAACCAAAACGAACCAAACGCCTCTTCCGCAACCCCAACGACAAGATGTTGGGTGGCGTATGTTCGGGCATAGCAGCATTTTTCAATATCGACCCGACTATTATCCGTATTGCATTAGTATTGCTGGTATTGTTCAGCGTTGGTTCTGTAATACTTATCTATATCGTTTTGTGGATACTTTTGCCTGAGGCTAAAACAGCCGAAGAGCAACTCCAAATGCGAGGCGAGCCGATAACACTCGAAAATATAGGCAAAATAGTATCCGAAAACACACAAGCAATGGGAAATGACGTAAAAGACGCTTTCAACCGTGCCAACAAAAACAGCACAATAGCAGCTATTTTTAAGATTATCTTAGGAATATTAGGCATAATAATAGCTTTCCCAATTGTGTTTTCGTTATTTATTGTACTTTTGGTGTTTGTATCAATGTCAGGTACATTATTGGCAAAGTTTGGTTCGTTGATAATGACGGCAGGAGTAATTGCCACCATACTGCTGATAGCAATTCCGCTGGTATCACTCATCTACTCAATATTATCGGCAATATTCAAATGGTCGCCCACACACAGGTCTATAAAGTTTACAAGCCTTATTATATGGCTTATATCGTTGGTGATAGTTATATTTACAGCCACAAGAATCGATTGGGAAATGGTTCAGGGCAAAAAGTGGATAAAGGATTTGGAATATAAGTTAAACAAAAATTGGGGGCTGTCAATAGGCGATTTCAACACAGTAGTAGGCTATGGCGATATAGTGGAAAAAACATATAATTTCGAGCAACCGATTGAGGCTATCGACATTCGTAACAGTCTCGAAATAATGGTATTAGAAGACAAATCGATAAGCGACCCGAACACAATTATAATGGTAACCGACAGCAACCTATTCGACGAACTTCAAGTAAATCTATATGCAAACATACTTACCCTAAATACACGAAACAATAAAAATCTTGAGCCGACAAACGACAAAATTGTTTTGAAGGTAAAACAAAACGTTTGGAAGTCGATAGAGCTATCAGGGGCAACAGAACTTAAAATAGCCGACAAGTGGCAGGTAAAAGATGCACAAATATCAATATCAGGTGCATCGGAGCTATATGCAAACAATGTTGAGTTCGACAGACTAAATATCAATGCCGGCGGTTCGTCTAATGTAGAGATAGGAGGCAGCGCCGGATATGCCGAATATAGGGTATCGGGCAGCTCGGATATCGAAAATGAGCAATTGGTCTCAGATAGTATAATAATTAAGGTATCGGGCAGTAGCGATGTAAATATCTATCCTGTAAAATATCTCGGAGGCAACATATCGGGTGCATCGAAAGTAAAATATTACAACAATCCCGATACAAAGAGAGTCAACAAAACAGGAGCAAGTGTACTTTACCCAAAAAATTAGAAATTTATACTTAATTTTGCTAAATAATTGCATGAAAAATAAACTTAATTAATCTTAAAACTAATTCTAAATCAACAAAAAATAAATAGATTTTATGAGAAAAGTATTTTTAGTATTTATCCTTTCGGTTATGGCAGTTGCCGTATTTGCACAGGATATAGCAGGAAAATGGAAAGGCACACTCGACGTGCAAGGTTACAAGTTGCAAATGATATTCAACGTTTCGTCCAAAGACGGCAACTGCTCTGCCACACTCGATATTCCCGAACAAAAGGCACGCGGAATAGCTTGCAGTACTATTTATGCAGACGATAATATCGAATTTAATATTACATCTGTCAAAGGGCAGTATAAAGGTAAGATAACGGGCGACACAATAAAAGGTGTTTTCTCACAGCAAGGTATGAGCTTCCCTCTCGATTTGGTGCGTAGCTCTGCTGCTCCGGCAACATTGAAGAAGTATACTATACGTGGCTCTGTGGTCGATAGTATCGGTAATACCGTGGCATATCCCACCATCTCTATCAAAAACGACTCTACAGAGATCGAATTCGCCGAGAGATATTCGGGTGATGCAGACGGAACATTCGAAATAGAGACCAAAGCCGCACCCGGAGTATTGTGGGTAAATATTGCGGCACAAACAAAAACATCGGTCGATAAGAAGGTAACATTAGCCGAAAGCAATACGGTAGAGCTTGGCAAAGTCGCCTTACGTGATGGCGAAGAACTCTCTGCCATATCGATAACAGCATACAAACCTCTGGTTACTCAAAGCCTTGACAGAATAAACTATGATATAGAAGCCGACCCCGAAAGTAAAACCAACAGTGTAATGGAGATGTTGAGGAAAGTACCTATGGTTACCATCGACCACGAAGAAAAAATAAAAGTAAAGGGATCGTCCAATTTCAAAATCTACATCAACGGCAAACCATCAAATATAATTACCCAAAACCCCAAAGATGTACTCAAAAGTATGCCTGCCTCCTCTATCAAAAAGATAGAAGTCATCACAGACCCCGGAGCCAAGTATGATGCCGAAGGTGTAACGGCAATATTAAACATAGTTACACAGAGTGCTTTGCAAGGTTATCAGGGTTCGCTTAGGTCGGAGGTAGGTACCACCGGCGACTGGAGTGTGGGTGGATATTTCACTACCAAAGTAGGTAAATTTGGTGTTACGGCAAACTATAATTACCACAACTTCCAACAACCGGTATGGATAGAGTCCAAATTTGAAAACCTAAACCCCTCTACACCATACAAAACCGCGCACAACAAAGATACAAGTATTTATAGTGGTGGTTATCATTGGGGAAATGCAGAGCTAAGTTATGAATTCGATTCACTCAATCTCCTAAGTGCATCTTTGGGGATAAAAGGGGCGAAATATCATCAAGAGATACCCAACTCATATTCTATATTTACCGACCATAGCAACAATATAGTATCGGCTTATAATAGAAATATGTATTCTACTAATAATAATGTCAGTTGGAGTGGTAATATCGACTATCAACGTTCTTTCAAAAAGCCCGACCAATTGCTGACATTATCATACAATTTCAGTTTAGACCCTGACGATAAGATTACTATCACCAAATTGGAGCTCGACCCCAAGCACCCCAATACCTTAGGCACAAGCCCCAAAAACATACGTTATTCCAGCATAGGCAAAAGCGACGAACATACTTGGCAGATAGACTATACCGAACCCTTCGACAACAACAAACATAGTATAGAGGCAGGGGTAAAATACATATTGCGTTACAACGAATCGGACAACACATATCGCCTCTACAACCCCGCTACACAAGCCTATGATATCACCGAAACCAACCCCGATGGTACCAAACGTATCGAAAATGATATGACCTATTACCAACACATTCTCGGGGCTTATGCGTCATATACTTTTAAATTGCAAAAATTTTCGTTCCGCCTCGGTGGTAGGTTTGAGGGTACTCGACAAGATGTAAGATTCTGGGAAGATAATAGCAAAAATTTCAAAATCAACTTTGCCGACCTTATTCCTTCTGTATCATTGGCATACAATCCTAATTTTGCTTCTAATATCAAATTGAGCTACAACAACGGCATTTCGCGGCCAAGTATCAGTTACCTCAATCCATACATAGACAATAGTTCGGTGTATACAATACAATATGGTAACCCCAACCTTAAATCCGAGCGTAGCCACAACATTTCGCTTAGCTATGGTATGTTTTCACAACGCTTCAATATGAATGCCACACTGAGCGGAAATATGGTAAATAACAGTATTGAACAAGAAATACGAGTAGCCAACGACGGTATCATACACTCTACATACGCTAATATTGGCAAAAAACGAGGCACTAACCTCAACCTATTTTTCAACTACAATCCATTGCAATGGCTTGGATTTTGGGGACAGGGAGCTTTGAATTATTCCTATTACCATAATCAAAATTATACCGAAGACGGTTTCTCTTTTATGGGATTTGGAGGAATAAATCTAACTATGCCTTGGAAATTAAAATTCAACGCATACGCAGGCGGTTCTACTTCAAGTGTCAATTATAAGATGAGTTTTCCCAGTTGGTACTATTATGCTTTTTCGCTATCGCGTAGCTTCCTCAAAAACGACCGGCTAACTGTAAGTGTCTCTGCTACCAATCCATTTGAAAAATATCGCGATTATCATCTCAGCACTCAGGAAAAAGGAGTATTTGTCCAAAATATGATATTAAGACAGCAAGCCCGTCAGTTTAATCTATCTATTTCGTGGCGTTTTGGAGAGATGAAAGCCGAAATAAAAAAAGCCGAGCGTGGTATCACCAACGACGACCTCAAAAAAGGCGAGAACAAGTCGGGCGGCGGTGTCGGACAACAAGGAGGACAATAAAATTTGATTTTTTAAAAAAAACATAATAATTACAACACTTTATGAAAAATTCACATAATATTTATTTTATACTTGGGGTATTGGGTTTGCTGTGCCTTTCTGAAATAGCCTTGGGGCAAGGTACGGTCAGATATGTAAAATCAGGAGCAACAGGAGATGGCTCTTCGTGGAATAATGCTTCCGGAGAATTACAAAAGATGATTGATATTTCTTCAGTAGGAGATGAAATTTGGATATCTTCAGGGACATATTATCCTTCCGAACTTATAAAAACAAATAAAAAAAGATCTTATGCTTTTAAATTAAAAAATGGAGTGTCTCTGTATGGAGGTTTTTCGGGAATAGAAACCAATAAAGAAGACCGCATAAAAGGAGAAGCTATCAAACCTATGGAATATATCTTTACTAATCAAACAATTATAAGTGGAGACATAGATGGAATAGAAGATATATGGATACGTAAATTTGCAGAAGGTTCTACTGTTCGTTATATATGGCAGATAACCGGTAATGAAAAAAATTCCAATCATTTATTTTATACGGAAGAAAATATTACCGAACCCATAGTAATAGACGGGTTTACTCTTATAGGGGCTTATGCCGATGTCTGGCAAGTAAAAGCTTCTGGAGCAGCTCTTTATGCATCGGGGAATATATCCTTACTTAACAGCATAGTACGTCAGAATGCCGTATATACATCAGTTGAGGGTAATTTGGATTTAAACGGAGGAGCCGTAACTATTATCAATGGTAATAATGCCAAAATAAGCAATTGCCTTTTTGAAAACAATTTTGTATACTTACCTAATCTTATAGCTTCGGGTGGAAGTATTTACATAGAAAAAGGGACCGTAGAAAAATCTATTTTCAAAAATAGTGTGGGAGTTGACAAGGGCGGAGCTATTACCATAAAAGACGGGAATATAAAGGATTGTTCTTTTTATGATTGTTATGGAGCTTCGGGCGGCAGCATTTATTCTCAAAATTCTTTTATCGACAGATGCTACATAGCACATTCACGTGCTCTTATGGGAGGTGGTATTCATGCAGAAAACACTAATATTCATCATACAACGGTTGTTAATTGTTATGCGGATGATCCCTCTTTTGGCGAATCGGGCGGAGGCAAAGGCGGTGGAATATTTGCCAAAAACAATACCTCAATTATAGGTTCTATTGCTACAAATTGTTCTTCGGGCAGTAAGGGTGGAGGAATATATCTCGAAACAGGATGTAAAATCTTTCATTCCACCGTACAAAACAATTCTTTACGTCTGGAATCAACTGACTCAAATATAGGTTATTTAGGAAATATTACCATAGGCAACAGTATATTTGCCGATAATATTAGTACTGCAAATTTTAAAACTCCAACACAGAATAAAGGATTTTCAGAAGAGGAAAACGAAAGGAATTTGGCTGTAAAAAGCGATTGGGCTTTATCGGAGGGAAGCGAATTTATTCAAACGGGCGAAATAATAGAAGGAATAGAAGAAGTCTTCGATATGAGAGGTAACAAACGTATTACAAACAACAAAATAGATAGAGGTGCTCTAGCATATATACCAACCAATAGTATAGAAACCGGCATTATAAAAGATGATATACTTTACTATAATGACAATACAAAGCAGTTGATAAGTACAATACCTCTAAATAGAGTTACTATATATAATTATGTCGGTATAGTTCAAAGTATATTTATGTCTGCAAATGGAATAATTTCCGTATCCGGATTACCTTCAGGATGTTATATTGCCGTAGGACAAACAAAAAGCAAACAATATGTTTCATGCACATTTTGCAAAAAATAATCATTGCCGTATGATAAAATAGATTGAAAACTCCATACCCGTTCAACAATTGTCATTGCGAATATTATCTTATTAGAATGTGCTTGTTGTTTTGTTTCGAATATTAATCTTTATAAAATCTCAGGTTTTTATAAGAAAAAAATGAATAATACTATAGCAATTCGAGAAATCATAGTTCTAAAACCATATCGCTTACAATTGTTAGTAAGGAAAATCTCTATCGGAGAGCGTAATTATTGATTATCAAACACAGGTATTTAGGTTCCGAACCCCATCGTTTAGGTTCGGAACCTAAATGGATAGGTAAAATATCCCAACGGAAAGGTAAGGTAATTGAAACAAAACTATGAATTGTCCGAGACATGTAAATATAAACCATCGCATAGATGGAATTGTTAGCAGTCGTCAACATCATTATTACAAAGAGTGTCGATATCGTTATACTGTTAATTGCCTATATACGGTTTGGACTGCTTTTTCGCAAGACAACCCGATTTTTGATATATTTAAATTATCAGATAACAATATATCTACTCAAACATATTGAGCCATTTTTTGAATGTGTTTAATGATTTTTCGCCCCATAGAGCAACTTTTTGTTGTAAAGCGTCGAGAGTGGCTTCGCTCTCCAACCGAGTTTTTGAAAAAAAAAGGTCGGCATAGCAAATCAATTGTTCTTCGAGCGAAACAGGCATCATATCACGATGAGGCAATGGCAGATTGCGTTGTAAAATATCCTCTAACGACAACCCTGTGCCGGTATGGCGTTCACAAACCAAAGCGTGCTTCGGATAACCCTCTTTGCGTAAAATTTCCGCACCGAGATACCCGTGTTCTATATATCTGTGACTACCAAAACAATGTATAAGAGGAGCATACGTTAGAAAAACTCCTATATCGTGCAACATCGAAGCCTCTTCGACAAACTGCAAATCTACATCCAAACTGTGTCGGCGAGCTATGTTCAAAGCCTTGTTTTTGACCGATATACTATGCGATAAAAATATATTGTACAGAGGAGTATCTTTTTGATAATATTTGTCGATTATAGCTAAATAATTCATAGGGAGCAGCAACAGTATATTGTAGATTAAAGCTTTATTTATCAATCACTATTGGTGGGCTTTGAGGCTCTGTTATGTTACTTCCCATTTCTGAAAGTTTTTCGATAACGGCAGAGCGAGTAGATACCTCTTTGTATTGTCGTATCTTTACCAAACCTGTGGTTTGCAGGTCTGTCTTTTCTTCTTTTAACTCATTGTTTTTCATTACCAAAGCCTCGTAGGTAAATCTGTTGTTGATATATACGAGCGAAATACCAAACAAAAAAACAATCATTGGCAGCAGTCTTCTAAACCCTTTATGTAAAAGGATTCTTCCATCAAGAATACTCTTTAAGGAGAAATTCTCTACCAAATTTTGGTTGTTGTCTTTTGTGTCTTTCTCTATCTTTTGGTCGAGTTCGGCTTTTATCTTTTTTAACATTATCATATTATATATCAACGATATTTGAATAGCAAAAGTACTAAAAAAATACCGATATTTTCATTAGAAAAATATGATAAAAATACAATCCGACTACTAATAACCGTATAAAGATATTTTATCAAAAAATAAAATCATGTTATACAATTACTTACACCGCTTGCGCTAATGTTGATGTTTTTTGTTGATTTTGTTTGGAAAAACGACTAAGATAGCGTTCGCATTGCTTTGTGCGGTCATATCCAAGCATAATACCAAGAATAAAATCTTGTTCGTTTGATAGTTTTGATAATGATGGTTGATTGAATGACCTTACGATATTCAAACAACGTATATCGCCAAAAAATATATTTATCTTCTCCGAAGAAACCTCTTGTACAATATAGTCGATACCTTTTAAAGTAAGCATATTTTCGGCATTTTGACGATTTATTGCCGGAAGAGTTATCAATGCCAAGTTTCTCAATCCTTTTTTATATTCATAAATGAGATGCGTCATTACTTTAAAGTCCGAAATCATATAATATGAACCAATAAAAAATGTATTCATTTTGAAAATAAAATTTTGGGGTTAATAATAAAAAGAGGGTAAAAAAACGGCAAAACTATCAATCCTATTTTACCCTCTATGTTATAACAGGCAATAAAATTTTATTTAAAATCTGCCTTTATAGCTTCTACCCAAGCGCTTACACGTTCGGCGGTAAGGTCGCCCTGATTGTTTTCGTCTATGGCAAGTCCTACAAAACTTCCATCTACTTCTGCTTGAGAGTTTGAATGAGAGTAACCCTCTGTCGAAGTTTGACCTACTATGTTACAAGATTTGCCTTGTAATGACTGCCAGATTAATCCTATGCCATCTACAAAGGTGTCTGAATACGATTCCTGATCGCCACATCCGAACAAAGCTACTGTTTTGCCGCTAAGGTCGGCAGCTTCGATTTGTTTGATAAATCCGTCAAAATCGTCTTGCAAATCGCCAAATCCCCAAGTAGAGGTGCCGAGAATAAGATTGTCGAACTGTTCCAAATCAGCTTTTGATGCTTTAGCCACATCAAACAATTTGGTATTGTCTTCTCCTAAAGCTTGTTGGATTTGTTGTGCTACAGATTCGGTATTTCCACTCGACGAACCGTAAAAAATTCCTATAGTCTTCATTGTACTTGATATTAAATTAATTTGTAAAATTTTTATACTGCAAAATTATGGTATTGGTAAAATACCTGCAATCGCATATTGTAGGTATTTTTCATCATTTTATCACTACTTATAGTGATATTTTTGCAATAAACCTGTCTAAAAGTAAAAGTTCCAAAAAACTTTAGTGTTTTATTTTGTATAACCATCTAAAAATCAAGAAACTTTGCACAAAGATACAATAAAAAATGTATTATTTCCTATTAAAAGCATCGGAAAAGAGGATTGATTGGAAAAGTTTAAACAAGTTCATATACTCATTTTAGAGATTGTGTTCATGAAAATACCTTATTATATGTATTGTGTTTTAAATCTATAATTTATAATTTTGTAAAATATTATAAACTATAAAAAAAGTCAAACAATAACACAAAACAAATGAAAAAGAATTTATTATTTTTGTCAGTATTATCATTGATAATATTCCTTGTTAACGGATGTTGGGGTGATAGCCCTAATGTAAGAAAGCACCATGTCTTCAAATCGTATATTACGAAGTATAGTAATAGTAAAGATGTTGAACTTGATTTGTCAGGCAGAGGCAACATAGTTATATTATACAAAGAATTATCCGGGTCATGCGATTTTAAATCAAAAGGAGCAGATAAAGCAAGATACGATAGCCTATGTAAAGCAAATAACGACCTCTCTTATAACAAAAAAAAGAGATTATATGGCTTTCCCTACGTGGGGTGTAACATCAGCTATGCATATTACAAACATAGAAGTGGTCAGCGATAAGGATTTCGATGCTACCCACCCGGCAGGAAATTCGCTAAAAGATATAGTACGTTTGGTGTCAAATTCTCCTAAAAAGTTTATAGATAGTGGATATAAAGAGACTTTCGATTGGGATTCATATGATATTCCAGAAAGTTTTAAAAAAGAACCTGCTGCCAGAATACATAGTTATGACTATAGATCTACAGATAGAGAGAATTATTTTCCCGTAGATATAAAGTTATCAGACTTTACAGCAAATGATGGTAGGATGTTAGGAAATCAACATATCTTTTTGGGCTTTCTTCTTTTCGATGTAGAGCCTATTACCAATAAGGAGCATACATTCACGGTAACTATAAGCTTAACAGACGGAAGGGTTTTTTCTAAAACTATCACTAAAACTTTTGAGTAAAATAAAAAGTCTGATCAAAAACAAAAGAAACTACCACTAAAAAGATAGTTTCTTTTGTTTTAAAAGACATTATGTAGTCAAGCTTTAAAAAGCTCATTTTGTTTGTAATTTTATATTTTCTTCAATAGTGTCCACTAAAAATGTAGATACGTATCAGTATCTTACCAACACCCTCGCACAAAAAGTTTCACCTTTGTGTTGATTTGGACACACAGGAAATCCTCTCGGCGTAATTAACCGGCAACTATGAGGATGACACCTCCGTAGAGGGCTAAAACGCTAAAGGGTAAGACAATCCATATTGATCGATTTATCGCAGATGGGAATACTATAAGTTCGAGTTAAGAGAAATTTTGGGAATCGACATTCTTCGTCAACTCTTGCTTTGATATCATTTTTTGAGCAAAGACAGTAAATAAATTTTTTGGGAAAAGAGTTGGATAAAAATAAAAAAAATATTAATTTTGAAGCATTTAAATAAATTAATGTATAACAAAACTCTAATTTTTATTATGAAAAAAATATTTTTTTTGATTTTAGCAACAAGCCTGTTTGTTTGCTGTAAAAAGTCTCAGCCATCGATTAATGCAACTCATGATGTAGAGATAAATGGTGTAAAATTTGAATTTGTAGATATTCCTGCGGGTGATTTTTTTATGGGTAGTCCCGAAAATGAAGTCGACAGAGCAGTTAGTGAGACTAAGCACAAAGTAATATTAGATGGTTTTTATATGAGCAAATACGAAGTAACACAAGCACAATGGAAAGCAGTAATGGAAACAGATACTACTCCAAGTTTTTTTAAAGGTGACAATTTACCTGTAGAGATGGTAAACTACGAAGAAGTACATAACTTTATAGCCAAACTCAACAGTGTTACCGGTAAAAATTACCGTTTGCCAACCGAAGCCGAATGGGAATATGCTTGTCGTGCAGGTACCTCTACGCCATTCAATACAGGTAATACTATTACAGTACAACAAGCCAATTTTGATGGTACAGAACCTTATAATGGTGCCCCGGTTGGAGAATTTAGAGAAAAATCTCTACCTGTGGGAAGTTTCGCTCCCAATGCTTGGGGATTATATGATATGCATGGAAATATATGGGAATGGTGTAGCGATTGGTATAGTAATGAATATTATAACAATAGTCCGGAAAAAAACCCACAAGGTCCTGATAGAGGATATGCGCGTATCGTTCGTGGAGGTAGTTGGGATGAATATGCAAAACAATGCCGTTCGGCTTATAGAAGTGCAGAAGACCCAAAGCTAAGGTTTATTTCTCTTGGTTTCCGTTTGGTGCATCCTAAATAAATAATATTTACTTATATAAATTTAAAAAAGCGTTATGAAAAAAGTATTTGATTTAAATTTGCTTATAACAGCAATATTAATGGTTGCTCAAAGAAGGCGAAGAGTTTGTCATTAAGGTAAAAATAACACCCGATAATGCCAAAAATCGATCTGTAACTTGGCAATCTGACAATACTGATGTAGCCAAGGTTGACGAAAAGGGTAAAGTAACAGCAATAAAAGAAGGCACAGCCGTCATAAAAGTAAAGACACAAGATGGCAACAAAACAGCCGAATGTAAAGTTATTGTATCCAAATCGTTCGATCCCAATTGTGTGATTAATGGTATTAAGTTTGAGTTTGTAGAGATATCCGGAGGAACATTTACTATGGGTAGTCCAGATAATGAAGTCGGCAGAAATAATGACGAGTCGCCGCAACATGTGGTAACACTGAATAGCTTTTATATGGGCAAATACGAAGTAACACAAGCACAGTGGAAGGCAGTAATGGAAACAGATACTACTCCAAGTTTTTTTAAAGGTGACAATTTACCTGTAGAGATGGTAAATTATGCCGATATAATGGATTTTATAACCAAGCTTAATGAACTTACTAAAAAAGAGTATCGTTTATCAACCGAAGCGGAATGGGAATATGCTTGCAGGGCTGGAACTACCACACCTTTTTATACAGGCAATAATATTACTACCGCCCAGGCTAATTACAACGGAGTTCCGTATAATGATAACCCTAAGGGAGAATATAGAGGTAAAACTACCGAAGTAGGAAGTTTTGCACCCAATGCCTTTGGACTGTACGATATGCATGGTAATGTTTGGGAGTGGTGTAGTGATAAATATGGTAAGTATCCGGACACTCCTCAGGTTAATCCGACTGGTGCTACAGATGGCAGTTATGGTATTATAAGAGGTGGTAGCTGGGATAATGGAGCTTCATATTGTCGTTCTGCTTTTCGTGCAAGTACACCATTTTTTATGATTGACAATTTTCTTGGTTTCCGTTTGGTGCATCCTAAAAAATAGAGTTTATTTATCAATATATTATTTACTTAAATTTTTAAATAATTATGAAAAAGAAGTGTTTTTTAGTCTGTTTTTTTACAGCGATTGTAACATTTGGTTTTTTGTCTTGTCAACAAGACAGAGTAACCGACATATTGGTTGAACCGACAGAGAAAACTCTCAAAGAAGGCGAAGAGTTTGTCATTAAGGTAAAAATAACACCCGATAATGCCAAAAATCGATCTGTAACTTGGCNACTTGGCAATCTGACAATACTGATGTAGCTAAGGTTGACGAAAAGGGTAAAGTAACAGCAATAAAAGAAGGTACAGCCGTCATAAAAGTAAAGACACAGGATGGCAACAAAACAGCCGAATGTAAAGTTATTGTATCCAAATCGTTCGATCCTAATTGTGTGATTAATGGTATTAAGTTTGAGTTTGTAGAGATACCCGGAGGAACATTTACTATGGGTAGTCCAGATAATGAGCCAATAAGAGATAAAGATGAATCTCAACACAGTATAACTTTAAGTAGCTTTTATATGGGTAAGTATGAAGTAACGCAAGCTCAGTGGAAAGCAGTGATGGGCAAAGATAATAATCCAAGTTTTTTTAAAGGTGATAATCTGCCAATGGAAATGGTTAGTTGGGAAGACACACAATTGTTTATAAATAAACTTAATGAATTAACTAAAAAAGAGTATCGTTTGCCTACCGAAGCAGAATGGGAATATGCTTGCAGAGCAGGAACTACCACACCTTTTTATACTGGTGATAATATCACAACCGATCAGGCTAATTATAATGGAGAAGGTTCATATAATAATAATCCTATAGGAGAGAATAGGCAAAAAACAACTGAAGTAGGTACATTTTCTCCTAATGCTTGGGGATTATACGATATGTCCGGAAATATATGGGAATGGTGTAATGATTGGTATGATAAATTTTATTATGGTATTAGTCCGGAGTCGAATCCTATAGGTCCTGAAACAGGCACAGAACGTGTAATTCGTGGAGGAAGTTGGAGAAATTATGCCCAATACCTTCGCTCTGCAAATCGAAGTAGTGATAGAGTAAGAGGTAAAGGTAATGATTGTGGTTTCCGTTTGGTGCATCCTAAAAAATAGAGTTTATTTATCAATATATTATTTACTTAAATTTTAAATAATTATGAAAGGAAAAATATTTTTTGATCTGTTTTTTACTGCAATAGTAACAGTTATTTTTTTGTCTTGTCAACAAGACAGAGTAACCAACATATCGGTTGAACCGACAGAGAAAACTCTCAAAGAAGGCGAAGAGTTTGTCATTAAGGTAAAAATAACACCCGATAATGCCAAAAATCGATCTGTANACTTGGCAATCTGACAATACTGATGTAGCTAAGGTTGACGAAAAGGGTAAAGTAACAGCAATAAAAGAAGGTACAGCCGTCATAAAAGTAAAGACACAAGATGGCAACAAAACAGCCGAATGTAAAGTTATTGTATCCAAATCGTTTGATCCTAATTGTGTGATTAAAGGCGTGAAATTTGAGTTTGTTCAGATACCTGCCGGCGAATTTACTATGGGTAGTCCCGAAAATGAAGTTGGCAGAGATAAAGATGAGTCACCACAACATGTTGTAAGATTGAGTAGTTTTTATATGTGTAAGTATGAAATAACACAGGCTCAGTGGCGAGCAGTGATGGGCGAGGGACATGAATTTTATTTTTATGGAGATAGTTTGCCGGCTGAGAGTATTAGTTGGAATCTTGCACAAGAGTTTATAGAAAGACTAAATGAACTTACTAAAAAAGAGTACCGTTTACCAACTGAAGCCGAATGGGAATATGCTTGCAGGGCTGGAACTACCACACCTTTTTATACAGGCAATAATATTACTACCGACCAGGCTAATTACAACGGAGTTCCGTATAATGGTAATCCTAAGGGAGAATATAGAGAAGAGACTACCAAAGTGGGAAGTTTTGCCCCCAATGAATTTGGCCTGTACGATATGCATGGTAATGTATGGGAATGGTGTAGTGATTGGTATGGAGAGAATTATTATGAAAACGGGGCACAACAAAATCCTACAGGACCTGATAAGGGAACGAAACGAGTAAATAGAGGGGGAGGATGGACATCTAATGCAAAGGTACAGCGTTCTGCAAATAGACATAGCGATCAACCGAGTGATAAATATTGTGATACAGGATTTCGTCTTGTTATTTCAAAAAAATAAGAATAAAATATAATTTTCGTTTTATCAATGTTAATTGAAATAGATTTGGAGTAAAGTCTGAGTACCAACACATATATATATCTAATTGTTTCGCTATCAATCAAAATCGAGTTGATATATTTTCAAGATATTTGGCTTTGCTCCAAATCTATTGATAAATTAAATAAATATAATTATAAATTTAATTAATACAAATAGGCACATAATTAAAAAAAATGTGTATTTTTGCACTCATATAGTAGTAAACTATAATTTTTTATCAATTTATTGAAAATAAGATATTACGCTGTTAATAATCATTTTTTATTTTGTATTATATTGTATAAATACCGATATTTGTACGATAAATAGACGAACTAAAATGGTAGATGTTGTTATAATGCTTTATCTGTTGAGAGATTGAGAAAAAACGATAGATATGACGTACAAATAATTAATTAATAAACAAATACAAAAAGATAAAATGAAAAAAATTTTAATACTATTGGCAGTTGTAGTAGTAGCAGGATTGGTATTTACCTCTTATAAAAAACAATCCACAAAGAATACCGCTACCCCTAAAGCACAACATAAAACAATAAGTCTTACCAAAAACGACTTTTTGGCTAAGGTAGCTAATTATGAATCAAATCCAAATGAATGGAAATATTTGGGAGATAAGCCCGCAATAATAGATTTTTATGCTTCTTGGTGTGGACCTTGTAAGATAATAGCTCCAATACTCGAAGAATTGGCTGCCGAATACGGCGACAGTATTTATATATACAAAATAGATACAGACAAAGAACAAGACCTTGCAGCTGCATTTAACATCCGTTCTATACCTACTTTATTATTTATACCTATGAATGGTATGCCTCAGGTGGCACAAGGGGCTTTGCCGAAAGAGTCATTGAAAGAGGCTATAAATAAAGTCTTGTTAAATAAGAACAGTTAAAAAAATAGCATTTTTAGATAAACTTTAAAATCAAACTTATATATAGCTTTGATGAGTTTTATTTTGTTATATCCAATTTTTTGTATAATTTCGCAGAAGGAAAAATAAAAGTATTATGTATTTATTATGAAAAAGATATATCTTTTTGCATTTGTTTTGCTTTGCACTCAACATATTGTAGGGCAGAGTGTTAAAGAAAATCATGGTGTGATAAAACAAGGTAGTGTCTCCTTTACATTGTTGGGGGATATGGTCAAAATAGGTGATATTGCCCCTAATTTTACAGCTACTAACAATAAGGGCGAATCAGTGGCTTTGTCAGATTTCAAGGGTAAGACAGTTATACTTTCGGTTTTCCCTTCGGTAGATACCAAAGTATGTGCTACACAGACACGACAGTTTAACAAAGAAGCTTCAGATCTATCAAAAAATATTGTTGTTCTTACTCTTTCTAAGGATTTGCCCTTTGCTTTAGACCGTTTTTGTGCAGCAGAAGGTATCGACCGTATTCATACATTGTCAGACTATAAATATTCTGATTTTGGATACAAATATGGTTTTCTGTTGAAAGAAAATATGTTGTTGGCTCGTGGTGTAGTGGTAATAGATGCTAATGGCAAGGTAGTATATGTCGAATATGTAAAAGATATATCAAAAGAACCTAATTACAAAAATGCATTGAATGCAGCAAAAGCTACATTATAAAAAACGGGCTATTATAGTAGGTGCTACATCAGGTATTGGTTTGGAGTTGGCAAAAGGTCTTCTGAACGAAGGCTGGATTGTAGGTGTAGCAGGACGTAGAACCGAAGAGTTGAAAAAAAATTATAACTTATCTTCCGAACAGGTCTTCTTTCAAACTATCGATATTACTCATGAAGACGCTACCAATGGACTACATCAGTTGATTTCTCAAATGGGAGGAGTGGATTTGTTTGTACAAGCCTCAGGGATCGGCTTTCAAAATCCTGTTTTGGATAAAGAGTTGGAGATTAAAATAGCAGAAACCAATGCTGTCGGGTTTGTTCGTATGGTAGCTACTGCATACCAATATTTTAGAGATAACGGTGGTGGACATATTGCAGTTATAAGTTCTATAGCAGGCACCAAAGGGATTGGGATTTCACCATCATATTCTGCCACCAAGCGTTTGCAAAACACTTATATAGAGGCTTTGGCTCAATTATCCAATATGTATAAACATAGAATTTATTTTACGGATATACGCCCCGGTTTTGTAAAAACAGCTCTACTTGATGGAGACAAAAAGTATCCTATGCTTATGACCCCATCGAGAGTAGCAAAACATATCATTAAGGCTATAAATAAACGAAAACGCGTGGTTGTTATCGACTGGCGATATAGATGTGTTGTTTTTGTATGGCGTCTTATTCCTAATTGGCTATGGGAGCGTCTGAAGATTAGAAACTAAAAGCGTATCATTAATTATTTTTCAACAATCAAACTGTACTGAAGCCACAGATACAAGTTTGATTATTTGATTGGGTAGAGCTTTCGATGATAGATATAGCGATTTTGTTTCTACTTCGTAATCTCTGCTTGTATCGAATATAAAGTCAAGTTTGCCGTCTCTGTCAATGTCTCCTACAAACACAAGTGTTACAAATGAGTCATTAAATGAGCTTATTTGTAGAAATAGCTGTTCTTTGCTATCTTGTGTCGATATGAAGAGTTTGTAGTCTTCTACTTCCGGAAAAGTGTCGTCTTCGTCATCAACAACTAATGTTTGGGTTGCATAAACAGTATCTCCGTTAGAGTTGATAGTATATGCTTCAATATCATCTAACGCCAACTTCCTATTTAGCTCGTTACCGTTATATGAAATGATTTTGCCCTCTGCTCTAATGTAGTATTTGAGGTTGTTGTATGTGAAGTATATTTTTTCTCCGGGCAATATTTTGTTTTTATCAATCTTCAACGAAGTTATTTCGCCCTCTTTTAGCTCAGGTAAATCCATAAATAACACAGTTTCGTTTTTCGATACTATGGCTTTGGTCTTAACTTCGACACACTCGTCAAAACCATTATCAATCTTGAAGTTGGCTTTCCCCAAAAAATATTTATCTTTTTCCCGATACAACTCTATCCACTTGTCGGTTATTATATCTACATCGTTTTTGCCTTCCCACGTACGGTATGCTCTTGGCAGCAGTGTCTCAAAGTCGTTATTTAAACTATAAGTGGTTTCGAAATTGAATCCGTCGTCTGTCGTCTCTGAATCTAAATTTGTTTTAGATGTGAGATTAGCGGTTATATAATCAACTATTTCTGACAGAAATAGTTCGCTATCTATATCAGATTGCGGATAACTAACACTTTTGCAGTTGATTACGATAGCTATTGTAAGTATTAATAAAATATTTTTCATATTCTCTCCATATTTGTTATATGATGAATAATTTATGAATCATACCGAACAATTATAATACATACTCTTTCAGGCACTTTTCGCACAAACAGTCGTTGTAAGTAAGCTTAAGCTTGTCGGATACCTCTTTTGACATTTTGTATTTTGTACAAAAACAAGTTTCGTCTTGTTTACATACAAAACTTTGCCGACATTTTGGGCAAACGACTGTTCTCATAATGCTCCATATCAATCTTCAGTGATACGTAAAGCAATACGTTTACCTAAATTGTAAAATGCCTCGTAGTCGGACATTTTCATCGAGTGTTTTACCTCAATAGAACCTATCTGTTCGTATTTCATTCGCTCGCCAAACTCGTTGAGCAACTTCACTGCCATACCTGCCCAAGTGAATGAGCCAAACGATGCAAAGATACGGTTTTTCAAGCCACGAAGCTCGATTTTTTCAACCACATCTTGCACTTTTGGGAATATTGCCCCATTGTAGGTTGGCGACCCTATTACAAAGCCCTTATATTTGAATATATCTGTGATAATCTGTGATATATCACTTTTCGACACATCATGAAGTATTACATTTTTTGTTACCGACAATGCACCGTCCGCAATTGCCTCCGCCATAGCCTCAGTATGCGAATACATCGAGCCATACACTATTACCACGCCATCTTCGCCATCTTGTTTGCTTAGACGATCGTATATGCCGACAACACGCTCTATATTTTGCTGCCAAACGGGTCCGTGTAGGGAGCATATCGTCTCAATAGGGTAATTTAAAGCCTTTTTCAGTACAGTTTGCACGGGTAAACCATATTTGCCCACTATATTCACGTAGTAACGCTCCATTTCGGGGAAATAACGTTCTACATTTAGCTGGTTATCCAAAACGCCTCCATCCAGAGTACCAAAACAGCCGAAAGCATCGGCAGAGAATAGTATCTTTTCACTTATTTCGTAGGTCATCATCACTTCGGGCCAATGCACCATTGGGGCAAATATAAACTTCAATGTGTGCTTGCCAAGCGAAAACTCTTCACCCTCATTGACAGTCTTGATATTGGCATTAATACCATAGAAACCTTGTAACATTTCGGCTGCCTTTTTGGTACAAATTATCTGAATGTCAGGATATTTGTCGAGACATTGCTGTATGCCAGACGAGTGGTCGGGTTCGAGATGATGAATGATGAGATAGTCTATATTTCTGCCTCCCAAAGTGTTCTGTATTTTTTCCAAAGTCTTCTCTGCATAGCAAATCTCGACAGAGTCGAAAAGAGCTACTTTTTCGTCAATCAGCAGATATGAGTTGTAGCTAACACCATAAGGTAGTGGCACAAGACGTTCAAAAAGCTCTGTCTTTCTGTCGTTTACACCAACATAGTATAATGAATCTGAAATTTTGTATGAAAACATAGTTAATTAAAATTATTTTTTTGCAAAGTTAAAACATTATTCTCATACAGCAAAAAATTGTACCTTTGCGGTTTGTACTTTCATTAAAAAAAGAAGATAATTTTGAGAAAAGGAGTAATAGACGTTATAACGCTTGGATGTAGCAAAAATCTTGTTGATTCGGAGCGACTTATGAAGCAGTTTGCCGCCAATGGTTATGTTGTCCGGCACGAACCTGCCAAGGTTGGAGGCGAGATAGTTGTGGTCAATACCTGCGGTTTTATAGGCAGTGCCAAAGAGGAGTCGATTAATACTATACTTTCGTTGGTGGATGCAAAGAGGCAACGCAAAATTGGGCAGTTGATTGTAATGGGTTGCCTATCGGAGCGTTACCGCGACGAGTTGAAAGCCGAGATACCCGAAGTTGACCGTTTTTACGGCAAGTTCGACTGGAAACAGATAGTCGCCGACATTGGGCTATCTTACAACAGACTGCTCGAAAATGAACGTCTAATATCTACCCCAAACAGTTTGGCATACCTCAAAATATCGGAGGGCTGCGACCGCACATGCTCATATTGTGCTATACCTATTATCACGGGCAAACACCGCTCTCGGAGTATAGAAGATATTACTTCCGAAGTGGAAAACCTTATTTCGCAAGGAGTTAAGGAATTTAACCTCATTGCACAGGATTTGACCTATTACGGAGCCGATCTATATGGCAAGCAATTGATAGCTGCACTGGTGGACAAAATAGCCCAAATCAAAGGTGTGGAGTGGCTTAGATTGCATTATGCCTATCCTGCAAAATTTCCCAAAGACCTGCTCAAAGTTATCGCCGACAACGACAACGTCTGTAACTACCTCGATATGGCTCTGCAACACATATCCGACAATATGCTTGCAAAGATGCGTAGAAATATCACAAAAACCGAAACCTACGACTTAATATCCGAAATCCGCTCAAAAGTACCCGATATTCACCTTCGTACAACGCTAATGCTTGGACACCCTTTCGAGACCGAACAGGATTTTGAGGAGCTAAAAGAATTTGTTCAAACTATTAAGTTTGAGAGGCTTGGAGCTTTCTCCTATTCGCACGAGGAGGGCACATTCTGCGACAAAAACTATGTTGACAATATACCTTTTGAGATTAAAAATCAGCGAGTTTCGGATATAATGGACATCCAAGAACGTATTGCCGAAGAACACAACCAAAACAAGGTAGGGCGTGAGTTGAAAGTAATAATAGACAAAAAAGATACCGACTACTACATTGGACGCACCGAGTACGACTCGCCCGAAGTGGATGGCGAAGTGCTTATAAAGAGAACGAAAAAACTAAAAATCGGCAACTTCTACAACGTAAAAATCACCGATTCTCAAGCGTTCGACCTGTTCGGGGAAGTAATTTAGGCCAACCCTACAACAAGCTCATTTTCAGTCTCTACGAAATAAATTTTATCCTCACGCGCAAGCCATCCGAGAGCAGCATAAACATCTCTCTCGTTCAGTTTTGTGGCTTTTTTAAGTGCCTTAATATCTAAGTTGCCCACCAAAAGAGCATTCCACACAAGTCCCGCATTGACTCCGATTTTAACTTTCATAATTATATTCTGGTTTTTTAAGTTATAAAATTATTTCTGCTACAAAGATAACTATTTTTATGGAAATATCAATGATTAGATAGATAAAATTTATGTTATTTACAATAAGTTTTGATTTATTACTAATCAACTGATTATAAGGAGCATATTTGGCAAAATATTGACATAACATACTTTTATCACAGATTACGCGATAGAAATGTTTTTTTATTGCAGAGATGTTTCAATATTGTCGATTATCAAACCACCCAAAAAATCAATTACATTTACATACTCTTAGGTTGGGTCAGACAGCCCCAATGAAATGTTGAAACATCCACATTATTTCTAATGCGGATTTGGGTTCATTGAATATTAACTTATTCGGTTAAATTCTTATTCTGTTGAGTGTTGATTTATTTCGAACTGTTTCTATTTATCAAAAAAATAGGGTTGACTTAATTTTTAGGCTAAATCCTATTTTTTTGTATTTGCTTTTTTAGCTTTCCACTCTTTTAAAGCCTTATAGTATTGAGCGGCGTATTTTTGGTGTGTTTCATAATTTTCTGCGAAGTTATGCTCTCCGTTTAGTTCGGGCTTAGCACACATATACAGGTATTTATGTTGTTTGTAATTGAGAACAGCATCTATACCCTCTGCTGTTGGAACTCGTATAGGTCCCGGAGGCAATCCCGAATAAATATAAGTATTGTATGGAGAATCTATACGTGTGTATGCATAATATACTTGGTCAATGGTAAAGTCATTGAGGGCATATCGTGCGGTTGGGTCGGCTTGTAGCTTCATTCCTATTTTTAGCCTGTTGATATACAGACC
This sequence comes from Porphyromonadaceae bacterium COT-184 OH4590, assembly GCA_000768855.1. GTDB lineage: Bacteria > Bacteroidota > Bacteroidia > Bacteroidales > Paludibacteraceae > F0058. Next base: position 5,044 of record JRAN01000041.1, on the reverse strand, counting down.
GGACACAATAGGCTTTTCGTATGCTTTGTTTGTCTCCTCTTCGACTATAGAGGCAAGTATCGAAACCTCCACTGGGCTTAGTGGGATTTTAGCTGCTTTTGCTATTCTCTCTTTATTCCAGAATTTGTCGTACTCTTTTTTCATTCTTGAGAATAATTGTTCTGACGATATGTTCCAATAGACTTCATAAGTATTTGGAATAAATAGAGTTAAGCAGTTATATGGAGTTAAGTCATAAGATTTTAAAAATGCAGTATCATTAAGCAACCCTATCATTTCTAACGAGTCAATATCTGTCTGTTTGCAAATCTTTGATACCAACTGTTTTTTTAGACGTATATTATTTATTTTAAGTTTTACTGGAGTTTGATATCCTTTGTATATATTGTTTAAAAACCTTATGTTTGACATTTCGGGAGTAATCAAATAAGCTCCCGATTTGATACTGGATGATGTCCGATATATTATCGAAACCAAAGAGAATGTAAAATTGTTTTTTAAATACCCTTTGTCAAAAAGAATATTTTTCACACTGTCTATTGTTGTATTTTTGTGTATGTATATAAATTGTTGTTGGTTGGGGTTATCCAATACAAAATTTGGTTTTAGAGCAATCCAATATACCAATATTACAAGTAATACAATTATTATAATTGAAAATACCGAAGACTTTTTCATAAGTTTCAATCTTTATGAACTCTTATCTGTCTGTTTTTTTGTTTTCTGAAAAATCTGGTCGAAACTGCTATTAAACTCCTTTCTGTAGAATATAATAAGTATAAAAACACCAACAGTAATACAGGTATCTGCAAAATTAAATACCGGGCTAAAAAACAACTCTCCGCCTAAAAATGGTATCCACGAAGGGAATGTAAAAATAGGGAAATATAGCATATCTACTACTTTGCCCGATAGAAAGGGAGCATACCCTCCGCCTTCGGGCAAAAAAGTAGCAACACTCCAAGGAGTGCTTTCCGAGAAGACAACTCCATAAAACAAACAGTCGATAATATTGCCTATGGCACCTGTAAATATCAAACATACACAAAGTATATACCCGATATTCCAATCGCTTTTGATTAGTTTTACAATATAGTAAAGTACCAATCCGCTAACCAATATTCTAAAAACCGTCAGGAAAGTTTTGCTACCGAGTGTTATACCGAATGCCATTCCGGGATTTTCGATAAAATGTATGTAAAACCAATTGAAGATACGAATATCCTCATAAAGATTCATATTGGTCTTGACCAAAATTTTTGTAAATTGGTCAATAGTAAGCAATAGCAGTATAAATAGAGTTGCTTTAAGAGATTTTTTCATATATTTATTCGCTACATATACAAATAGTCGGAGTATTTTTATCAGATGTATGTACTACATCTATACTCTGTCATAATAACCTTAATGCAAAAGTTATTTTCTTGCCTCTTTTGCCTCTACTGTAAGAGTAGCGTGAGGTACAGCTCTAAGGCGTTCTTTAGGGATAAGTTTGCCTGTATCTCTACAAACTCCATAGGTCTTGTTTTCGATTCTTATCAGAGCAGCTTCGAGGTGCTGAATAAACTTCATTTGTCTTTGAGCCAACTGTCCGGATGCCTCTTTGAGATGAGTGGCGGCTCCTTCTTCGAGATTTTTATATGTTGGCGATGTATCGGTAACATCATTGCCCGAAGTATTGCTTATATAAGAGCGAAGCTCATTGTATTCTCGCTTTGCTATTTCGAGCTTTTCCTCTATAATTTGGCGAAACTCTTCCAATTCGGCATCAGAATATCTTGTCTTTTCTAAATTTTCTGTCTTTTTCATAACAAAACGGTTGAATTAAAATTTTACTTATTTAATATTGATAATATGAATATTCTTTCAAAAACAGTTCGCAAAGGTAATTAAAAAAGCCCAATAAAAAAAATAAAAGTTTACTGTTTTTTCTTATCTCTTATTGTTTTGAATAGCTCGGAGGCAAAGACAAAATCATTTAGAGTTTCGTTGTCGTCGGTAAATATATTGTCTTTTGATCCCTGCCAAGCCATCTTGCCTTTGCTTATCAATATAATATTGTCACCTATCTCCATTATGGAATTCATATCGTGAGTATTGATTATGGTGGTAATACCAAACTCTTCGGAAATTTCTTTGATAAGTCTATCAATAAGCAGTGAAGTAACAGGGTCTAAGCCGGAGTTTGGTTCGTCGCAAAAAAGGTATTTGGGTTGTAGAGCAATGGCTCTTGCTATGGCAACACGTTTTTGCATACCACCGCTTATCTCCGATGGATAGAGGTTAAACGATTGAGGTTTGAGGTCTACTCTGGTAAGGCAAAATTCGGCTCGTTCTTTTATCTCTACCTTACTTTTGTTCGAAAACATTGTCAGTGGAAACATTACGTTTTCGATAACACTCTGAGAATCAAACAAAGCAGCCCCTTGAAACAACATACCGATCTCTTTGCGAAGTTTATTTATCTCTTTTTTGCTCATAGTAGCAAGATTTCTGCCCTTGTATAATATTTCACCGCTATCTATGGTATAAAGCCCTATTATACTTTTTATTAGCACAGTTTTACCTCCACCACTCTGCCCTATTATCTGATTGATTTTGCCCTCGTAAAAAGTTGCACTAATATTGTTTAAAACTTGCTTGCCGTCAAATGATTTGTTTAGATTCTTTACCTCTATCATCTTTCTCTTTATTCTGTTAAAAATAGGCGAAGGCTCATTTTGTTAATTGTTGTCGAAAAGTGACTTTACAAACTCTTCTCTATTAAACACTTGTAAGTCGTCAATACCCTCTCCAAGACCTATATATTTGACAGGTATCTGCATTTGATCGGATATACCAATGACCACTCCTCCACGTGCCGTACCATCGAGTTTAGTCATAGCCAAAGCAGTAACTTGGGTCGCTTGAGAAAATTGACGAGCCTGCTCATAAGCGTTCTGTCCGGTAGAACCATCGAGTACAAGCAATACTTCTGGCTCTATATCGGGATATATCTTGGTTATTACTCCGCGTATCTTGGTAAGTTCATTCATAAGGTTTACCTTATTGTGTAGTCTGCCCGCTGTGTCGATTATGATTACATCAGCATCGTTGGCTTTGGCAGACGACAAGGTATCGAATACCACAGATGCGGGGTCGGCTCCCATTTTATGTTTTATCACCGGAGCATCTACTCGTTGTCCCCATACCGTCAATTGCTCAATGGCTGCGGCTCTAAATGTGTCGGCAGCTCCGAGATATACCTTTTGTCCGGCTTTTTTGAATCTGTTGGCAAGTTTGCCTATCGTAGTGGTTTTGCCCACTCCATTTACTCCGACTACAAGTATTATATAGGGTTTCGACGAAATGTTTTCAAATGACGAATTTTGTTGGGGTTGCTCTGCCAGAAGTGCTACTATCTCTTGATTGAGAATCGAGTGAAGCTCTTCGGTTGACACATATTTATCGCGAGCAATACGTTGTTCGAGACGTTCTATTATTTTTAGCGTGGTATTGACACCCACGTCTGAACTTATCAGAGCCTCCTCAATATTATCAAGTATCTCCTCGTCCACCTTAGACTTTCCACTTATTGCTCTCGATATTTTATCAAAAATAGAAGTTTTGGTTTTGGTCAAACCACTGTCTAAAACCTCTTTATCTTTTTTGGAGAAAAAATTGAAAAATGCCATAACTACAAATAACTTTTTTGGTATTTTGCAAAGATAATAAAAAAACAATAAACCTATATTCCGCATTAGAAAAAATGTGGGCTGTCCGAATGTTGCAACATTTCATTGGGGCTGTCTGACCCAACCTAAGAGTATGTAAACGTGATTGGGTTTTTGGGTAGTTTGATAATCGACAATATTGAAACATCTCTGCAATAAAAAAACACTTCTATCGTATAATCCGAGACAAACAAAGTATCTATCTTTGATTGTTGATAACTATTTAGTCATCCCTTAAAAACTCTCTTTAAGTGAGATTCGATTTTCAAATGGGCTCTTGCTTATTATTTTGATAAGCAGCCAAAGAGCTCTCATGGCTCTTNTAGTCATCCCTTAAAAACTCTCTTTAAGTGAGATTCGATTTTCAAATGGGCTCTTGCTTATTATTTTGATAAGCAGCCAAAGAGCTCTCATGGCTCTTTTGAAGTTGTAAGCAGCAGCTGCCAGCAGTATGTTTATAGCATCCCCTATCAATCCCTTGTAAAAGTTCCGACCTAAACGATGATCTGATTTCAAATGCCCAATGCTTGCCTCTATCCCTGCTCGCTTGCAGAATAATTTGTGCTTCTTACGCCTCTGATACCTGCTGTCGGATGGTTTTGGGGTATCCGGGATTAAAATCCGAGTGCCGTTCACNCCTGCTCGCTTGCAGAATAATTTGTGCTTCTTACGCCTCTGATACCTGCTGTCGGATGGTTTTGGGGTATCCGGGATTAAAATCCGAGTGCCGTTCACCTCTTTCTTGCCTCGATAACCTCTGTCGCCCGCAAGTATTTTGATCTTTCTTCGTGTAAGACGTTCCACTTGTGCTAACGAGGCTGCTATCGTATGTCCATCATACTCATTCCGAAAAGATTGGGCTCCAAGGATAATACCTGTAACCGAACGTATGACGGATACTTTATTGCCGAATTCGTACTTCTTGTGCTCTTTCCCCTTGCTGATACATTCTACCTCCGGTTCATGAATGGAATAAATCTTTTTCCGGCTGTTACGTCTTTGTGAAAGAATGGCTTCAAATCTCTCAATTAATCCGGTGTAACGAGAATCCGCTCCNATTGCACCTCGGGTTCATGAATGGAATAAATCTTTTTCCGGCTGTTACGTCTTTGTGAAAGAATGGCTTCAAATCTCTCAATTAATCCGGTGTAACGACTATCCGCTCCAAGATTACGCTTGAGTTCTCGAACTAATCTCCCGGCTATGGTCCGCAATTTCCTGTCTGCCTTCAGTGCCTTCTTGCGATTCTTCGGATGAGTGCGGAAACGTTGGTCGCGATAAATGCGTTTCAAAACAAAGGTATAGCTTTGGCGAAGAGGTAGTTCTAATTT
>JRAN01000040.1 GCA_000768855.1 Porphyromonadaceae bacterium COT-184 OH4590 | reverse complement strand
GATTGGCTGTGTGGCAGTTGCTATGGGGCAGATAATGAAATTTCACCGACACCCTTGGTTTTTCAACTGGGATATTATGCCCGATTACTCTGCAAATAATTATGATGATATGACGGATGGAGATAGGGAGGTAGCTCGCTTGCTAAGGGATATAGGTTATAAAGTCAATATGAGTTATGGAAAGAGTAGATCTGGAGCTACCGATTTTATGGCTTGGTGGGCATTGCGATACAAATACCACTATTGGGCAGATATGCCTGATAAATGGGATTATAACATAATAATAAATCAACTTAAAAACGATAAAACACCTGTATATGTAAGTGGCTATATTCCTAAAGATAACTGGTTTTATAAGGTTTTTCCGAACGATGGTCATGCATTTATTATAGACGGAGTACAGGAGATGACACGAATATACCAATACGAATGCATGGGAGAGATAAAAACTTCTAAGGTTAAAAATGAACTGATACATTATAACTTTGGCTGGGGGGACGAAGAAAAAGAAGAAAAAAAAATATATAACATCTGGTTTTCTAATTATTTCATTGAACAGATTAATACAGAGTATATTAAAGATGTGATAACAGGCAAAGATTTTCCTAATTACCAATATTATAAAAGATGTATATACAATATTCACCCTAAATAAACATATAAAATTATGAAACAGATTAAGTATTTATTTGTAATGGTGATTGCTACATTTATATTTGTAGCATGNATGTATATACAATATTCACCCTAAATAAACATATAAAATTATGAAACAGATTAAGTATTTATTTGTAATGGTGATTGCTACATTTATATTTGTAGCATGTGAAAGACCTCTGATCTCTCCTTTTCCTCTATGGCAGTTTTATTTAAAAGTAGTAGATACTGAGGGTAACAATTTGGTAGGTACTCCATTGTATGGAGATTCCATAAAAGCATATCGGAATAATGGTGAAGAGGTATCTTATCATGTTTATGACAAGGAAGTTAGAGTAGATATAGGTGTATCGTTGGATAGAAATGAAAAAACAGTTACCACTTATATTCAATGGAACTCTAAGGATGTGGATACTATTGTAGCTACTACCGGACTTTTTGGTGGTTTTTATACTTACGATAAGGTCTATTATAATGACAGTTTAGTAATAAGTTCTTATAAACAGGTAGTANCTATTGTAGCTACTACCGGACTTTTTGGTGGTTTTTATACTTACGATAAGGTCTATTATAATGACAGTTTAGTAATAAGTTCTTATAAACAGGTAGTAGAACCATCTCATCCCAATTATACAGGCCAGAGAATAACGGTAGTCAAGTAATCTCATTTTTTCAAAAGGCTACTTGCTGTTTATATTGATGGTAGCCTTTTGTTTTATAAAATAATGTATTTATAATATTCACCCTAAATAAACATATAAAATTATGAAACAGATTAAGTATTTATTTGTAATGATGATTGTTGCATCTATATTTGTAGCA
>JRAN01000004.1 GCA_000768855.1 Porphyromonadaceae bacterium COT-184 OH4590 | reverse complement strand
ATTACAAAGGTAAGAAAACTTGCAGATTTATCAAAGGGTTTTGCAGATTAATTTACTAAATATCAGATGATCGATGGTTTTTAAGGGACAACTATTTATTTGTATTAAGCTCTTTCTTTTATGATCAATATAGATAAAAAAGAAAAGAAGTTGTAAAATACAACCTCTTTTGTGGTGCCACCAAGAATCGAACTAGGGACACACGGATTTTCAGTCCGTTGCTCTACCAACTGAGCTATGGCACCAATCTATATTTTCCAATTGGAATGCGAAAGTAATATTTTTTTTTGAACCGACAAAATATTTTGTAATTTTTCTACAATATATATATAAAATTTTATTCTCACAAATGTTGATTTGCCATTTTTAACCCGGATTCCACATTTTTTCTAATGCGTAATTCGAGTTTAACTTAACATTTGCCTCAAACACCAATTAAACTATATATTTCGGATATTAATTAATTTTACGACAAAAACCACAAATAGAATTACACAAAGAGCCTAAAAAATAAAAATTGGTCGGCAAAGGCACATATTTGACAGACAAATCCGCAAAAATACAAAGGCTTTATAATACTTAATTCGAACATATTAATTATTTTATCATTTTTTTATCGAAATTATTTTTTACCTTTGTATATTTTTCAGTCTAAAAAAAACGACAATTTATTAAACATTAATTTAAACATATTAGAAATCATGAAGAAATTATTTTTATTATTCATTACTGCATCTCTGGGCATATCTTCATTTGCTCAAGAGAAGAAAATAGTTCAGTTTGCCGAATCTGTCTATGATTTCGGAGTAATTGCCGAAGGCGGTGGCAATTATGGTACTTTTACCGCAATATTCAAATTTACAAATGTTGGCAATTCGCCCATTTTTATAGAAAATGCAAGAGCTTCATGCGGTTGCACCACTCCAAGAATAGACCTTGGCAAACCAATTGCTCCGGGCGATTCGGGCGAAATACCCGTTGCTTATAACACCAACGGACGTCCCGGCTCTTTCAACAAAGATGTTACCATTACATTCAAAAATGCTGCCGGCGAAACCAGCGTAGATAGAATCGTCATTAAAGGAAGAGTTACTCCCAAAAGTTCCCAAAATATAGCTAAAGAAGAAAATATGCCTAAAAAAACAGATGCTCAGAAGGATAACTCTCAAAAAGGCAACCACAATAAATCGTCCGAACAGAAATCAAACAAAAAAGGGAAAAAAAGTAAAGTTATACCAACTTGACACTTCCAAAACCTATAAAAAATACTAACTTTGCGGTTAGTATTTTTTATAAAAGATTTTGTGGATTGTGAAAAAGTTAGCAATTATATTTTGGTTTTATTCTGCTTGTGGATTAGTAGCACAAGATAAGATTGATTTGGTTTTCAACGAAACTACTCACGAATTTGGTTCGATAGACGCTTCAGAGCGTGCTGTTGCCGTTTTTTCGTTTGTCAATGTATCTGCCAATCCTGTTTATATCTATCACATAGAGGAAACTTACGGCTGTTCTATAATTTACTATAGCCATCGCCCTGTACTTGTCGGAGCAACCGGAACTATAACCGTACAATACAATCACATAGGCAATTACGGTGAGTTTGCCAAAAGTATTTATGTAAAAGTCAGCAACGGTACCGACAACCGCACATTGGAATTCAAACTTACGGGAAATATTCTACCCCCTGCCACAAACAACAAAGACAAGTTTGTTTATCGACAAGATGGTTTGGCTTTTAGAGAAAAAGGAGTGGATATGGGTGCCATAATAAAGGGATTTGTGGCTAACAAATATTTTGAGGTATATAATTATTCGTCAAAGCCGATTCGATTAGATTTTGCCGATGTTCCTAATTTTATGGACATTGCGGTCGAAGGCACACATACTATCGAACCGTACAAAACAGCAAAAATAAAAGTAAAGTACAATTCGGGCAAAGCCAAGTATTTGGGCAAGCTAACGAGCAACATACTTTTGAAGATTAATAAAAAAAACGAAATTAAATTCCCGATAAAAGCTAATATCAAAGAAGATTTTTCGAGTGTGTCTGTTGCCGATTTTCAGAACAAATCCGAAATAAGAGTCACTCCCGACTATATTAATCTAGGCAGAATAGAGACAGGCAAACAGTACAAAACAAAACTAAAAATTGAAAATAGAGGTGCTTCACCTTTAAAAATACACAATATTATAGTACCTGTATATACAACCTATTCCAAACTGAAAAACAATACTCTGAATTCGGGGCAATCCGTCATATTGGAGTTGACCATTGAGACCGACAAAATCAATATTTTAAACGAAAAACGATACATCAGTATCATCTCAAACGACTTCATAAATCCCATATTAGATGTATATTTACAAGGTTGGAGTACTTCCTCTATTTTTATAAATAAAAAATATTAACTTTGTGCCTCAATTGACACAGTCTATAAATTTTATTTTTTAACCATTAAAATATTTATAATGAAGAAATTAACTATTTTATCCCTTTTTATTGCCTTCTATTTGACAGGCTTTGCACAAAAAGACACAACAGGATTTGTCTTTACAACTATCAAAGAGAACAAAATAACATCGGTAAAAAACCAAAACCGTTCATCTACTTGTTGGTCGTACTCGGCTTTGGGTTTCATCGAAGCAGAACTTTTGCGTCTAAACAAAGGCGAACACGATTTTTCCGAAATGTTTGTAGTACATCATACTATGAGAGACAGAGCTATCAATTTCGTCCGTTTACACGGCGAAAGCAGTTTTTCGCCAGGAGGTAGCTTTTACGATGTGCTCTATTGCTGGAAACATTATGGTATAGTACCCGACACAGAGATGCCCGCCGGCGTAATGTATGGCGATACTTTAGCCAACCACAATGACTTGGACGCAGCAGCCAAAGCATACGTTGATGTTATTGCCAACAGCAAATCACTGAAACTTTCGGCTCTATGGAAACAACCACTCGACGCTATCTACGACACATATCTCGGTAAACTACCAAAAGAGTTTACATACAAAGGTAAAAAATATACACCTCGCTCTTTTGCCGATAGTTTCGGATTGAATATGGACGACTATATATCGCTTACAAGCTATACTCACCACCCTTTTTACAAAACTTTTTCATTGGAGATACAAGACAATTGGCGTAACGCCGGCTCATACAACTTGCCAATAGCTGAGCTCATGCAGGTTATGACCAATGCCGTAAACACAGGATATACTATAGCTTGGGGCTCCGACGTAAGCGAAGACGGGTTCACTCGCAACGGTATTGCCGTTATGCCAGATGCTCAAAAAGGGGCAGAGCTTACAGGCTCGGATATGGCTCGCTGGTTAGGGCTTTCGAAAGCGGACAAACGTTCGGAGCTAACAGCCAGACCATTGCCCGAAATGACTATCACTCAAGAAATGCGTCAAATTGCTTACGACAACTGGGAAACCACCGACGATCATGGAATGTTGATTTACGGAATAGCCAAAGACCAAAACGGAAAAAAATACTTTATGGTAAAAAACTCTTGGGGCAAAGCCGGCAAATATAAAGGATATTGGTATGCTTCTGAAGCTTTTGTAGCTTACAAAACAATGAATATAATTGTTCACAAAAATGCGATACCAAAAGATATACTCAAAAAGTTAAACATAAAATAATCGAACAAAAGAGCGTTTGTCAACGCTCTTTTTTGTTTAAAAATAAAATTATACCTTTGCAGAATAAAATCTTTAAAAAAAAAATCACACAAAACAATAAAATTATATGAGCAATCAAAACAATACTCCGTCGTCCGACAAACTCAAAGCATTGCAATTGGCTATGGATAAAATAGAAAAAGACCATGGCAAAGGTACAATAATGAAGCTCGGCGACAACAATATAGAAGATGTAAGCATTATTCCATCGGGATCTATCGGACTAAACGCGGCATTGGGCGTTGGAGGGTATCCTCGTGGTAGAATTATCGAGATATACGGACCTGAGTCGAGTGGTAAAACTACCCTTGCAATTCACGCTATAGCCGAAGCACAGAGAGCCGGAGGTATTGCTGCTATCATCGATGCCGAGCATGCATTCGACAGATTTTATGCCAAACAACTTGGTGTCGATGTGGATAATTTGCTTATTTCTCAGCCTGATTCGGGAGAACAAGCTTTGGAAATAGCTGATCAGCTTATTCGCTCGTCTGCTTTGGATATCCTTGTAATAGATTCTGTGGCGGCACTTACTCCCAAAGCGGAGCTCGAAGGCGATATGGGCGATAACAAGGTAGGGCTTCAGGCGCGTCTTATGTCGCAGGCATTGCGAAAACTCACAGCCTCGATTTCTCGCACCAATACCACTTGTATATTTATCAACCAGCTTCGCGAAAAGATTGGTGTTATGTTTGGCTCGCCCGAAACTACTACCGGAGGGAATGCATTGAAATTTTATGCTTCGGTTCGCCTCGATATTCGTCGTATCGGAGCTATAAAAGATGGCGAGACTCAACTCGGCAACCAGACACGCGTAAAGGTAGTAAAAAACAAAGTAGCACCACCATTCCGCAAAGCAGAGTTTGATATTATGTTTGGGCAAGGCATATCTCGCAGCAGCGAAATTATTGATTTGGGTGTCGATTTTGGCATAGTCAAAAAAAGCGGCTCGTGGTTTTCGTATGGCGACAGCAAGCTTGCTCAGGGGAGAGATGCATCTAAAAAAATAATCGAAGACAATCCTGAATTGGCAAAAGAGATAGAAGACAAAATAATGCTTGCCCTAAAAGAGAATAAAGAGTCTAAAAAAGAAAAAGAGAGCAAAGAGTAAAATTTTCGGTTTTGTTGTTCAAAAAAAAGTATTAATTTTGCAGTTCGTTTTGTGTAACCGCTGATAGAAATAGAGTTATCTATGAATGTTGCACCAATATAAATAATAAATAGCTAAATATCAATGGATTTAATTAAAATTGCAGAACAAGCTTTTGCCTCAGGTCAAGAGCATCCTAAATTTAAAAGCGGAGATACTATTACTGTCTCTTATAGGATTAAAGAGGGTAACAAAGAACGTGAGCAGTTGTATCGCGGAGTAGTTATCAAAATTGCCGGACACGGCAACAAAAAACGCTTTACTGTTCGTAAAATGTCTGACAATGTGGGTGTAGAAAGAATTTTCCCAATAGATTCTCCTTTTATCAGCAGCATTGTTGTAAATAAAGTTGGTAAAGTACGTCGTGCCAAACTTTATTATCTTCGTCAAAGAACAGGTAAAAAAGCACGTATCAAAGAAAAAAGAGTTTAATTACAATCTTTTTAATACTAAAAAAATCGCCATATGTATATGGCGATTTTTTTAGTTCGCAACAAGAGCAAAAAGAATATCATTTTCTCAAAAAAAATTAATACAAAAGATTTTATTACTTTTGTACTAGTTTATTATTTTACGTAATATACTTATTATTAAGCAATTTACAATTATTTGATAGCAAAAAAATTTTTTTACCGATTATATTAAGTTCAAACTAGTCTCTAATGATCGACCCACAGACCATTGCCCGAATACACGATGCCGCCAAGATAGAGGAAGTGGTAGGCGATTTTGTCTCGCTCAAAAAGCGTGGGGCAAATCTCGTTGGCTTATGCCCGTTTCATAATGAGAAGACTGGGTCGTTCAACGTATCGCCGGCAAGGGGTATATTTAAGTGCTTCGGCTGTGGCGAGGGAGGAAATGCGGTGCGGTTCATTATGCAGCACGAACATCTGTCGTACCCTGACGCACTGCGTTATTTGGCAAAAAAATACCACATCGAAATAGTCGAAAAAGAGCTTAGCGACGAAGAGAAGTCGCTCCTATCAGATCGCGACAATATGCTAAACCTCAGCGAGTTTGCATCTGTCTACTTCGCAAAAAATCTCGAAAAAGATGAAGGCAAAGCCGTAGGCAAATCATATTTTTACGAGCGCGGTTTTTCGGACGATATTATCAAAAAATTTGGCTTGGGCTACTCTATAGACAGCTACAACGACCTGTGCAACGAGGCTCACAAACGCGGCTACTCCGACGAATACCTCATCAAAACGGGGCTTGCGTACAAGAACGACCGTGGCGAACTTGTCGACAGGTTTCGTGGACGAGTGATATTCCCAATCCATTCGCTTGCAGGCAAGGTTATTGGCTTCGGGGGCAGAATTTTGGTAAAAAACGATAAACTCGCAAAATACGTCAATTCACCCGAAAGCGAGATTTACAACAAAAGTAGTGAACTGTACGGAATATTTTTTGCCAAAAATAGGATAGTAAAACAAGATCGCTGTTTCCTTGTAGAGGGCTACACCGACGTTATTTCGATGCACCAAGCAGGTATCGAAAATGTGGTATCATCGTCAGGGACATCGCTTACCGAAGGGCAGATAAAACTGATACACCGTTTTACGCAAAATATCACTGTCATCTACGACGGCGACGCTGCAGGTATAAAGGCTTCGATACGCGGAATAGATATGTTGCTTGAGAACGGAATGAATATAAAAGTGGTGTTGCTACCCGACGGCGACGACCCCGACAGTTTTGCCAAGAAAAACAATGCGTCGGACTTTATAGAGTACATAGAACAATATCAAGTCGATTTTATCGAGTTCAAAATCAATTTATTGAAAGATGAAGCCAAAAACGACCCTATCAAAAAGGCAGCTATGATAAGCGATGTGATACGGTCGATAGCCATTATTCCAAACCAAATAGTACGAGCCACTTACGCCAAAGAATGTGCCTTTCGCCTCGACATAGATGAGACTATCGTTTATAACGAAATAAACAAGCTACTGCGTAAGCGTCGCGAAGATGAGTTTAAAAGGCAAGAGGCACAAGCTAATAGAGGCACTAATATTGAGGCTAAACAAATCGCTGAGTATCAAGACAATATCAGACCAATAGAAACACTTCCGCCTATACGGACTACCAAACGAGATGCTCTATACAAGCACGAAAAGGAACTTATCCGCTTTGTGATACGTGACGGACAAAAACATTTGGTGGAAGATACCAACGAAAAGGGTTATCTTAATGTGGGTGAATATATCTATCAATCACTGATTAGCAGCAATTTATCGCTAAGAAATGAGGTTTTCGCACAGATACTCGAAGAGTTTTATCAACTGAATAATAAAGAGTGGTTTAATGTCGAAAACTATTTTCAGTATCATCATGACAGCGATATAAGCGCCCTTGCAATCGAGTTCTTGACCGATAAATATATCGTCGGCAAGAAAGACAGCAACGCCAAGAAAGCCGACGAAATAGAGGTACCCGACATTATCGAGGGCGACGAGCATAGCCTGATATGGCACAACTTCGCCAAACTTCGCAAGGATAAGGAGATGAATAAAAAGCGACTCGAAGAGGAAGAGGCAATGCGGAAATACAAACTTTCGCTCGACAAGATAATAATAGAGTATGTCAATGCGCTGCTCAACAACGAGTTGTCCAAATACCTAAAGGAGATGCAAAACTCAGGTGATGAGCAAATTGAAGAGTTTATGGCAGTACTAAACCAACGCTACCAACTTATCCAAGAGCACCTGAAAAACAGAGTAATAGTAAAAATAAAATGAGGCTTGCCGTAGCAAACCTCACTCAGTGACTCATAAGGGATTCAAACCCCTAACCTTCTGATCCGTAGTCAGATGCTCTATTCAGTTGAGCTAATGAGCCATATTTTTTCTGTTCTGCAAAGGTAATACATTTTTTTTGTTCCGCAAAATATTATTCTTTAATTTTGCTCAATTATATTATTTAACCTAACTTTGTATATTTATTTTTCAAAAGATACACATAACACAACACAATGGATAACCAATTTAAACTCAACACTATACCCGAAGCTCTCGAAGACTTCAAAGTGGGTAAATTTCTCATCGTAGTCGATGATGAGGATCGTGAAAACGAAGGCGATTTTATTATAGCAGCCGAAAAAATTACACCCGAAGATGTCAATTTTATGCTTATCAACGGTCGCGGTGTACTTTGTGTACCTATCACCGAGGAGCGTTGCAACGAACTTGAGTTGCCCAAACAGGTTTATGACAACACCTCTATTCACGGCACTCCTTTTACCGTTACAGTAGATAAAATAGAGGGGTGTACCACAGGGGTAAGTGCCGAAGACAGAGCAGCTACCATTCGTGCCTTAGCCGACCCAACCTCTACACCACAGACCTTTGGTCGTCCGGGACATATCAATCCGCTATATGCTCGTGCTCGTGGCGTATTGCGTAGGGCTGGACACACTGAGGCAGCTGTCGACCTCGCCCGCCTATCTGGGCTATATCCGGCTGCCGCACTCATAGAGATAATGAACGAAGACGGTACTATGGCTCGTATGCCTCAGCTGATAGAGACGGCAAAAAAATTCAATATCAAAATAATAACCATAAAAGACCTTATCGCCTACCGGCTCAACGAGGAGAGTCTTGTGGAGCGTGTAGCCGAGTCGAGTCTGCCTACTGCCTACGGAAATTTCAAAATCATCGTCTTCCGCCAAAAGAGCAACGGGCTTGAGCATATTGCCCTTACCAAAGGTAATATCTATGGCAACGAACCGATACTTGTACGCGTACATTCGTCGTGTGTAACAGGCGATATATTCGCCTCAAACCGCTGCGACTGTGGCGAACAACTACACAAGGCTATGGAGCTAATCGAAAAAGCGGGTAAAGGGTTGGTAATATATATGAATCAAGAGGGTCGTGGCATTGGACTTACCAACAAAATAAAAGCTTATGCTCTGCAAGACAAAGGTTTGGACACAGTAGATGCTAATCTGCACCTTGGTTTTAAGGCAGACGAACGCGACTATGGTGTAGGCGCTTCGATACTTCGCAGTCTGGGCGTAGGCAAGATGCGTCTTATGACCAACAACCCGGTAAAACGTATCGGCTTAGAGTCGCACGGATTGGAGATAACAGAGATAGTGCCTATCGAAATCGTCGCCAACGAGTACAACAAAGCCTATCTCAAGACCAAAAAAGAGAAACTGGGACATATATTGAATAAGCTTTAACCGTTTTGAGTTGAGGAGAGCAGTTGCTTATGGATTAAAACATAAAACACGGTTGTTATTCGGGAAAGAATAGTAGCCGTGTTTATTTAATCTTTATATGCAGCAGAATTAATTTTCTCATTTTATCGAAGCAGTTGATATGTTTTTATAATGTTTGCGAACGCTCATACAGACGCAATAAAACCACATTTACTCTTAATATCAGGCAATTTGTTTATGAATTTATTTCCTCTACAAAATTACAAAAAATCCTTTTCTATTTGTAAAAATAAATATAGCACAGTGAGGTTTTGTTGCCTATTATTAAAAAAAGGTTGCCAATCTATTTCCGAAGCAGCAACCTTTTAACTATTAACTTACAAACTAATTATTTTCCTAAGAACGGATATTTGTAGTCGGCAGGGGGTATAAGTGTCTCTTTGATAGTACGAGGCGAAATCCAACGCACAAGGTTGAGGTAAGAGCCTGCCTTGTCGTTGGTACCGGATGCTCTGCCTCCTCCAAATGGCTGTTGCCCCACAACGGCACCTGTCGGCTTGTCGTTGATATAGAAGTTGCCGGCTGCAAAACGCAACGCCTTTTCGGCTATTTTAGTGGCATAACGGTCATTGGAGAAAATAGAGCCGGTAAGAGCATAAGGCGAGGTCTGGTCACAGAGTTCGAGGGTACGTTCAAAATCCTTATCATCGTAAACGTAGATAGAGATTACCGGTCCGAAAATCTCCTCACGCATAGTCTCATAATCGGTTTTTTTAACCTCTATCACAGTAGGTTCAACGAAGTAACCAACTGATTTGTCGCATTTGCCACCGAAGATGATTTCGGCATCTTTCGACTTTTTGGCACGCTCGATATATCCTGCAATGTTGTCGAACGAAGCCTCGTCGATAACGGCATTTACAAAGTTGCCAAAGTCGCGTACATCGCCCATCTTGATAGTTTTAAGCATAGCACCGATATTCTTTTTAGTCTCAGCCCAAAGCGATTTTGGGATATAGGCACGCGAGGCAGCCGAACACTTTTGTCCTTGATACTCGAAAGCACCACGCACAATAGACACGGCAAGCTCTTGAGCGTCTGCACTATTGTGGGCAAAAACGAAATCTTTACCTCCAGTCTCACCAACGAGCTTGGGATATGTTTTGTATTTGGCAATATTATCGCCAACGGTTTTCCAAAAGTTTTGGAATACGCCTGTAGAACCTGTAAAATGTATGCCTGCAAAGTCAGGATGCTGCATCACTATGTCACTGATAGTAGTACCCTTACCCGGTAAAAAGTTGATAACGCCGTCTGGTACGCCTGCTTCTTGGAGTATTTTCATAGCATAGTAGTTCGACAGTATGGCAGTGGTAGCAGGTTTCCAAACCGTTACGTTACCCATAAGCACAGGGCTGATATTGAGGTTGACGGCTATAGCAGTGAAGTTGAACGGCGTAATGGAGTAGATAAACCCTTCGAGTGGACGATACTCTACGCGATTGATACAATCGGTTGTAGGCGAAAACGGTTGGTCGGCATACACTTGTGCCGCATAAAACGGGTTGAAACGGAGGAAGTCGATAGCCTCACACGCCGAGTCGATCTCTGCCTGAAAGGCGTTTTTACCCTGTCCGAGCATTGTGGCAGCGTTCATAAGGTAGCGATATTTCTTGGCAAAAAGTTCGCCCGCTCTGAGAATGATGCTCGCACGGTCTTCCCATGGCATATCAGCCCACGCATTGCGTGCTTTTAGAGCGGCGTCAATAGCCATTTTCACTTCTTTTTCGGTGCATTGGTGATAGGTCGCCAACACATGCTTGTGCTCGGTAGGCATTACAACCTTGCCTATTTTACCCGTTCTAACCTCTTTACCACCTATTATAAGGGGTATCTCTATCTCTGTTTCGTATTGGCGTGTTAGCTCACGTTCGAGCTCCTGACGCTCTACACTTTTAGGAGCATAGCCCAATACGGGTTCGTTCTTGGGCGTTGGAAATCTGAATATTGCGTTGTTCATAAAAAAATAGTTGATTTTATATTATTTACAAAAGCACAAAGTTAAGTATAAACTTTCTAAATTCCAAACAGTCGAGCTGATTTTACCTATATTTTTAGAGAGTTGTCTAAACTTTTCGGCATTAACGTACAATATCGAAGCTAAGCACATTTAACGCATATAAAACAATGTATTTAAGATTATTTTGTATCTTTGTAAATTAAATTTATCAAAATGAAAGAGATAAATACGAGCAGCCTTAAAATCAAAGAGACACATACAGAAACTCAATATGGAGGTATGACTGTAAACGAACGGTTATATTTCAGCGGTTTAATAGATAAATTCGATACCGCAGTTGCCAAAAAAGATGTTAAGGAGATAACCGCCATTCTTAAAGAGGTCGAACTGTCGGACGACAATATAAACGCTATTCTGCAACACTTTAAACTGATAAAACGGCAAAATATATTATCAAAATAGACTTTAAAGACCGACTAATACAAAAAAGCCAACATGGTCAACCCAAAACAAACAACTGTTATTCAACAAATTAGCAACCACACATAAAATATAGTATTTATATTTGATTTACGAATAAAAAAATTTTACTACCTTTGCAAACTTTTTGTACGCAGAAAAAAATGTGTATGGGAAATTATTTTTTTAAATTAATTTTGAGTAACACAAAAAAATCAATCGAGAGATGAAAACATTCAAATTAGAAGGAAAACCAAGAATCGGAACAGGTAAAAAGGCAGTAAAAGCATTACGTCGCGAAGGTTTAATCCCTGCTGTACTTTATGGCAGCAAAGCTGTAGAATTGCCTTACTCGGGTAATTTGGACGAGGGTCAAAATTTAGTAGAAAATCAGGGTAAAGGACTTATTGTTACCAACTTTGTAGTAACATTTGATGATGTTCGCAAAATAATTTACACTCCTGAGGTGTATATTGTAGAACTTGTTATTAATGGCAACACACACACCGCTATCCTCAAAGACCTGCAAATGCACCCTGTTACGGACGAAATTTTGCATATAGACTTTTTATCAGTATCGCACGACAAACCTGCAGTAATCGAAATACCTGTAGTACTCGACGGTTTTGCAGCCGGTGTACGTGCCGGAGGTAAATTAAATTTAGTATCAAGAAAGCTTAAAGTAAAAGGCTTGATCGAACATCTTCCCGAAAGACTGCACATAAATGTAGAAAATTTGGAACTTGGCAAAACCATTCAGGTAAAGCATCTTAACTTCGACAATCTTACATTGCTCAATGCGCCTGACAATGTGGTTTGTGCAGTGGCTGTTACTCGTGGGGCAATTGCACAAGCAGCCGCAGCAGACAAAAAATAAATTTAGTTATAATATTATAAAAAGACATTTCTTAAATTTGAACAATTTAGGAAATGTCTTTTTATTAAGCAAATAATCAAAATAATATATATTGACTTTTTTAATTAACTTTGCAAGCAAAATGATATTACAAAATTTGATTTATGGTAAAAAAAATTGTAGATTTAATCAAGAGTAAATTTTTATGGGTCAATATCTTAGTGGCTATTTTCAGTGTAGTAATTTTAGTCTCTGTTGTATTGTTTGCCCTAAAAATATACACCAACCACGGAGAGGCAATAAAAGTACCGAACCTTGTAGGATTGTACGAAAATGAGGCAGAAGAGGCAATAAAGCACACCGGCTTAACCTTCGAAATTATTGACTCAGTATATACAAGAGATGCTAAGCCGGGCATAATCGTAGAACAAACTCCCAACCAAGGATTAAGCGTAAAAGATGGCAGAGTAGTTTATCTAACCATAAACGCCAAACAGAAGAGAGCGATCACAATACCGAACCTAATCAATGTTTCGCAGCGACAAGCCACGTACACATTAACATCACTCGGTTTCAATATAGGCAATGTAGAGATAATTCCTTCGGAATACACCGATTTGGTACTGGATATAAAGTATAACGGCGTATCACTAAAAGAGGGCGACAAAGTACCTGACGGGGCTACACTATCGCTTTCGGTAGGCAGAAGCGACAGTGTATATAACGGAGAGATGGTAATAGTGCCTTCGCTTATAGGATTATCTATCAACGAAGCCGAAAAGATAATAGCAAATAATAATCTTGTCGTTGGTTACATAGGGTTCGACAATCCACAGCCGTCAACAGACAAGGAAAAACTTTCGTACAAAATATACCGTCAAATGCCACCAGTTACCGAACAGGTGGTGCCTGGCAAAAGAGTTGACCTTTGGCTAAGCAAAGACCCTCAAAAACTACAGCAAAGCAATAAAAAAGATGATGACTTCTTCTAAGAAGCAACAGGCTATCAGATACTTGGCAGCCTGTTTTTGTTTATGTAATTTTTGTTTTATAACATAGTGTATAAATTATTTCTGTTCGCTATACCATCAATTATCAAGTGTACCAAAGTTTCAATCAGGTTTTCTTTACTTTTAGGCTGGGGCTATCCTCCCCCAATAAAATGTTTAGATTACACTAAAACATTTTCTATTGTGTAATCTGGGGAGAAAGCCCATAACAAACTGACATATAAACACATAAGACGAAACAAACTCATTTAAACACCAGCATGTATCTATCTGTATATCAATCAGTACAGGGTAATGTTGATTTTTTATCGGACAACAATAATAAATTTGTTTAGGTATAAAAATAAAATATCTACGGAACTTGGGAGTTTAATATTATTCCTTTATATTGGCTTAATATATGCTCTACGACGCTTGTGTTGTATGTTTTCGAAGTAATCCCAATTTGACTGATTTTTTGAGTTAGTCTCCAATATTGCCGATGTTTCGGAATACTCTACTCCATATTGAATGAAATATTTTATTTGGTCGTAAAAAAATAGAGAATTCACTCCCTTGTTTTGATATTCGGGAAGAATGGCAATAAGCAAAAGGTCGAAGTGTTTAAACTTTTTAGCCTTTAAAGCCCTCAATAGCCACAACCAGCCGAAAGGGAATATCCTGCCGCGACATCTACGAAGCTCTTCCGAAATGTTTGGCATACCGGCTCCGACTCCAACTATTTTGTCATTTTCATCTACTACTATAGTTACAAAATCGTAATTGAGCAGAGGGAAATACATATCACAGTAGTATTTTTTCTGCCTATCGGTAAGAGGCTGAAAGTTGTACAAAGGCTTGTATGCCTCGTTGATAACATCGAAAAACGTGTATCCGAATCTTTTTACGAGTTCTTTTGAATTTCTGATTTTGGCTACTTTGAGTTTGTATTTATCCATCACTATTTTAGCAATACGGTCCATCTTTTCGGGTACTCCTTCGGGTACAAATACACGGTTTTCTATCCAGTCTATCTCTTTTGTAAGCCCGTAATTCTCAAAGTGTTTTTCGTAGTATGGATAATTGTAGAGCGAGGTCATAGGAGCATCGTAGTCGAATCCCATAATGAGCAATCCTTGGTGGTCGAAGTCGGTAAAGCCCACCGGTCCGTTCATTTCGGTCATTCCTTTTGCCTTTCCCCATTTCACTACAGCATCAAGCAGGACTCGGGATACTTCCAAATCGTCTATAAAGTCGAACCAGCCGAAACGAAGGCGTTGTTTATTCCATACCTCATTGGCATTGCTGTTTATAATACCGGCTATACGACCTACTATTTTACCGTCTTTATATGCTAAATAAAGCACTGAGTCAGAAAAATCGTAAGCGGGATTTTTTTTCCTATTAAAAGTATTTTTTTCGTCAAATATCAGAGGAGGACAAAAATATTTATTGTCCTTATACAGGTCAATAACAAATTTAATAAATGCTTTCAGCTCGGAATTGGTTTTTACCTCTTTTATCTCTACCATAATTCATTAAATTATTTGTTAATTAAATTGTAAAACAAAGTATTAAGATTGTTATCTTCTCTTTATCTATACAATTTTTTTGTATTTTGCAATGCAAAGATATAATTTTTTTTATTGATTAATTATAGTTTCAAATACATATTTAAATAAAGTTCTTGTAATCAACCAAATATTTTAAAAATTAATAAGTTAAACAAAATTAAACTTTGTATAATATTTTCTATCTTATATTAAAATATATGGTATGCAACACAAAATTTCAAAACATTTTTTTGTAATTTTGTAAAAAACATTAAAAATAAATAAAAAAAACGACAAATGCATATAGCAATAGTAGGAGTAAGCGGAGCTGTCGGGCAGGAGCTGCTCAAAATCATAGAAGAACGCAATTTCCCATTAACGACACTATCGTTATTTGGGTCGGAACGAAGTGTCGGTAATGAATATATGTGTAAAGGTAAAAGCTACAAAGTACAGCTTTTAAGACATGGCGACGATTTTAAGGGTGTCCAATTTGCTTTTGTCTCGGCGGGAGCTAATGTTTCTAAAGAATTTGCCAACGATATTACAAAGTTTGGCACTATTATGATAGATAATTCGTCTGCTTTTCGTATGGATGATAGTGTACCTTTGGTAGTACCTGAGGTAAATGCCATCGATGCTAAGTTTTGTCCTCGCCGTATTATAGCCAATCCAAACTGTACAACTATTCAGATGGTAGTGGCACTTAAAGCATTAGAAGATATTTCTCATATCAAATGTATTCATGTGGCTACTTATCAGGCTGCCTCAGGAGCAGGAGCTACTGCAATGGCAGAGCTTGAGAATCAATGCCGTCAATATATCAACAACGAACCTGTTGATATAACCAGATTTCCTCATCAACTTGCTTTCAATATGATACCGCAAGTAGATGTTTTCACAGACAACGGATATACAAAAGAGGAGATGAAGATGCATAATGAGACTCGCAAAATAATGCATTCCGATGTTACTGTGTCGGCTACCTGTGTGCGCGTGCCTTCTTTTAGATCACATTCGGAAAGTATTTGGGTAGAGACCGAACAGCCAATATCGGTGGAAGAGGCTCGTAAAGCTTTTGTAAAGGCTCCCGGAATAGAGCTTATCGATGATATTGAAAATTGCTTATACCCTATGCCGCTGTTTGCAGCAGGCAAAGATGCTGTTTTTGTAGGTAGAGTACGTAACGATTTAGCCAATCCAAATGGTTTAACATTCTGGTGTGTTGCCGACCAGATACGCAAGGGCGCTGCACTAAATGCGGTACAGATAGCCGAATATCTTATAAACAAAACTTAAATAACAGAGCGATGCGTTATTTTATCTATATCTCTTACAATGGTACAAATTATCATGGTTGGCAAATGCAACCAAATGCCGTTACTGTACAAGAGACTATACAGAAGGCTATGACTCTAATTTTAGCCGAAGAGATACAGATAACGGGCGCAGGGCGTACCGATACCGGAGTACACGCAAAAACAATGGTAGCTCATTTCGATTGGAGTGATACGCTTGAGGTCAACAGTTTGGCAAAACGTCTCAACAGCCTTCTGCCGCAGGACATAGCAATAAAGACAATCGTAAAGGTTACATCTGAGGCACACGCTCGTTTCTCCGCATTAAGTCGCACATACGAATACCTCCTGTATTTCGACAAAAACCCGTTTCTAAAAGGATTGGCATACAGGCACTACAAAGAGTTAGATTTTGAGGCGATGAATACTGCTGCTGCTCAAATGAAGCGATACAGAGACTTTACATCCTTTTCCAAACTGCATACCGATACACATACAAACAATTGCAATGTACAGAAAGCACAATGGCAGCGACAAGATAATGTGTGGGTATTTACCATACAGGCAGACAGATTTCTTAGAGATATGGTAAGAGCCACAGTAGGTACACTTATCTTGGTAGGCGAATACCGTATAACGGTAGATGATTTTTGTAGCATTGTTGAGGCAAAAGACAGACAAAAAGCCGGTCATTCCATTGATGCCTGTGGCTTGTATCTGTCTAAGGTAGAGTATCCTCATGATATTTTTTTGAACAATCAGATTATTATACATTAAAAAAACAATTAGAAAAAATGATTAGATATAATGGTAGTGAAACCGTAAAACCGCCCAAGATGTACCGCAACTCAATGTCGAGTTGGATACGCAAAGTTGCCCAGAAGCACGGAAAAACGGTTGGAGATATAAATTACATTTTTTGTGATGACATCAAAATTCTCGAGATAAACAAAAAATTCTTGAAGCACGATTACTATACCGATGTAATAACATTCGACTACTCTGTCAACGACACCATATCGGGAGATATATTTATATCTTTGGAGACGGTCGAAGCCAATGCAAAGGATTATTCGGTATCTTTTGAGAACGAACTTAGAAGAGTGATGATACACGGCATATTGCATCTGTGCGGTCAGAAAGACCAAACACCCGAAGAAAAGCAAGAGATGAGACACAAAGAAGACATCGCTTTAAGACTAATTTAAACTCAACATTTTTCTATTTATCTCCGAATGAAACCCACTTACAGACAATTGGCATTCACTTTTCTCAAGATAGGGGCATTTACTTTTGGTGGTGGTTACGCGATGATTTCTCTGATAGAAAACGAACTTGTCGTAAAAAATCGTTGGTTAGATAGCGATACCTTTTACGATTATTTGAGTATAGCACAGATGTCGCCGGGTATTTTGGCTGTAAATATAGCTATATTGATGGGAAACCTCTTTTTTGGTAAAAAGGGGGCTGTTTTGTGTGTTATAGCTACTTGTTTACCGGCTTTTGTGGCAATATTATCAATAGCTATATTTTTTGTGCAGTTTAGAGACAATACCATTGTCGATAAAATCTTCAAAGGCATACGTCCTATTGTGGTGGCTCTTATTGCAATACCGATATTTTCGCTATGCAAAAAAGCAAGTATCAACATTGCTACAGCCATAATTCCGATAGCCATTGTAGTATTTGTAGTATTCCTAAAAATTTCGCCTGTTTACATTATACTAATTAGTATTATTATCGCTATCGTGAAGGCAAAATATCGACACAATTCCTCAAAACGGGATTGATTGCTAACCCCATACAATATATTTGTCGTATGCAAAAAAATATTGTAACTTTGTCGAAAAGAATTTTAAGAAGTATATAATGTATTTTAAAAACAGATAGATATGTTTGGAATAAAATTTATCAAATTCGACTCGATGACTTATGTTATGCAATACAAGCATGGTACAATAAAAAGAGAAGGTAAAGGATTGTCTTTTTATTACTATTCGCCAACTTCCTCTATTACTGCTATTCCTCTTGGCAGTAGAGATATTCAATTTATTTTCAATGAAGCAACAAAAGATTTTCAGACTGTTACAATACAGGGGCAGATTACATATAAAATAGAAAATCCCAAACAATTGGCAGACTCTTTAGATTTTACATTGAATAATAATCATCGTTATAAGGAAGATAATTTCGAAAAACTAAATCAGCGTTTAAATAATGAGGCTCAAACATCAACATCTTCATTTATTCAGGGATTGACACTAAAAGAGGCATTAAGAAGTGCAAAATTGATAAGTGAAAAAATAAATGATGGTCTAAAATCTTCGAACTCTACCAAAATACTTGGTGTAGAAGTATTGGGGGTAGATGTTTTGGCAGTCAGTGCTACTCCTGAGATGGCAAAAGCTCTTGAGACAGAGACAAGAGAGTCGTTGCAGAAAGAGGCGGACAAAGCGATCTATGAGCGTAGAAATTTTGCCGTCGAACAAGAAAGAAAAATAAAAGAGAGTGAGCTAAATACCGAAATAGCCGTTCAGGAAAAAAAGAAACAAATCAACGAGAAGCAAGCCGAAATCAAAATTAATGATGCCGAAAACGAGCGGAAATTAAGAGAAATGAAAATAATGGCAGATGTTTCAATCGAAGAGCAAAAGACCAAACTTATCGAAATGCAGGTCGAAAATGAGAAAAAACTTGCTGATTCGAAGGGTTATACTTTAGATAAAACACTTAAACCATACAAAGAAATAGATTGGAAGACACTGATGGCTCTAAACTCAAATAAAATGTCTGCCTTGGACAATATTGCTTTTGCTTTTAGAGAGTTAGCCGAAAATTCGGAAAAGATAGGAACATTAAATATTACTCCTGATTTTCTGGAGACAGTTATTGCTAATCAGAAGGGTAACAAACGATAATTTGCAAAAGGCTGATAATGGCGATAGAAAATGCAATCATCATAGTAAACAAAACTCGACTTGAGCAATTAATAGAGCGGTTCAATACAAAGGCTCAGGCAAAATTCTATATCGAACACGCAGGAGGAAATTTTGCCGATTACGAATTGGAGCACTCCACATTTAAACGCTCGCTCGAAAAAGTACAGAAAACTATTTCAAACAGATTGACACACAAAGTTGTAGAGCGGAAATACCTGCCCAACTTTTTGTTTTCGGAAAAAGATATAGCTATTGTTGTAGGACAAGACGGATTGGTCGCAAATACAGCCAAATATGTAAACGGACTACCGATTTTAGCAATTAATCCTGATATAGGACGTTTTGATGGGCTTCTTTTGCCTTTTAATCCTGACAATTTCGAGAAAGGATTGTTGAACACTATTGAAGAGAGAGCATCGTTTAAGAAAGTCACAATGGCAGAAGCAAAAATGAATAACGGGCAAAGACTTTTGGCTTTCAATGATTTATTTATTGGTCCGTCTTCACACGTATCGGCGAGATATGTAATCACACACAAAGAAAAAACAGAACAACATTCGTCGAGTGGTATAATTGTCTCCACCGGAGCAGGTTCGACAGGTTGGCTTAGCTCTCTGATAAATATGACTAATGGCATAAATGAGACATTCAACAAAGGCAATAAGGGTTTGAGAATGAATATGAAATGGGAAGACAACAGACTTGTTTTCATCGTACGAGAGCCTTTCAAGAGCAAGTACTCCGATGTTTCACTAACAGCCGGAGTAATAAACAATGAACTGAAACTTAGAATCGAATCACTTATGCCATCGAACGGTCTTATTTTCAGTGACGGTATCGAAGCCGATTTCCTAAATTTCAATTCCGGGTCTATCGTAGAGATTGGAATATCGCAGCAGAAAGCTATGATAGTAACGGCATAAACAATTAGTTACATACAGTAATATACATCATTTCAGTTATTGATTTTTCAAAAATAATCTAACTAAAAGTAGAAATTAATTTTGATTTTTATAAAAATCAATTAATTTTGCATAATAAAAAACAAGCGTATTGATTGTTTAGCAATATAGTAATAGTTAATAATAAAAAAATAGAATATTATGTTTGACGAACGAGTGAAAAAGTATATTGATAGTGCGGTTGCAGATATGGAATCGACTGTGGAGTATCTTGACGAAACTCTGGCACATATACGTGCAGGCAAAGCTAATGTAAAAATACTTGATGGTGTAAAGGTTGATTATTACGGCACTATGACTCCTTTGGCATCTGTTTCTACCGTTACCACTCCCGATGCCAAAACAATATCAATTCAGCCTTGGGAAAAAAATCTTATCCCTGTTATCGAAAAAGCCATACTTGCATCTGACGTCGGTATCACTCCAGCTAATAATGGTGAGATTATTCGTTTGGCTATACCGCCATTGACCGAAGAGCGTCGCAAACAGCTTGTAAAGCAAGCAGGAGGTGCAGTAGAAGAAGCCAAGATAAGTATCCGAAACGCACGAAGAGAGGCTATCGAACATCTTAAAAAAGAGTTGAAAAACGGTATGCCCGAAGATATGGAAAAAGACGCCGAAGCCGAAGTACAAAAACAGCACGATAAATATATTAAGTGTCTCGAAGAGCTTTTTGCTGCCAAAGAAAAAGAGATAATGACTGTTTGAGGCAGATTGACAAACAATAAGTCTTTGATAATATTGCATAAAGATATTTTTTTGTAATTCGACAAAAAGTATTACCTTTGCAATCTGATTTTTTCGGGATGTAGCTCAGTCCGGTTTAGAGTACACGTCTGGGGGGCGTGTGGTCGCTGGTTCGAATCCAGTCATCCCGACTTTTGTTTTTTTAATTTATTGATTTTAATCGGGGTGTAGCGCAGTTGGTAGCGCGTTACGTTCGGGACGTAGAGGTCGCAGGTTCGAGTCTTGTCACCCCGACAATGCTCAAAATAAGTTACTTGTGGTTAACTTATTTTGTTTTTTTATTATTCTACATTTATTTTTGAATCAACCTTTACAAACTGTATAGATAAAAATATACGATTAATCTATTTCTCACAGTTATTTTTCTAAAAAATATTAAAATCATTTGTTTTTTTAAATAAAATTGATTATTTTTGTCCCATATAATTTTCCAATAATACTAATTAAAAAGAGAATTTTTTATGAATAAATCAATTTTATTGTTAAGTTTAGTGGCTATATTAGCACTATGGTCTTGTGGAAGTAAAAACACTAAAGGCAATGAGGGCGAGCAAGATTCGCTGAAAAACACAGAGTGCCGTAAAAATTGCGAAAGCAACCAAGATTTTGATAATCAATGGGTTAAATTTGACTCACTAACAACAGAAGAGCAACAACAGCTTTTGGCAAAACGCTCCGAATGTTTTGCTGAATGTAAAGCTAATAAAGAGGAGAAAAAAGGATATTGTAACGGACACAAAGAGGGTTGCGAAAACAAATCCGAAGAAGAAAAAGCTGCTTGTCAAGCAAAAAAGGCTGAGCTAAAAAAGCGCATCGATTCACTATATTCCGAATGGTCGAAATACGAAAGTATGACAATTGCCGAAAAAAAGGCTTTTTTCGACAAACTTGACAAACTTATGCCGTACCAAAATAAGGGCAAAAAAGCTTGCAACAAACAAGAAGTTAAAGAAAAAGCTTGTTGCAAGAAATAAACGATTTTAAATAGTTTTTTTATTAATCACGTAATTTATTTGTAACAATGAAAGCATTTGCAATGATTGGTTTGGATAAAGTAGGTTTTATCGAAAAGGCAAAACCTATTTGCGGTCCCAATGATGCTATATGTCGTCCGTTAGCTATATCGCCTTGTACATCGGACATTCATACCGTATGGGAGCATGCATTGGGTGATCGCCACAACCTTATTCTTGGGCACGAGGCTTGTGCCGAAGTAGTGGAGGTTGGCAGTATGGTAAAAGACTTTAAGCCGGGCGACAAAGTAATTATTCCGGCTATCACACCCGATTGGCAAGCAGTTGAGTCGCAAGCAGGTTTTTCAATGCACTCAAATGGTATGCTCAACGGCTGGAAGTTTTCGAATGTAAAAGATGGCGTTTTTGCAGAGTTTTTTCATGTAAATGAAGCTGACGGCAACTTGGCTCATCTGCCCAAAGAGATTAATGTAGAAAATGCTGTTATGCTCTCCGATATGGTGCCAACAGGTTTCCATGGAGCCAATCTGGCAGAGGTCGAATATGGCGATATTGTTGTGGTGATAGGTATTGGTCCGGTAGGGCTTATGGCTGTTGCCGGTGCGGTATTGCGTGGAGCCTCGCGTGTGTTTGCGGTTGGGTCGCGTCAAATATGTCAGGATGTGGCTAAGTTTTATGGAGCCACCGATATTATCAACTATCGCGATGGTGATATTGTGGCTCAGGTAAAAGAGGCAATGGGCGGCAAACCTGTAGATAAGGTAATTATAGCAGGAGGCGACAATGACACTTTTGCTCAGGCTGTTAATATGATAAAGCCGGGTGGCATTATCTCCAATGTCAATTATCTCGGAAGCGGAGAGTTTATCAATATTCCTCGTGTGGGTTGGGGGCTTGGCATGGGACATATTCGTATAGTGGGCGGATTGATGCCCGGAGGACGCAAAAACATGGAGTTTCTTGCTCGTCTTATGAAGTACGGCAGACTTGATGTAAGTCCTATGCTCACACACAAATTCAACAAATTTGAAGACCTTGAATCTGCCTTACTGTTGATGAAAAATAAACCAAAAGACTTGATAAAACCTGTGGTGAACTTATCTTAATTATATTAAGATTAAATGATGTTGAAAATAGGGTGTATACGAAGCACCCTATTTTTTTATTACATAAAAAAGACAGAATGCTTAACAAGGTTTTGAAGCTGTTGACCGTTGAAAGTATTGCTAAACTTTCAACGGTTGTTTTTTTATCCCTTATTATTGTGCGAATAGCAGTAGTAACCAAAATATTAACTAAAAACACTGATAATAAACATCATATAAAATATTTTTATTTTTTCACAAACTTATTGCAACATTTTCGACCTTTTTTTCGTCTTAAATAAAGAAGTAAATTTAATCGGATTTAATAATTAATTAAAAATAATAATTTAATAAAAAAATTATGAAAAAATCATTTGGAAAATTTTCTATTATCATACTGATAATAATTGCGTTATTTGCCTGCAAAGGTCCAAACACTAAGCCTCCTATTTCTACAATAATAATCAATGTTGAAAATGGAGCCGAATATGCAGCACTGATTGATGAAGTAGAGTTTTATACGGATGCCACCAAGGAGCCTCACACATTGTGCAAAGTGCCTTTTAATAACGGTAAATGGTCGCTGCCTTTCCCACAAACCATAGCCGACAATTATCTTGCAACAATTAGTGAAGTCAAAGGAGGTATTCCCAAAGGTGTAACTATAAGTGACCCAACTGCAAAAGTTACAACAATTGGTGTGAATTTTTACAAAAACGGGAAACAGGTAAAATATACACTCGGACATGTCTATGATGACTTCCCTCCTAACTTGGGTACGCCCCATTTTATGTACACCAATAAACCGGTGATTATATTAGGTTTATCTCCTGCCGGTGAAACTACTAGTGTGCCTATGATAATGGATTTGAACTTGAAATCGGGATATAATTTACTATATTATAGTTTTGTAGTAAACAACCCCTCAGACCCTGAGAACATTACGTTGAAAGTATCTACATCAACTAATAAGAAATATAAATGGTATATTTCTAGTTATATCAATAGCCCAAATATGCAATAGATAATTCATATAATGCCTGACAGAAACAGTATTGCTCACAAAAAAGGCGGTACTGTTTTTTTATTGTAAAAAATATATCTACCTTTGAACTTTAATTTTCAAAACCAAATACAAATATGACAAACGATAAAGATTTGATAGAGTTTGACGACAGTCAGGCAATTCAATTTATTAACAACCTACTAAATGAGGAGCAAAAAAAACGCATAGACGAAGATGCCATACAGTATGTACTAGACCTTATTTGCGAATATTATGACCAAAACGGACTTATAGAGGAAGATACCGTAGAGGAGGCAGAGATAGCCGAAGACGATATTCTGAACTTTGTAACAAATATGGTAAAAAAAGAGAAGGTGGTAACTCTTACCGAAGATGACATTCGGTCGATTCTTGATGGAGAGTATCAGTATGGGTTAAGTATAGGTGTATATTCGGATAGCGACGAGTGAAGCAAAAATATTAATTCGAAAATGAAAACCGCAGTAGTAATACTCAACTTCAACGGAAAGCACTTTCTCGAAAAATTTTTGCCCGATGTGATACGTTTTTCGGGAAATGCGCATATTGTAGTAGCAGACAATGCTTCTACCGATGGTTCTGTGGAATTTGTTCGCAAACAATTCCCAAATATAGAGCTTATTGTTTTGGACAAAAACTATGGTTTTGCAGAGGGTTATAATTTAGCCTTGAAGCGGTTGGAGTACGAGTATTTTGTCCTGCTCAATTCGGATATACAAGTGAGTCCCAATTGGCTATATACACTTGAGACCTATCTTAATAGCAATATAGATGTAACAGCACTACAACCCAAAATATTGAGTTACGACCGTCCCGATATGTTTGAATATGCCGGTGCCTGTGGCGGCTTTATCGACAGATATGGCTATCCTTTTTGTAGAGGGCGTATATTTGACACCATAGAGAGAGATTTGGGACAATACAACAATATCATTGATGTAATGTGGGCTTCGGGAGCGTGTCTTATGATTAGAGCGAAGGATTTTTTTGAAGTTGGTGGTTTGGACAGTCGGTTTTTTGCATATCAAGAAGAGATAGACCTCTGTTGGCGACTAAAATCGAGAGGTAAGCGTATAGTATGTAATCCGGAAGTTAGTGTTTATCACGTTGGTAGTGGTGTATTGGGAGCAGACAGCCCACATAAAACATACCTCAACTTTCGCAACAACCTTATACTGCTGTACAAAAATTTGCCTCACAATGTGCTGCCAAAGGTACTATTCATACGCTTTTGGCTCGACTATTTAGCCTCTTTACAGTTACTGTTAAAAGGCAAAAAAGATAATGCCAAAAGTATATGGAAAGCCCGTAGAGATTTTGCCAAAACAAAACATCTGTTTGTAAAGAATAGAGAAGAAAATATCAAAAAAACTATAACCCTCAAACCCACAGGAGTTTATAAAAAACTATTACTTTGGAGATACTATTTTTTGAAAAAGAAAAAGTTTAGTGACTTGTAATCGACTATTCAGGCAATTAAGCCTCATACAACCGATTTTGATATATAAAGTCTATCACACTCTCCGGCAAAAGTCCCGATATAGACAGATTTTGCTTTATCTTGTTGCGGATATCGGTAGACGAGATATTTATTATAGGAGCATCAATAAATCGCATATTTCGATACGACGATTTATTATACCGAGAGTTGTAGACGGTATGTCGAGGATAGACTATCACAGGGTATTTCTGTAATATCTCTTCGCTATTTTTCCATTTATGAAACGAGGCAATATTATCCTCACCTATTAGAAGACAGAAATTCAATTTGCTATATTGAGATTGCAGAAAGTTCAAAGTATCAATGGTATAGTTCGGTTTGGGAAGATAAAACTCTACGTCCGAAACCTTTATACCCGATTTCCCTTCGAATGCCATTTTAGCCATTTTCAGCCTCAAAGTGTCGTCTATAAGTTCATTAGCAGGCTTCAAAGGATTCTGTGGCGATATTACTACCCACACCTCATCAACTATTCGACAGTCGATTAAATATTCGGCTAAGGCTATATGTCCGTTGTGTATGGGATTGAAACTCCCCGAATAGACACATATTTTTCTTTTTGTCTCATTATGGTCGTACTGTTTTGTAGCAGTCATAAAATATTGAATATTTGCTCTTTGATTTGTTCGAGCTCGTCTTTCATCATAACCACAATCTTCTGCATTGCCGAATGATTCGACTTCGAACCGAGAGTATTGATTTCTCTGCCTATCTCTTGGGATATAAAGCCGAGTTTTTTGCCCTGATTTTCTTCATCATCAACTGTTTGCAAGAAATACTCAAGATGACTTTTTAGACGTGATTTCTCTTCGCTAACATCAAGTTTTTCCAAATAAAAAATCATCTCTTGTTCCAAACGATTTTGGTCGAGTTCTATTATTGATTTTATCTGTTTTATATCCTCTTCTATACGCTCTCTTATCTTTTGTATCCGCTCTTTTTCATATTTGTCTATCTCCATCAAAAGTTCCGATATTTTGCTTATTCGCTCTTTTAAAAATCTCTCCAAACTATTGCCTTCGTTCTGTCGAAAGAGGTCAAACTCCATCAAAGATTTCCGTAAGACAGCCAATATCTGCTCAAAATCATCTTTTTCGACCGAACTATTTTCTGTTTGAAAAACATCGGGCAACGTCAATAATATTCTAAACCAACTGCCATCATCAGGGGTTGGTATGCCTGTATTAGAGGCAATAGACCGTATCTGCTCGTAATATGTCTGTACTATATCGGCATTTATCAATGCCTTGCTTTTGGATATAGTCTCTTCTATAGTTATAACAGCCTCTACTTTACCCCTTACAATGCTCTTTATCATCGCATTGCGACACTCCAACTCATATTCTCTATAATTGGCAGGTAGCTTTAGACTTATATCTATCTGCTTGCTGTTAAGCGATTTTATCTCACAACTTATTTTTTTTTCTCCAAATGTTTCGGTGGCTTTTCCGTAGCCAGTCATTGATTTTAGCATCTTACCAAGTTTTCTAAATTACAAAATACAAAATTAATTATAAATTGTCAAAAATAACTTCCAAATTTTTAATTTTAAATGATTACCTTTGTAATAATTTTATAAAAGATTAAGCATGAAAAATATTCAAATGGTTGACTTATACAATCAATATCTAAAAATTAAAGATGATATTGATGGCGGTATTTCTTCGGTAATAGAGAGTTCGTCGTTTGTAAAGGGAGGCAAAGTAATTGATTTTCAAAAAAATCTCGAACAATACCTCGGAGTGAAACACGTTATTCCGGTAGCTAACGGCACGGATGCCTTACAAATATCCCTTATGGCATTGGGGTTGAAAGCTGGTGATGAGGTAATCACTCCAACATTTACATTTATTGCTACTGCCGAAGTGGTGGCACTTTTGGGGCTTACTCCGGTATTAGTGGATGTTGATACTGACACTTTTTGTATAGATTTAAAAGCTGTCGAAAAGGCTATTACGCCAAAGACCAAAGCAATTGTACCGGTACATCTTTTCGGACAAAATGCCAATATGGAAGGACTTATGGCAATAGCCAAGAAACACAATCTTTTTGTTGTAGAAGACGCTTGCCAATCTATGGGGTCTAAATATATTTTTTCGGATGGACAGATGTGTCATTCGGGAACAATTGGAGATATAGGATGTACTTCATTTTTTCCATCGAAAAATCTGGGATGTTATGGCGATGGCGGTGCTATTTTCACCAACAACAGCGAGATAGCCGAACGCATCACTACCATTGCAAATCACGGTATGAGAGTGCGCTATCATCACGATATTATTGGGGTCAATTCACGCTTAGACAGCATTCAGGCAGCAGTACTCGATGCCAAACTGCCTCATCTTGACAGCTATGTAGAGGCTCGTAGAAAAGCAGCTGAGTTTTATAACAAGAGTTTTGCCCGTATGCCCAAGGTAATAACCCCCAAAACATCCTCCTACACTACACATTCGTATCATCAGTACACATTGCGACTGGTAGGCATAGACCGACAAATACTAATTGACGAAATGGCAAAAAAAGGTATTCCGGTAATGATATACTACCCTATACCTCTACATCTACAAAAAGCTTACAGAGACGAGCGTTACAGACAAGGCGATTTCCCGATAGCCGAACAACTCGCCGATACCGTTTGCTCCCTGCCTATGCATACAGAGCTTGACGACGAACAGCTAAACTATATTACAACCAATTTTTTAAATATTATATCTTATCTGTAAATTTTGTTTAACAAAAAAACTATAATTAATATGAGACAATTAAAAATTTCGACCGCAATTATATTTATTGCATTATTGGGGTTTACCTCTTGTAAAAAAATTAACCCCGAACGAGAGCTTATAGGTACTTGGACAAGTACTAACGAAGATGACGTGATAGTCGAAGCAGGGGCTTTGGGAGGTGTAATTAGTGCAGCTCTAAAAGAATCGGGGTTTTCTCTCCCCCAACAGCTTGTTTTCAACTCCGACAATACAGGCACATTCGTAGCAGACAAAGACACTAAGGGTACATTTACATATTCGCATACGAAAAATACCATCACCATAACCTTTAGCAATTTTTTAGCAGGTGATACTAATATGCCACCAATACCTCTCACTTTCAATTACACTATCAACAAGCAAAAAAAGATGAATCTAAGGACCGATATGATAGGTATAGTAAAACTGTTTTTGGAACTATATGAAGACGGGAAGTACAAGAATTATGCCGGATTGATAACAAAGTTTGAAGTGATCGGCTGGTACCAAAAATAGACTTTGTTTAGCCTAATTAAAAAAATATAAGCTTGTTGCACAATTTATTTTTATATATTTTCAAAAAAAATATTACCTTTGCAACTTTATTTATTAATTACAAAGATTTGTTTTAGTAATTGATACTAAAATAGATCTTTTTTATTGTTTAACCCTTTAAAGAAAAAATTAATGGAAGAATTTAATTCAACCAATGAGCCACAAGTAATGGCTAAAACTGCTAACGCAGAAACAAACCAACCTAATGCAAATTTTGATTGGGACGCTTACGAAAAAGGCGATGACCTAGTATCTAATCGCAAACTTGACACCGAACTTTATGACAAAACATTGAGCCAAATACACGACCAAGAGGTTGTAGAAGGTACTGTTGTTTCTGTAAACAAGAGAGAAGTAGTGGTAAATATCGGCTACAAATCTGACGGTGTTATACCTTATGCCGAATTTCGTTACAATCCCGATTTGAAAGTCGGAGATAAAGTAGAGGTTTTTATTGAAAATCAAGAAGATAAAAAAGGTCAACTGTTGCTTTCTCATAAATTAGCCAAACACGCACGTGCTTGGGAACAAGTGGAGGCTGCTCTCGAAAGTCAAGAAATTATTCACGGTTATATCAAATGTCGTACCAAAGGCGGTATGATTGTGGAGATATTCGGCATAGAGGCATTCTTGCCCGGCTCACAGATAGATGTTAAACCTATTCGCGACTATGATGTATTTGTGGGTAAGACTATGGAATTCAAAGTAGTAAAAATCAACAATGAATTCAAAAATGTTGTTGTTTCTCACAAGGCTCTTATCGAAGAGGAATTGGAAGAACAACGTAAAGAGATTATCTCTCGCCTCGAAAAAGGACAAGTACTCGAAGGAGTTGTTAAAAATGTTACATCTTACGGAGTATTTATCGACTTGGGCGGCGTAGACGGTTTGATTCACATCACAGACTTGAGTTGGGGACGCGTTAATCATCCAGACGAAATCGTTAAACTTGACGAAAAAATCAATGTCGTTATTCTGGATTTTGACGAAGACAAAAAACGTATTGCTCTCGGCTTGAAACAACTTACTCCACATCCTTGGGACGCTCTTGATCCAAATCTAAAAGTAGGCGACAAGGTAAAAGGTAAAGTAGTGGTAATGGCTGACTATGGTGCATTCTTGGAAATTATTCCGGGTGTTGAAGGATTGATACACGTATCGGAAATGAGTTGGAGCCAGCACTTGCGTTCGGCAAACGACTTCCTAAAAGTTGATGACGAACTCGAAGCTGTTATCTTGACATTAGACCGCGAAGAGAGAAAAATGTCGCTGGGTATCAAACAACTAAAACCGGATCCTTGGGCAACTATCGATTCTAAATATGCCGTAGGTTCTAAACACACCGCAAAAGTACGCAACTTTACCAACTTCGGAGTATTTGCCGAACTTGAAGAGGGAGTTGATGGATTGATTCACATATCGGATTTGAGTTGGACTAAAAAGATAAAACATCCGTCTGAATTTACTCAATTGGGTTCTGAGATAGATGTTATAGTACTCGAAATAGACAAAGAAAACTCTCGTCTCTCATTGGGACACAAACAGTTGGAAGAGAACCCTTGGGATGTGTTCGAAACAATATTTACAGAAGGCTCTATACACGAGGGTACAATAATAGAACTTTTTGACAAAGGTGCCGTAATAGCTTTACCTTACGGAATAGAGGGTTTTGCTACTCCAAAACACATCGTTAAAGAAGATGGCAAACAAGCCAAAATAGATGAAAAACTTCCTTTCAAAGTTATTGAATTCAACAAGGATGCAAAACGTATTATTCTTTCACACAGCCGTGTTTTCGAAGACGAACAATCAGGCAAAAATGTTGATAATAACGACGACCAACAAGTAGCAGAGAAAAAAAAGAAACCGGTAAAAAAAGCTAAAACTACCTTAGGTGATATTGAAGCTCTTTCCGATTTGAAAGATCAAATGATTTCGGACGCAAAAGAGGCTCTTGAAGCTAAGGAAGAAGCGAAAAAAAACAAAGAATAAGTAAAATTGTTTTTCATAATGTATATATTTGAAAGAATTGTCTGCGAAGACAGTTCTTTTTTTGTTTCTATAGAAATCCACTGTCTATATGCAACTGATTATAGGTAGGTAGAGCGAAATTTTGTATTCGTGGGAATAGTAAAAAAATAGGGGCAAAAAAATTTGCCCCAAATAATTTTATAACAAAGGATATCTCAATACCTAAAGAGAGATAAGCCAGTTCAAAGATTATTTTTCATTTACCCACTTCACATAACAAATATCTTGTCGATATGGCAGTTCATCGTTTTTGGGGAAAAGACGGAAACCATAGCGGTATGTTCCTCCCTGTTTGATACTGTAATTTAGCGTAAAGTAGAGTAAGCTACCCTCTCTCTTTGCGAGATTAAACTCTTTGGTTCGCTCAAACTTGAAATCACTTTTGCCATTTGCTTGCAACAGTACAAGCTCAAGCCCTATACCTTGGTCATTGAGATTTTTGGTATCGACCACAGCATCAACCTCAAATATGTCGCCTATAGTGTGGCTTGTAGAGGTCTTTACATTGAGCGATTTAACCTCAATAGAGTCCCAATTGCGAACAACGTTCATCTTCCACGCCACTATTTGACGAGCTTTTTGGAAGTTGTCGGCTTTTAGCAATTGGTTGCGTTTTGCCAACTTGGTGTAGAACTGCTTTATATAGTCGTCAATCATTCGCTTAGTAGTGTAGCGGGGCGTGATTTTGGCTATCGAATTTTTGATAACACCCACCCACTTTTCGGGTATTCCATCGTTATTGCGGTCGAAGAAGAGCGGTATTATCTCGTTCTCAAGCATTGTATAGATAGTGGCAGCATCCAAATGGTCTTGGTACTGAGTGTTTTCGTATGTCTGATCTTCGGTCAAAGCCCAGCCTGCTCCTTCTACATATCCCTCGTACCACCAGCCGTCTTTTACCGAGAAGTTAAGCACTCCGTTCATCTGAGCCTTTTCTCCCGATGTACCCGATGCCTCCTGCATACGCGTTGGAGTGTTGAGCCAAATATCGACACCCGATACAAGACGTTTGGCAAGTCGCATATCGTAGTTTTCGAGGAATATGATTTTACCCAAAAACTGAGGCATACGCGATATTTCTACGATATGCTTTATCAGCCCCTGCCCTGCCCCGTCGGCAGGATGAGCTTTGCCTGTAAATAGGAATTGTACCGGATATTTAGGGTTGTTTACTATCTTGTCGAGACGCTCCAAGTCATTAAACAACAGATGAGCGCGTTTATATGTGGCAAAACGTCGTCCAAATCCGATAATCAGGGCATTAGGATTTATCTTGTCCAATATCGAAACTATCTTGGATGGGTCTTGCTGGTTTTTCATCCAATTTTCCTCGAACTGTACACGGATATATTTGAGCAGTTTACTCTTCTGTGTTATACGAGTTTGCCATATCCTTTTGTCCGAAACATTATAGATTTTTCCCCAAATATCCATATTCGATTGGTCGTTGTAAAACTCTTTGGTAAAGGCCTCCTCGTATAGAGTCTTCCACTCCGAAGTAGTCCAAGAGGGCAGGTGTACTCCGTTGGTAACATAGCTCACGTGGTTCTCTTCGGGGAAATAGCCCTTCCACAGCGGAGCAAACATTGCTTTGGACACCTCGCCGTGCAGGTAGCTTACTCCGTTGATAGCTTGACAGGTATTACAGGCAAATACGCTCATCGAGAATTTCTCGTGTGTATCGGGGTTTTGTCTGCCCATATTGATGAGGTCGCCCCACGTGATACCGAGTTTCGAGGGATAGTCGTGCATATAGCGGTTGAAAAGCTCTTCGTCGAAATAGTCGTGTCCAGCAGGCACAGGCGTATGCACCGTATAGAGCGATGACGAACGTACTACCTCTAAAGCTTCGTAAACGCTTAATTTATCGTTTTGAACATAATCCACAAGGCGTTGGAGGTTGATAAGAGCGGCATGCCCTTCGTTGCAGTGATATACATCTTTTTCGATGCCGAGTTTTTGGAGTGCCAATATACCTCCGATACCGAGCATTATCTCCTGTTTTAGGCGGTTTTCGTTGTCGCCACCATATAATTGATGCGATATCGTCTTGTCTGCGTCGGAGTTGGCGTCGAAGTCCGTATCGAGCAGGTAGAGTGGGATACGCCCCACATCGACACGCCAAATATGAGCATAGACCATTCTGTTGGGGAATGGAACGGATACCACAATAGGATTGCCATGCTCGTCTTTTACCTGTGTAGCGGCTAGTTTGTTGAAGTTTTGAGCCTCGTAGTTGGCTATCTGATCTCCATCAACCGATAGCGACTGTGTGAAATATCCGTAGCGGTAAAGGAAACCGACAGCCACCATATCGACACGTGAGTCGGATGCCTCTTTGAGGTAGTCGCCGGCAAGCACTCCCAAACCACCGGAATATATTTTCAGGTGGTCGGTAAGACCGTACTCCATACTAAAATATGCTACAGATGGTATATCAGTACGGAAAGAGGTGTTTTTGTAATCACAAAAACGCTGATATACTTTATTTAGATTGTCGGTAAAGGCATTGTCGGCTGCAAGCTCCGCAAAACGCTCCTCTTCGACTATATCGAGTATCACTTTGGGGTTGTGACGGTATTGACTCCAAATCTTTGGGTCGATGCTTTTGAATAACTCACGCACATCGTGATTCCACGACCAATAGACGTTTTGAGCCAAAGCGTTTAGAGGTTCTAGATTGTGAGGCAGTTTTGTCTTTATCGACAATTCGCTCCAAACAGGTTCGTTTGTATGATTTGTTTTTATTTCCATATATGACAATGAATTTCTATTAATCTTATTTGTTGAGAAAAAATTATACAGCAAAATTAATATTTTTTTATACACCCCCAACCATATCTACAACAACTATATAAAATTGAAGTTTTTAATTCAAAATAATTGTGTATTTTTGCATTCGATTGTTTTGTATCTACAAATAACAGTTACAAAACAACAATATATGTTTAGAACAAACATTATCAGCTATATGTATAAAAAAACAGTATCCGTTTTAACGACAATAATATTTATTTTAGCAGGGTGCAGTACCGATAAAGAACAACTGCTAATAGTGTGTACCAACGACTCCCACTCTCAAGTAAAGGCTAAAGACGGTAAGGGTGGCTTTGCTGCCAGAGCCGACGTATTGGATAGTTTGCGTAAGGTGTATCCCCTAAATCTGCTGCTTGATGCAGGCGATATAATGCAAGGTACACCATACTTCAACTTATATCACGGACGTATGGAGATAGCTGCATACAATCGTTTGGGTTATGATGCCATAACGCTTGGCAATCACGAGTTTGACTATGGTTTGGATACTTTGGCAATGATACTAAAACTCGCTTCGTTCCCTATAGTATCGTGCAACTATGACGTGAAAGGTACTGTTCTTGAAGGACTAGTAAAGCCATACGCTATATTCGAACGAGGAGGACTAAAAGTAGCAGTAATAGGTTTTGGGGTGTCTCCTAAAAGTCTGATATTACAGACTAATTTTGAACCTATCAAATATCTCGACCCTATAGAACGAGGCAATCACTATGCAGATAGCCTAAAAAATGCGGGTATTGACTACGTGATAGCACTCTCGCACTTGGGCTACTACACAGACGGTAGAGACAATGACTCCACATTAGCCGTACGAAGTAAAAATATTGACCTTATACTTGGCGGACATACGCACAATATTCGTAAAAATACAACAATACTCAATGCAAACAACCGCCCTGTTCATTACCTTCAAACTCACAAATCGGGACTTGAGATGGACAAAGTGGTCGTTGAATTTTAAAGTAATTATTACAAGATGTTGCAAGAAGAAGCATATCGGTTGTTTGAATATGAGATAGAGCATTGGCAACTTGCTCGAGACAAGTATGCCGACTTGTCCAAAAGTATTACCAAAAAGTTCGATTTTGACGATTTTTCGATAGATATATCCTGCAATCCCGCACGGATGCGCTCTACCTTGGCAGATGTTAAGCAGAGGCTCGAAAAGATAAGGACAATGCCAAATAGCTCATGGGCAGGAGTCACAGATACAAAAGACAAATGTTTTCTATGTTCAGATGTTCGTCCACATAAACAACAGTATGTAGAAGTAGGCAATTTTGATTTGCTTGTAAACCCATATCCTATATTTCCTGTGCATTTTACCATTGCACACAAGAGGCATACACCACAGTTGATAATCCCATATTTTGACGATTTTCTCTATTTTGCCAAAAATTTACCCGACTTTGCTATATTTTACAACGGCGCCAATTGTGGTGCTTCTGCTCCGCTTCACGCACATTTTCAGGCAGCAGAAAAAAAATACTTCAACATATTGAAAGATTATCAAACTCTTCCCGACCGATATTTTGAAACAATTGAGACAACCAAAGATAGCACTTTGCAAACAATAAAAAACTACCTACGAGCGGCTTTTTGTATATCGACAACCAATGCGGAGGAGGCAAAAGCGATTTTTATAAAACATTTTGAATGGCACATAGAGGCTAATATGATTAATATTATCTGCTGTTACGAAATGGGACGATATATTATATTTGTCTTCCCTCGCAAACAGTTCCGTCCTACACAATTTTTTGAAGAGGACGAAACCAAACGTTTAGCCATTTCGCCCGCTTCGGTAGAGATGAGCGGATGTTTTGTAACTATTTTCAAAGAGCATTTCTACCGTATATCCAAAGAGCAGATAACCGATATATTCCGACAAATTTCTTGAAATGCCAAATTTTCATTAATTTCGCAAAAAAATAATGATAAAAAAAATCATCTATACTCTTGTAGTTGTAGCCTCTGTTGCTTGCGGTATGAGACCGTCGGGTATTATGAGCGACACAAAGATGGAAAATCTTATCTTCGATCTGACTATAGGCGATGCCGTATTGCAAACACATAAAATCAACTCACAAGAGCAACAAAAAGAATATTATGATTTTATCTATTCCAAAAATGAAGTATCCAAAGAACAGTTTGAAAAGTCGCTCGAATGGTATGCTTATAAGCCTAAAAAACTCGAACAAATATACACCAACGTAAAAAACCGTATTGATACTCTCAAATCTGACGTGGAGCTATATAAATTTCATCCGGAGGCAAAACTACTCGACGAACTAAAAGCTCTTGATACATTGCAAATTTATCATTTTGCTCACCAATACACTTTTACATCTACTCCCAAAGCAGACAGCCTAAGATTTGAAGTAGCCGATAAAAATTATTTTGCCTTATCGGATAGATTGATTTTAAGATTTTTGATGAAAATAGATGATATTGATACCATATCCGACACATTGCAAGATGCACGTGTGGAGTTTAAAATAACATATTCCGACAGTTCTGTCAAAGAGCTTTATAGCAAAGTATTCGCCAATGGCAAGCTATATAGCTATGCGTTTTTGCCAACCCCAAAAGAGAATGTAGCGCCTATAAGTGTTGAGGGCAATTTGCTTAACTCTCAAGCAATCGTAAAAGAAGTAAAAATTGATAGTGTGCAACTATTGCGAATATATAATGCCGAAAAATATCCTCTGCCAGACTCTATAAAAACGGTTTTAATGCCCAAAGAGGACAAACAGAGCGAAAAAAAAGAAATTGAACAACCAAAAATATCGGAAGCAGAACAAGAATTTGTAGATATAATACACAAAGATTTAATTAAATTAAAACCCAAAATAAAATAGGGTCTCTACTGCTAAC
Organism: Porphyromonadaceae bacterium COT-184 OH4590; assembly: GCA_000768855.1. GTDB lineage: Bacteria > Bacteroidota > Bacteroidia > Bacteroidales > Paludibacteraceae > F0058. The sequence continues at coordinate 16,496 of JRAN01000004.1, read as the reverse complement.
AAATTTAAGCAAGAACAAATAAAACAACCATAATGTTATGAATATCAAAGATTGCAATTTTAATGGAAAAAAGACTTTTGTAAGAGTAGATTTCAATGTACCGCTCCAAAATGGTAAGGTTACCGACGACACTCGTATTCGTGGTGCTTTGCCAACATTAAAAAAAGTACTCAATGATGGTGGACGACTTATAATAGCCTCTCATCTTGGACGTCCTGAAAAAAATCCCGACGAAAAGTATTCGCTACACCAAATACTCTACAAAGTGTCGGAGTTGTTAGGGGTAGAAGTAAAGTTTGCACCCGACTGTACCAAGGCACAAAAAGAGGTGGAGTCTCTAAAAAACGGCGAAGCTCTTATGCTGGAGAATTTGCGATTTTATGCCGAAGAGGAGGGTAAACCTCGCAACCTGCCTGCCGATATAACCGACGAACAGAAAGCTGCCGCCAAAAAAGAGATAAAAGAGGCTCAAAAGAGTTTTGCCAAAACTCTTGCTTCGTATGCCGACTGTTATGTGAACGATGCCTTCGGTACTGCCCACAGGGCACACGCCTCTACGGCGATCATAGCCGACTACTTCGACAAAGACAATAAAATGTTCGGTTTCCTTATGGAAAAAGAGGTAACCGCGGTTAAAAGCATTATGGATAATCCACAACGCCCATTTACCGCTATAATGGGAGGCTCTAAGGTTAGCTCTAAGATAGATATTATAACAAACCTGATGAATAAGGTCGACAATCTGATTATTACAGGCGGTATGACATACACATTTACCAAAGCCAATGGCGGTAACATAGGCAACTCTATTTACGAAGAAGATAAGCTCGATTTGGCACTCGAACTAATAGCAGAGGCTAAGGCTAAAGGTGTAAATCTCGTAATGGCAATAGACAGCAAAATAGCCGATAAGTTTGCCAACGATGCCAATACTCGGTTTGTAAAAGAGGGAGCCATTCCCGACGGTTGGATGGGGCTCGATATAGGTCCGGATACCGAAAAGCTATTTGCGTCTGTAATAGAAAACTCTAAAACTATACTTTGGAACGGACCTGCCGGTGTTTTCGAGTTCGACAACTTTTCGCATGGTTCATTTGCTATTGCACAAGCGATAGTGAATGCCACCAAAAAGGGGGCGTACTCGCTTATAGGTGGCGGTGATTCGGTGGCTTGTATCAATATGTTTGGGTTTGTCGAAGATGTAAGCTATGTCTCTACCGGTGGCGGAGCCTTGCTCGAAGCCATAGAGGGCAAAATACTTCCGGGTATTGCAGCTATAGAAAGGTAACCAACTGTTAATCAACACCACCAAAAGAGACTAAGTGTTTAATACATGCTCAGTCTCTTTTTTGTAAAAGAGTAATAAGTTCAATTGCTGAAATAGCTCACGATATTACCATTTTTTAGCCTCTCTATATGATACGTTGACGCAAAAGACATTATTATTTGCAATGTATCTTTTTTAGGTTTGGGCTTTACGTGGTTGGTATCTGAAACTTTTTGTTGTTTTGTAAATTTTATGTTCATAGGCTTATTTAATCTATTTTATTCATTAAACGGAAAAATAGGGTTATTATTGTATTGAGTCTTAATTTTCAATTAGTTAAAAATATAAAAAAAAACAGACAACTTCACATAATCAATTGCACAACAACACATTAAAGCCATTACTCTCAAAAATTTGAGTAGAAATAAATGGTTTTATTATGGGTAAAAATAATTTTAAATAAATATAAGATATATTTTTTTTGTACCTTTGTAATCTTTTGATAATAATAATATGTTATGTTAAATATTTATTAATCAAATATATAATATGAGTTCACAAAAAATGCGAGCAGCTATCACAGGAGTAGAAGCGTATATTCCACCTTATATTCTTACAAATGAAGAGCTTAGTACTATGGTAGATACTACCGACGAATGGATAATGACACGTGTAGGTATTAATACTCGTCATATATTGAAAGAACCAAACGAAGGTATGAGCTATATGGCAGAACGTGCTGTTAAACAGTTGCTCGAAAAGACCAATACCGACCCATCGGAGATTGATGCCATAATCTGTTCGACAGTTACGGGTGATGTCGTATTTCCGGCAACATCCTCTATAATAGCAGACAAATGCGGTATAGTAAATGCAATGGCATTCGATATGAATGTGGGTTGTGCCGGATTTATCCACGCATTTAAGACTATGTCGCTCTATATAGAGAGTGGTTTTTGCAAAAAAGCTATTGTGGTGAGTGGTGAAAAAATGTCGGCAATAGTTGACTATACCGACAGAAATACTTGTCCTCTTTTTGGAGATGGAGCTGCTGCTATCCTTGTCGAAGGGCGTACCGATGGCACAGGACTTCAAGATGCTATTCTACGCTCTAACGGAACCGGAAGGCAGCATTTATATATGAAAGCCGGCGGAAGCCAATATCCTGCTACACAAGAGACAATAGCTCGTCGCGAACACTTCGTTTATCAAGACGGAAAAAATGTATTCAAATGGGCTGTAGAAAAGATGTCGGACGTGTCTGCCGAAATAATGGAAAGGAATAACTTACAACCGGAAGACATAGCATATCTATTGCCTCATCAGGCTAATATGCGTATAATAGATGCAGTTGCCAATAGAATGGGGATAAACAAAGAAGAAAAAGTACTTGTAAATATAGAGCGTTTTGGCAATACATCTTCTGCAACAATACCTATACTTATGTGGGACAAACAGAACTTGTTCAAAAAGGGAGACAACCTTATACTGTCATCATTCGGAGCAGGTTTTGCATGGGGTAGTCTTTGGATAAAATGGGCTATATAAGTTGAAATTTTCGACTGAATAACCAATATCAAACGTACATTATAATTTGTTTGATCTATAAAAATGAAATATCTATACGTTTTTGGCACCCTGTTTTTTACCGTCTATGGTCAGATTATACTCAAATGGCGTATAGGCAGGCTCGGCTGGCAACCCAATAGCGAAAGCATCGTAGCAGCAGTGGTGGGTTATATCAAATTTTTATTCGACCCTTTAATATTTTCGGGATTTCTGTCGGCTTTCGTAGCCTCTGTCTTTTGGATGCTGGCAATGACCAAGTTTGAAATAACACATGCATATCCTTTTATGAGTTTGGCTCCGGCATTGGTATTTGTTCTCGGCGTGTGGTTACTTGGGGAAACATTCACTTGGGGCAAAGTTATTGGCTTGGTACTGATAATGATAGGCATAATTGTAACAGTGAAATTTTAAAAGTTATGGCTCAAAACGTACATATATCGGTAGTTTCACCTGTCTATAAGGCAGAAAATATCGTTGCCGAACTTGTGAAGCAGGTGCGAGAGGCAATAAGTTCCATTACCGAAGATTTCGAAATAATCCTTGTCAATGACGCTTCGCCCGACGCTTCGTGGGATAAAATAGTTGCCGAGTGTGTCACAGACAGTCGTGTAAAAGGCATCAATCTAAGTCGTAACTTTGGACAGCACTATGCTATTACGGCAGGGCTACATTATTCGAAAGGCGAATGGGTAGTGGTAATGGATTGCGACCTGCAAGACCGACCCGACGAAATACTCAAACTATATCAAAAAGCACAGGAGGGTTGGGATAGCGTATTCGCACAACGAAAAGAGCGCAACGATAGCATTATCAAGAAATTGTTTTCCAAAGCTTTTTATAAGATATTCAGCTATTTGACCGAAACCGAACAAGATGCATCTGTTGCCAATTATGGCATATATCATAGGAAGGTAATCGATGCCATATTGAAAATGCAAGACCAGATACGATTTTTCCCTACAATGGTACAATGGGTAGGTTTTCGGAAGTATTATTTGCCTGTGAAACACTCAGAGCGATACGAAGGAAAGTCGAGCTACAACTTTAAAGGGCTGTTTCGTTTGGCATTGAATACCATTATTGCTTTTTCGGATAAACCATTGCGACTTACGGTAAAACTTGGTTTTTTCATAACGCTTATTTCTTTCATTGTTATGTTTGCTTATCTGACAATGTATTTTACGGGCAGTATCAAAGTAATGGGATTCACTACTTTAATTATCTCATTCTGGCTACTTTCGGGAATTATCATCTTTATACTCGGATTTACGGGGTTGTATATAGGCAAAGTGTTTGAAAAGGTAAAAGAACGCCCGATTTTTATTGTAAAAGAAGGCATCAACATATGAAAATAGAGCATTTACAATGGGATAGCATTTTTTTCGGGATAAAGACCGGTAGAATTATTTTCAACCAATCCGAAGATGATTTACTTGAACTTTTACCAGAAGCAAGAAGCCAAAACTATAAATTGCTTTATGTCTTTTCCGATGAATATATAGAATTAAGTGATAATATTCTTAGTAAATGGAATGGGTATTTGGTTGATAGAAAAATTGTATATCAAAAGGAAGTATGTTGTTATAATGTATTAAATAAAAAAATTGTTTCTCCCTACACATCTTCTGAAATTTCAAAAGATTTGCTTGATTTAGCTTATATTAGTGGAAGCCATTCACGATTTAGATTAGATAAAAAGTTTCCTACTGGGAGTTTTGAGCGTATGTATAAAGAATGGCTATTAAAATCTTTGAATGGAGAATTAGCAGATATGGTTTATGTAGCAAGTGAAAATAACAAGATTTTGGGATTTGTTTCCCTAAAATGTAAAGACAATATCGGGGAAATAGGATTAATAGCTGTTAACAATGAGGTACAAGGTAAAGGATTAGGTACAAAACTAATCAATGCTTGCGAGAAATATTTAACCGAAAAATCTATTTACACATTGTTTGTTGCTACCCAACTTAACAACAAACAAGCTTGTCGATTTTACGAGAAATATAGTTTTAAAAAACATAAAGCTACAAATATTTATCATTTTTGGATATGATGCATTTTATAATATAAACATATATATGTTTATTGAAGAAAAATAACTAAAAATTTAGAAATAATATTTTGGATTAATAAGAAACAATTTTTTTATCATATGCAATAAAACAAAGCAAAAAATATAATATTACAATAAATATGATACCCTTCAACAAGCCTCATCTTACAGGCAACGAAACACTATACATTACCGAAGCTGTCGAGAGCGGCAAAATATCTGGCAATGGCATTTTTACGCAACGCTGCCAAAAGTTTTTTGAACAAAAATATGGCTTTGCCAAATGTCTGCTCACAACCAGTTGCACCGATGCCCTCGAAATGGCGGCTATGCTCTGTAATATAGAACCGGGCGATGAGGTAATAATACCAAGCTACACTTTCGTAAGCACTGCTTTGGCATTTGTACGACAAGGAGCAAAAGTGGTTTTCGCCGATAGTTGCGGTAACAACCCCAATATTGACGCAACTAAAATCGAATCTCTTATTACCGAGAGGACAAAAGCTATTGTACCCGTTCATTACGCTGGTGTTGCCTGTGACATGGATAGTATTATGGCTATTGCCGAACAGTACAATCTGCTTGTGGTCGAAGATGCGGCTCAGGCTATCGACTCCTATTACAAAGTCAGACCTTTGGGCAGTATTGGGCATTTGGCAGCATTTTCGTTTCACGAAACTAAAAATATTATTTCGGGCGAAGGCGGTATGCTGGCTATTAACGACGACAGATTTGTGCGGAGAGCCGAAATTATATGGGAAAAAGGGACAAACCGCGCCGAATTTTTTCGTGGCGAAGTTAATAAATACGGCTGGGTAGATACAGGCAGTTCGTTTTTGCCTTCGGAGGTGATTGCCGCATTTTTGTGGGCACAACTCGAAAATCTTAAAGAGATTCAAACCAAACGCATTGAAATTTGGAATACTTACTATGAAAAACTGAAACCATTGGCAGACAAAGGTTGTTTTAAACTGCTTGATATTCCCGATTATGCTTCGAACAATGCACACATGTTCTATCTGTTATGCCGTTCTTTAAGCGAACGCACCGAACTTATAAAACACCTGAAAGCAAACGGTATTTTAGCCGTTTTTCACTATCTGAGTTTGCACAGCAGCGAATACTATAAAGACAAGCACGACGGCAGACCTTTGCCAAACTGCGACCGATTTGCCGATTGTCTGGTGAGGTTGCCACTGTTTTATGAGTTGGGAAAAACCGATATTAATCAAATTGTGGAATCCATTAAAACATTTTTTTTATATGAAAATATCAAATAAGAGATATGACACTATTTTAGGGCTTTTTACAGCTGTTTTTTCGACAATATGTTTTATACTTATTTTTTGTACGATAGATAGAGGTACCTCTTGCGACGAAGGTTATTATTTACTGGCATATTTGCCGGAGCAGCCTATTAGTTGGGGTATTTCACAATTTGGTTTTATTGTCAGAAAATTATTTTGGTTTCTGCCCGAGGATGGGGCGTTGTCTTTGAGATATGTGAGATTCTTTCTCAATATTCCGATATTATATCTTTTTGCTTTTTCTTCATTTAGATGGTTAAAAAAACAATATGGACTGCATACATCTTCTGTTTGGTATTATTCCCTATTGTTTTTATCAGGAGTTTTGAGTTTCGGATTTGCAAGTCCTATATTGTATTATGATAATATACAGTTTTTTATATATTTATTAGTATTTAGTATTTATTTTTTATTTACTACCTCTGTATCATCATTTTTCAAAAGATTATCTTTAATATTTATAGGGGTCTTGTGTGTATTTGGGTTATTCAACTATCTCCCTTCGGGAATATTGTTGATTGTTGCATTATCTGTATTATTGTTGATAGATACTGACAAAGTAAAAAATATATTGCTTTTATGTTTGGGACTACTATTAGGAATAATTGTATATCATCTGTTTATTCGGACTATTGTTGATAGTGTTAATGATATATATACTTCTTTTGTGTTGGCTCAAAAAGGGCTTACTAAACACAGTAACAATCAGCTATTTGTAGCTCTATTTCGATATTTGGTCGAATTTGTACTTCTATTTGGCTTGTTTGCCGTTTTAGGCTGGTTGGTATATTATATTGATAATTTTAAAAACAGTTTTACAAGGTATCTATGTTATACTTTTGCTACAATTGTTTTTCTTGCTATTTTACTGCAAAGGTGGATATTCTATAAATATTATACAGGAATATTTATAATGCCCACCGCATTTATGGTATCATATTTTATTACTCAAAAAATAGGCAAAAACCATGTCGGATATTCTTTGAAGGAGTTGTTAATATTTATAATACTTCTATTTGCTCCATTAATGGGTGTTTTTGGCACTAATCAGAGTGTATCCGCAAAAATGTTGTTTTTTATGCCTTTTTGGGTAGTTGCTTACTTCTTATTGGTTTCTATTATTGACTTTAAGCAAAAAACGTTTTTGAAAATATCAAATACTATTTATGTTGTGATATTGATGGTTGGTGTTGCTTATTTTGTATATTTTGCTCGTTATCACTACTATTACACCCCTAAAAAATCCAATACGGAGATAACCGATACCTCCCGTTTTCGTAATATTAAGATATCCGAATGGCAGAAAGATTTTAATGATAAAGCTATTGATATAATGCGCAAAAATGGTTTTAAGAAGGGCGATAGCGTATTGGCATTTTATGACAATTTTATAACAGTATATATGGCAGGAGGCTATATACCAAGCAATTTAATATATCAATTTGAGGTATTTGTCTCCGATAAAAAAAATATTCCTAATGAGCCGATAATATATATATTTCTCATTGAGGAACAAGATAAACCGATGCAAGAGTTCCTTAAAGATACAAACTGGGATTTTCCGGAAAGTTATATGCGTTTTGACTTAGGTAAAGCTGCGGAGAATTTACCGGCACAATATAATTCGATTTTGTATATTAGAAAACATTAATACCATAGATTTGCATATATTTCAAAAGAAATGTCCAAATTAGATAAAAGCTTAAGAAATGCCAGAGTTGCTTTTATATTCTATTTTATAGCATTAGTTGTATCTTTTGTCTCACGAAAGGTGTTCATAGATACTTTGGGGACAGAATTAGTCGGATTAAGTGCTACAATACAGAATATTTTAGGGTTTCTTAATCTTGCCGAACTCGGCATCTATTCGGCAGTATCGTATTCTCTTTATAAACCGTTGGTAGAAGGCAAACAAGAAGAGATCAACCGCATTATTTCGTTATTTGGTTATCTTTATCGTCTTGTGGGGATTTTTATTTTGGTTGTCGGAATAATTGTATCTCTATTTCTTCCTTTGATATTCGAAAAATCTCAATTGAATTTGTTGTTCTTATATGGAGCATATTATACTTTTTTGTCTGTTACTCTGTTTAGTTATTTCAACAACTTCAGGCAAATACTATTAACCGCAGACCAAAAGGGATATGTAGTAGCTAAGGTTACCAACTATTCGATGTTGCTAAAAGTAATATTACAGATAATATTGTTAAAATATTTATATGGCAATTACATTGGATGGCTTGTAATTGAATTTGGATTTGGAATGTTTACTCGCTGGTGGACAAATCGTCGCGTAACGAAAGAATATCCCTGGCTGACAATTAACTTAAAAGAGGGCAAGCAGCTGTTAAAAGAGTACCCTTCGATACTTAAAAATATTAAAAACCTGTTTGTACATAAGATTGCCGAATTTGCCGGAGGACAAGCTGACAATATATTGATTTTTGCTTTTTCGTCTCTATCGACAGTAACATTATATACCAACTATACGATGATAACAAAGCGTATTATCTCGCTCATAGTTTCTACATTGAGTTCAAATATGGCAGGAATAGGTCATGTAATAGCCGAAGGCGATACACAAAAATCAATTTCGCTTTTTAAGGAGTTTAATGGATTATTTTTTTTAGTTGGTGGTGTAATAGTGTATTGTCTATATTATTTGATACCCCCTTTTATCTCTATCTGGTTGGGCGAAAATTTTATTTTGACCGAAATTGTATTTTCGTTGATAATAATCAATACATACATAGCAATGGTAAGACAATCGGTACAATATTTTATTAGTGGATATTGTTTGTATCACGATATTTGGGCTCCGATAACAGAAGCCATCATAAAATTAGCATTATCGGTGCTTTTGGGCTACTTCTACGGACTTACAGGGATTTTGATAGGTACATGTGTGAGCACTCTCGCCATTGTATGTGTCTGGAAACCATACTTTCTATTCAGCAAAGGATTTAATGTATCTGTTTGGAGTTATTGGAAAGACACATTTATTTATATATTATTGTACATCATATCAATAATAATTTTATTACCCCTTAACAAGTTTTTGTTTGAAACATCTTCGTATTTTGATTTTTTCCTAAAAGGCCTTATTGTCTTTATCTCTTTTTCTATGGTCTATGGAGGCTTAATGTATTTTTTAGGTTGTGGTGTCAAACAATTTACAAATAGATTGATTGATAAACTTGTAAAGAAACGATAATATTTTATTGATGCCAGTTGACGAGATTAGGCATAACTTGCTTGTTTGCATATAATTGTAGAAAAAATAGATTCATACTTAACTCCGCTCAAAATTGTAAGAAAGATAAACTTAACTACTCATTAACCTTATTGATATATGATTAACGTATTTTATAAAATCTTAAAGAAAGCCAACCATCTATTTCACCCTATTATTGGAGAGATATGGTGTCTACACAGAGTAGTGGCTTCACGCAGTCTTTTCAAGAGTAACCGCGATTTGGAAATTACTCCCAGCTATCTAGAATCACTAATTGTTGATTATAGATCTAAAGGGTATAATTTTGTGGATATAGACAGTATTTTTCAAAATTTAAGCAAATATAATAATAAAAAAAGCATAAATATCAGTTTTGACGATGGTTTTAAGGATATTTATCAGTTTGCTTATCCTATATTTAAGAAACATAATGTCCCTTTTACCATCTATTTAACTACCGATTTTCCCAACAAAAAGATATTCTTATGGTGGATGATCCTTGAGGAAATTGTATTAAAAAACGACAGATTGACTTTGTCGGACGGTACAGTGTATTTATGTACAACAGACAAGGAAAAACAGACTACATTTGAAACTATATTATCGTCAATATATTCGTCAAATATAAATATGCCTACCTATTTCAAGCAGGTTTTCGATAATTACCTTGACAACTTTTCCGATTATAACAAGCATTTAACATTAAATTGGACAGAGCTAAACGAAATGTTGGATAGTGGACTTTGTACACTTGGCTCACATTCGGTATCACACTATGCTTTAACAAAGTTGAACAGAGAACAGATAAAATTTGAGCTATACAATTCAAAAAAAATAATCGAAGAGGAAACAGGAAGGCTCGTTCAGCACTTCTCTTATCCGCATAGTTTCTGTAACGATGAGGTTGTAGCATTGGTTAAGCAGTCTGAATATAAGACAGCGGTATTAGGTTATGGAGGTAAGATACGCTACCGAGATGACAAATTTTTACTAAAACGAGTTTGTATAACAGAATAGGACTATGACCTTGTTCTGGGCAAAAGTGTGTTTGCTTTTCCTATCTAAATGGGAACATTTAGTATTGCCAATATCTTTTTTTATTGCAATGGGAGCATTGATTTTTCATAAAGTTTTGCCTACTACACCTTGGTGTATATTATTGGGTTTCACAGCCTTACCTTTTGTTACTATTGGATGGTGGAGCAAACGGTATACTGTACCGATGTGGCTTAAGATTGGCTCTATTGCCTTATGGTTATTGGCTATCAGATATTCACAATTGGACATGTATAGTTTCATTTGGGGAAATTACCCCATAGATGTATTAGGAGCATGTGGGGGTACCATCGTATTATATTGGATTTCAGTACAAATTAAAGATCATTTAAAGTTTGTATCAAGGCTTTTTGCGCGTCTTGGATTTTGGTCGCTGGCTATAATGTGTTTCCATGACTTTGAGATGGTTACATATGCGAGTATAGTTCCGATATATTTTGTTTTAGACTTTCCTTTGTGGGCATGGTATATTTGGAGATATACTCTAACTATAGCCCTTGCAGTGGTAGTCATTCATATTCCAAAAATAAAGAAGATATTTTTATAAACTTACTGCTGTCCACAAAAAATCAACATCTCATCGCAATACGATGTAGCACAAACAAATATAAGATTTTAATCACCAAAGGGGCTTGCTTTATATCATTTTTATTATCGGATTATTACAGGCGTTTGTGACAGTAATGATAAAAAAGCGTTTAAGACACTATTGGTTCAATACTTACATTCTATTCTGCAAATAGAAAATCGCTATTTGCAGGTATTGTAAATGATACCCGAGTGTTGTAATTTTGTTAAAAAAAAAATCATAAACTTTTTGTCAAAAACAAAAAAATAATATTACCTTTGTTTTGCAAATGGAAAGAGGAGAGATTTGTATGCTTGCAACCTCATAAAAAAATGCTAAAAACCCGCATAATATCAGGCTAATAGCACATTCAATTCTTTTTCTGTTGACTATTTGTTTAACAGATTTTTCTTTTTTACACAAAAACAACATTTTTATTTAGTAACCCAAAAATCAAAATTAATATGTATCTATTCACATCAGAATCGGTGTCGAGCGGACACCCGGACAAAGTTGCAGACCAGATTTCGGATGCAATCCTCGATGAGTTTTTATCGAAAGACAGTAATGCCAAAGTGGCTTGTGAAACATTTGTTACCACAGGGCAAGTAATAGTTGGCGGAGAGGTAAAATCTTCAGCGTATATTGACATTCAGAATGTTGCACGCGAAGTTATAACAGACATAGGTTACAATAAATCCGACTATATGTTCGATGGCAACTCCTGTGGAGTACTGTCTGCCATTCACGAACAATCTGCCGATATCAATAGAGGCGTAGAACGACAAAAACCGGAAGAACAAGGAGCAGGAGACCAAGGAATGATGTTTGGATATGCCACCAACGAAACAAAAAACTTTTTGCCACTTTCGCTCGATTTGGCACACGAAATCCTTTACTGTCTCGAAAAGATACGAAAAGAGACAAATCTAATGCCATATCTTCGTCCGGATTCAAAATCGCAAGTAACCGTTCAATACAACGATAACGGTATGGTAGAACGTATCCACACTATTGTGGTTTCCACTCAGCACGATGAATTCGAAAAGAACGACGAACAAATGTTGGCAAAAATAAAAAATGACATACAAAATATTCTATTACCAAAAGTCATAAGCGATAATCCCTCTATTGTCAATTTTTTTGACGAAAACATAATACTTCACGTCAACCCCACAGGTAAGTTTGTCATAGGAGGTCCTCACGGCGATACAGGGCTTACCGGCAGAAAAATCATTGTTGATACATACGGAGGCAAAGGTGCACACGGTGGAGGAGCATTCAGTGGCAAAGACCCCTCCAAGGTGGACAGAAGCGCAGCTTACGCAGCAAGACATATCGCAAAAAATATGGTAGCGGCAGGCGTTGCAGACGAAATGCTCATTCAAATATCCTATGCTATAGGTATATCAGAGCCTGTAAGCCTGTTTGTGAACACTTACGGCAAATCACACGTGAATATGACAGACGCCGAGATAGCAACCAAAATCAATGAAATATTCGATTTGCGTCCCTATTCAATCGAACAGAGGCTAAAACTTCGTAATCCTATATATCTCAAAACTGCCTCTTATGGGCATTTTGGCAGAGAAAGCATTACCGAAAACGGTATAGAGTATTTTACTTGGGAAAAACTTGATTATGTAAATACCATCAAAAAAGTATTTAACCTGTAGTTATATAGTAAGATGATTGTATTACTATATTGTATCGATCATATCGATTAAATAATATTCTGAATCCGTTTAGTTTATTAATAAAAAAATAGGACTTGTTTTGTTGATGAAGTCCTATTTTTTTTATTCAAATTTCGAAATTATTTTGTTTCACTAAATAATTTATTAAACTCTTCAAGCGTTATCTCTTTTTCGGTAATAGCTACATTCTCCTTTATCTTAGCTATTACAGCTCTTTCCACAGCCTGTTGATAAAACTGCTCAAAAGCACCTTTCTGTTTTAGAGACTCCTCTACATAAGTATCGAGTATATCATCTTGAGGATTGTTGATACCGTATTGAGCAAAACGCATCAATACATCTTGACGTGCAGCATCTTTTATCTCTTGGTCTTCTATTTTTATTTCATATTTTTCCACAAACATCTTTTTGATAAGATCCCACTTTAGATATTCAAGCATATTCGGAAAATCTTTTTCAATGGTCTCATCGGTCATTTTCTCGTTGGTTGCTTTCAACCATCTCTTTAGAAACTCTTCGGGGAAAACCGCTTTTTTATTTTTCTTCACAAACAACTCTTTGGCATCAATCGAAAATTTATAGTCACTATCGCCCACATATACGCGAGCAATGCCCTCTTTCATCTTCTCTTTGAACTCTTCCAGGTTTTTCACCACACCTTCGCCAACCACTTTATCAAACAAAACTTGGTCTATCTCGGCACTCTGGTGATTGGTTATCTCTGTTATAATATACTCAAAATCGTGGTCATAATCCTTAACCTTATCTTTGGATACATTAAGCAACGACGACACTTCATATTCATTGGTCATTGCCACAACAGGATTAAACTTAATCTTCGCCCCTACTTTTTTGCCTACAAACAGTTTCTTCTGTTTATCATCTTTAATGTATCGTGGTGTAATAATTGCATCTACTACTTTAAGAGGTTCGCTGCCGGTTGTAATTTCGGTCATCTCGCCTTTTATCACAGAGTTTTCTTCTGTTTTTTCAGCAGCCACATATTGTCCTAAACGAGAAGCATGCATTTTTATATGCTCATCTATCATTTCGTCTGTTACAGCAATTTTATAATATGGTATTTTATCCTTTGCTGTAGTATCTATACTTATTTCGGGAGACAAACCCAAATCGAAGACAAACTCAAATGTTTCGTCCGTATCAAAGTCTATGGGCTTTTGAATTGTTTCATTCGACAAAGGTTCACCTAAAATATTTATCTTATTGTCTCTTATATAATTATATAATGACTCGGAGATCAATTTATTAACCTCTTCGGCTAATATAGATTTACCATACATTTTTTTTACAAGCCCTGCAGGTACATTACCCGGACGAAACCCCGGCATCTGCACTTTGCGACGATATTCTTTCAATGATTTATCTACCTTTTCGGCATAGTCTTGTTTCTCGATGGTAAGAGTAAGTGTTGCGTTACAAGCATCAACATCATTTCTAACAATATTCATATTGCAAATTTAACTTAATTTTGATTGAACGGCAAAGGTACAAAAAAAATACCAATCTGTGTAAAAAATTATTATGATGCCTTCCCAATATTTATAATATCGAAAGTAATACAAGGCTCATAAAGCCGTGTTATACATTTGTTTCGTTCACCAACATTTATTCTGTTATCAAAAAAACATAAAAAAGGTTGTCTGTGAAGACAACCTCTCATAAAATGATTGTTATAAATTAATTAACGTTATCAGGCGGCAACTGCTTTTTTGGGCTTTTTCAATGTACCGGGCAGAATTACGTTTATCAACTTAACTCCCATACGTCCAAGCATCATCGCAAGCACCAACGAAACCAAAGAGATGAGCAAGAAGTACCAAGTATAAACCTGTCCTTTATAAATCAAATAAAACTGTAAAGCCGACACTGCGAAAATAATAATGCTGAATGCTATCTTTTTTTTCAGAAGAGGAGTCTCCATTGTTTTAAAACGAGCATATCCGTCTGCAATACCTGTTACGATAGATGCCATCAAAGTAAGCGGAAACACATAAACGGAAAATGTAATGACGTTTGTCAGAACTTCGGGGAAGAAGTTCGGAAAGATAAAATGTAAAATCAGCAATCCGGGAATAGTAGCCACAAAAGTTTGAGACAAGTGAATAGCAATAGGATGTAAGTCTAATGCCAAAAACTTAAGACGTCCCGAAGATACCTTTTCGCGATACGGCTCAAATACAGTATGTGGCATTCCACAAGCAGGGCATACATCGCCCTCTTTCAGATCACTCTCTTTCATAATATACCCACATGGGCGACAACGAATTAATTTTTCTTCTTTCATGTTAATAGAATTTATGTTTTTTAGTAGTTTAAAATACAAAAGTAACATTTTTTTAATACAACAGGCTTTTTATTGCCAATCTTTGGCTATTTATTATATCGACCAAATCAGATTTTGTTTATCTTTGTACCGCAAAACTAAGTTGCTCAAAAATGAAGATACTCTACTCTAACTTTAAGCGAAACTTGCAAAACATCATAGACCGTTACTCCGACAATGGCATATTTGTAATAATCGACCAACAGGTACATCAAATATTAGTCGATAACATACTCGACACCCTCTTGCATAACGGCGATACTCATATATACAAAATTGAGGCAACCGAAAAATCAAAGTCGATAGAGAAGGCTATCGGGCTTTGGCAATGGTTAGTAGAGAGGGGGGCAAATCGCAAGTCGCTGATAATTAATATAGGAGGTGGTATTATTACCGACCTTGGCGGATTCGTGGCTGCCACATTCAAACGCGGTTGTTCTTTTATCAATATCCCTACAACGCTTATGGCAATGGTAGATGCATCCATAGGCGGTAAAACAGGGGTCAACTTCCTCGGATTAAAAAATGAGATAGGCACATTTACCGACCCTAAATGGATATTGATAAATATCGACCTACTTGATACTCTGTCTTATGAGGCAATGGCTGACGGATATGCCGAAATGCTCAAATATGGCTTTATCGCTGACGAACATTTGCTTAACCTCACATATAGCCTCGACCTGCAAGCGATAGACAAATCTCTGCTCCGTTCGTTAATCATAAAAGATATACAGATAAAGCAACATTTGGCACGTATAGATAAATATGACCAAAACGAACGTCGTGCTCTCAATTTCGGGCATACCTTTGCACACGCTTTTGAGGCATTTGCTACGGGCAAAAATATGGCTCTCACACATGGTACGGCTGTGGCTTGGGGTATGGTATGCGAACTTTATTTATCTATCATACATTATGGATTCTCAAGAGATGAGTTTCATCGACTGCATCATTTTGTAAAGGAGCATTATAAAACTATCTCTATCAACTGCAAGGACTTCGATGATATTTACCGTTTTATGCTACATGACAAAAAAAATGCCGACCATAACATTAATTTTACATTATTAGAGAGAGCAGGTAAGTTTCGTTGCAATCAAAAAGCCTCACAAACCGAAATTTATGAGGCTTTGGAGTATGTGTGTCTGTGAGAGTGAAGTTATGCACAATGTGCGGCATATCTACCCTCTGACGAGTTTGCCGACGCTTTCCAAGAGTTGGGGTTTGTCTTCGAGAGCTATTTTGGTGATGGCATAAAACTCTCGCACCCATTTTTCGAGTTTGGCGAGGGCTTCGTCTTTGTCTTTGGTAGCCTGTTGGCTTTCGCCCTTTTCTTTGAGGTAGTCGGAATATTTTTTTTTGACCTCCTCCAATAGTGTGAGTTGTGCGGCGATGTA
>JRAN01000039.1 GCA_000768855.1 Porphyromonadaceae bacterium COT-184 OH4590 | reverse complement strand
AAGTGCTATTCAAAAAAGATGGAGATGCTAAAATTATCCATACTTTTGCTAATGCATCATCGCAACGGAAGTCTATATATACTTAGTTAGCAATTCCACATATATATATTTAATTAGCAATACCAAATATTTTATTTTTTTGCAAAGTTCGGGATAAATTGAAGAATGATTTCATTAGTTTTCCATAGTAAGGTATGTTTTTTTTACTATCATGTCTTATTTATTGTATATCAGCACGTAAAATATGCGGTTCTGATAAAAATGAGTTAATGTTGTGGAGAAAAGCAAAAGAATAGATAAATGGGAACTGTGTTACATACCAAAATCCATAGTAGGGAGAACTAAGGGTTTTGGTATTTCAGAGTAAAAATCAGGGTTAATACAGAACGAAGACTTTTTATCTATCTATTATCGGCAGCCTCCATTTTTTGATTGAGTGATTTTATTAAGCTACTTAAATAAGTAGTGCGATCTCCTTTACGGCTTCTTATTTCTAAAAATATCTGGTAAATATCGCTCATATCTATTTTAAATGTATTTCCTAATATAGTTGCCAGCATCTTTATTCCAATATTTCCGGCATTTATACTTTTTGCCTCGTGGATACCATAGATGATTTCAGCAAGAGCAGTCTTTTTATCTGTCCATTTGGCATAAGGAATTGTATCATCAATATTATAACTGTTTTCTTCCTGATATTTTAATCGGACTAACTGGTTATTTAAATATGCCGCTAACATGTCATTGGCTAATAGTCGAGTAACCTTGAAGTCGAAAGCAGTAGAAAATCTTGGGTCACGTTCAAAATAAAAACTCTCCAAATTTAATTCAATATCATTTTTTCCTCTAATGAAATAAAATTCATCCATTAATGTTTTTCCGGAACGATAATACTGTATAAATTCGGTATTTTTATTATAGAAAGCATTAATCTGTTCGAATTCTTTCTTCAGAAAACATTCTTGCACTTGAAAACCGGATACAGGTCTGTTTAGCTCTATGTGATAAATTTTCTGATAATAAATTAGTTTGCTGAACAATCTTGGTTTCTTTACTTTAAAGAATAAAATTTCATCCGATTTTTCTTCAAAATGAAAATCTGAAATGAGTAATTTTAATTCTTCAAAGCCTGATTCCAATAGCTTAATAATAATAGGAGCATCTGTTAGAACATCATTAAGTCCTAACTCTTTTTTTTGAATTGCACCTTCTAATTTATTGATTATTAGGTCAATTTCGCTTATGTATTTTTCCATATCTATAATTAAAGATTAAATGTTTATATCACAAAGTTAAAGATTTGTTTTTTAATATATTGTGTAATTATACGATATTATGAGAAAAACAGAATGGAGTTGATGTGTGAAACACAAATACCAATAGATGTAGGCTGTCTATATGAGACAGATTTGTGATAGTAAATCTGTGAGGCTGCTTCAGGATAAATAAAAGCTTTAGTGTAAGGTGCAAGTATATACTTATATATATAACTTGCACCTTACACTAACTCTAATTCTTTATATATAGGAATTTGTATATTCTAAATTTAATTTGTAACTTTGCACTCGTAGTTTTATGCAGACAGAATAGAGCCAATGGTAGCTGAAACTGCCAAAAGGAGTGTTAGCAATAGACATTAACCTAATCTGTACCCCATAAATCGAATGAATTTTTAATTCGCTGAATAATAAATTGCTTGAAATCTTGGTTCGAGTCCCTTATTCCTCCACTAATAACTCTTTAGCAATCATTGTTTTATGTGATTGTCAAAGAGTTAGATATTGCTAAACTTACACGAGGTTGCACCATTTTGCACGAGTTTTATACTTAATTGCCGTAGGTATAAACGTGTGGTATAAAGTCAATTTATATTACTAACNACCATTTTGCACGAGTTTTATACTTAATTGCCGTAGGTATAAACGTGTGGTATAAAGTCAATTTATATTACTAACTCATTAATTTACAAAATGGAAAACCTATCAATGCGTTATGTGTTCGACAGAAAACACACAGCAACAGCTACCACTAAGGGGCTATTACAGATTGAAGTGCGTGTAAATGGTACTTCAAAGAAAAAAATTATATCAACAGGCGTGAAGTTGTTTCGGGGGCAGTTCTCCGAACACAATGGTTTTACGTGTATCAATCACCCAAATTCGCAGCTTATTACAGGGAATTTAAGGGCTATTTTTAATAAAATAGAAGCTTTTGTTCTTTCGGACGACTGCAAGAATTTTGAAATGGTTGGTGATTGGAATAAATCACCGAGTGAAATATATTTAGTTGAGGATTTTATTGTGTCCGAGTTGAAGCGTTTGGTTGCCTCTCATAATACTATTACTTATTATAATTCATTAATAACGAGGCTTTGAGGGTTTTAACGTATCAAAACATTCAACGATTTGACGTACTCTAATATCGCCGACTTTGACAGCTATTTAAGGCAATTTGTGAAATCTCAGCCAACATTATACAAGCGGAGACAAAGCTCTCAAACGTATTATTGTAGAGGCTCAACGCCGCAATTTATGCGAATATAATCCTTGTTGCAATCTACATATATATGGTATGGTAGCCGACGAAAAACGCGACAATATCTACCGATTACTTCCGAATAATGCCACATACTATTTTACCAAACTTTTGTTGCCACGTGCCTTAAAACGAGAATATACTAAGGTTATACATAATGGGTGTATAAACAATTGGTTATTAAGTGTTAGGAAAAACCCAACACTTAATAAAATAGCCTACCTTTGAGGGTAGGCTATTTTATTAATCGTCAAATTTCAAGACATTGCTTTTTTACCTTACTATCACCTTGCTCACGGCATTAGCAGCTACTACCGTATAGAAGCCCGCAGGGAGATGTATGGCGGTAGTATTGGCATTGAGCCGGTAATTGCCTGCCAGCATGCCCGATATGTCGTATACGGCTACTTGTGTGGCGGTGGCTCCGGGCGATTTTTCGACATACAACACACCCCGCTCGCCGCGTACGATTATGCCCGCATCGGTAAGGGTAGCAGGCAAGGCACTCGTACCCGGCTCTATCTTGACACCTGTTGCTACATTGCCCTTGGCATCGACTATGGCTTTTTTACTTTTGTCGAAGCGGGCACCTACAGGCTGTGTAATAGCCGTACCTTTCAGGGTAAGGAAAGCGATATCCTTAATGCTTGAACCGCTGTAAGTCTCCAACGTGGCATTATCTACGGTAAGCCCTCCCGAACCGCTGATTTTGTCTGTTTTTACATAGACACCCTTCCGAACGGTGAGGTTGGCGTCATCGTAAGCGCTTATTCCCTCGTCGCCGTAGTTGACCGGGATATACAACACATCTTTTCCGCCCGAACCTTCAATAATGGTATGCTTGCCCATAACCAGCCCATCTCCGTAATCGATTTGCTGCTCTACTCCAATCACACAATTACTACCTTTCACTTTGATAATCATTCCTTCATTATCGAAGTTTACCAAAGCATCTACATCTTCGTGTTGCGACATAATCCGTCCGTTCTCCAAGCTAAGGGTCTTGGTGGCGGGGTCGTAGCTGACGCTACCGCTTACCTCAGAAGAGTCGAAGAGCCCTTTGTCGATCAGGTGGTTAATATCTTCGTAGATGCGTTTTCCGCAGATACTGAAGCCATAGTCCTTGCAGGTAAAGTTGGTGTTGACAATTTCGTTGCCTCCTTTCCACTCCATCACCTTCCAGTTTTTGTCTTTGGCTATGGGGGTGCGGCAATTACGGTATCCCTGGTTAAGACCTATATAGATTTCCGCTCCGTCGCCCGGCTGACGCTTGGGCAGGTCGCGGAAGAGCTGATCCAGAATACAGGCAGTGAAGCGATTTTCGCTACAATCTACAGTCTTCAGAGCCGTACAGTCGTAGAGCCGTATGTTGTAGAGATACGGACTGTTTCCGCAATAGAGGGAGGTCAGCGACCTACAGTAGTCTGCATTGATGGAGGTGAGGTTGTCGCTATAGGAGAAATCGAGTTCGGTCAGTTTATTCAAGCCGCTTACGTTGATCGAGGGGATGCCTGTGGTATGGCAATACAACTTTTTCAAATTATACGAACCGCTTACATCGAGCGGTGAAGTCAGAAAAGGATTTTCGGCACAATCGAGTTCTTCCAAGGCATTGCAGCCTTCCAGCTTGAGGGTCTGAAGCTTGGTTTGCTTGCACTTCAGTTTTTTGAGCGAGCTACATCCGGTAAGGTCGAGCTCTTTGACCGGCTTTTTTGAACAGTATAGCTCGGTCAGCGAGCTACACCCGCTTGCTTTGATAACCTCAATTTTGGAAAAATCCTGGAAATCCATCTTTGTCCGTAACGAACTACATCCGCTTACGTTGAGGGTTTTGAGCTGCGGGTTGTTCCCAAAATGCAACTTTTCTAACATAACATAGGGCAACTGCTTACATCGAGAGTAGTAAGCTGATTATCCATGCAATCCAATTTTTTCAAAGCCGTGTTATTGCTTACATCAAGGGAGGTAAGCTTATTGAGGTGGCAATACAATTCAGTCAAAGCCGTGCTCTTACTTACATCAAGGGAGCTAAGCTTATTGTTGTAGCAACTCAATATTTTCAACTCCGTGTTATTTACATCAATGGAAACAATTCTATTAGAGTTAGCATTAGAGTTACCACTACAGTTAATTCCTGTAATATCTCCATATATGGTCATGGTAGTGCCGTCTGAGTGATAATATCTGGTGGTTGTCCATGAGGTACCGACTGTAATATCATCCGTATTGGAGCCACTGATGATACGTACGGGAGTATTGTCTGCGGCTGCTTGTAATCTGAGCGCTATATGCTCGTCGTCCCATACGGTAAGGGTGATGTAGCGGTTCATGTTTACTTCCTGTGCCTGCACGCCTGCGGCAGCAGCGGTCATCATCGCCACGATGAGGGCGAGGGTCGCCAGTGTTTTTTGTACTGTTTTTTTCATGTTCGTAAAATTTTTAATTGATGTTAAATAAATATTTTGTTATTTGTTGGGTTTTAGGTGTTAGGGTTGTTTTATTTTGGGTGTTAGGTGTTAGGTTTTGGGTTTTGGGTTGTTTTATTTTGAGTATTAGGTGTTAGGTTTTAGGTTGTTTTATTTCGGGCGGACACGTAAGTATGCCCCTACGTACCCAATACCCAATACCCAATACCCAACACCTAACACCTTTTTATATTTCGGGCGAACACGTGGGTACGCCCCTACATACCCAATACCTAATATCCAATACCTATTTTTTCATCACACTCTGTGTGGCGATGCCTCTGTCGGTGCTTACCTGTACGGCATATACGCCGGCAGGGAGGCTCGACAGGTCGATTTGCTTCGTGGCAGTGGCAGTGGCTACTTCGGTTCCATATACGTTATATATATGTATGCTGCGTATTTCACCTTCTGTGTTGATGTACAGTACATTCTCCACCGGATTGGGGTAGAGGGAGAGGGCTTCGGCGTAAGCCTCTACAAGCGAAGTAGAAGGGCAGACATAGCTACCCGTAGTGGCGGGGATGTCTATATTATTTGAGAGATACATCACCTTCCAGTTCTTGTCTTTGGCAATACGTGAGTTGGTGGCTTTGAAGTTGGTGGCTTTGGAGTCTGAAGCATCCCACAAGGGTCTAAACTCCGCTTTGTCGCTTTCCTCTCGTGCCGGCAGCGAACACATCAGGTCGTTGAATGTCTGTGTCGTAAAGTTGTTGGCATTGCACCATAATAGTGTCAGATTTTGGTTTTTGCTAACATCCAAAGAAGTTAATTGATTGTTGAAGCAATTCAACCTGGTCAGAGCTATGCTTTTGCTTACATCCAACGAGCTTAATTGATTGCTGCTGCAATCCAACGTGGTCAGAGCTATATTTTTGCTAACGTCCAACAACGAGCTTAATTGATTGTTGCTGCAAATCAACATGGTCAGAGCTATGTTGTTGCTAACATCTAAGGAAGTTAATTGATTGCTGCTGCAATTCAATGTGGTCAGAGCTATGTTTTTGCTTACATCCAACGAGCTTAAATTATTATTATTGTAGCTACAATCCAATATGGAGAGAGCTATGTTTTTGTTTACGTCCAACGAAGTTAATTGATTTTCGCCGCAATACAGTGCGGTCAGAGCTATATTTTTGCTAATGTCCAATGTGCTTAATTGATTGCTGCTGCAAGACAATGTGGTCAAAGCTATGTTTTTGCTAACATCCAATGTGCTTAGTTGATTGCTGCCGCAAGACAATGTTGTCAGAGCTATGTTTTTGCTAATGTCCAATGTGCTTAATTGATTGTTGCTGCAATTCAATGTGGTTAGAGCTATATTTTTGCTAACATCCAATGTGCTTAATTTATTGCTACCACAATTCAATTCGACCAGAGCTATATTTTTGCTTACGTCCAAGGTGCTTAGTTGATTGCTGCCGCAATTCAATGTTGTCAGAGCTATGTTTTTACTAACGTCTAAGGTGCTTAATTTATTGCTGCCACAATTCAACTCGACCAGAGCTATGTTTTTGCTAACATTAATTGAGTCGAATTTTCCCCTGTTATTAGAGCAATCCAAAGCAATGATATTACCCGTCAGTGTTAGAACTTTCTCATTCGAACTTAGCTCTAATTCCTTCCAGTCTGTTCCAACAGTAACATCATGATTAATCACTCCGTCCGCTATATTTACCGTTGTATTTTCGGCATGAGCCTTTATTTTTACTTTTACTGTAGAGCCTAATGGCATATAAAACGTTATAGAGTGTGCTTCCTGTGCCTGCACGTCGGCGGCAGCTGCGGTCATCATCGCCACTATAAGGGCGAGGGTTGTCAATGTTTTTTGTACTGTTTTTTTCATGTTCGTAAAATTTTTAATTTGATATTTATTTTATTTGTTGGGGCGAAAAATCTTTCGCCCTTATCTTTTTTTTGTTTATTGGGCGGGCACTTCGGGGGCGACCGCAAGGGTACGCCCCTAAATACCTAAGCCCTGACTTACTTCCTTTCGGCAATGAATATGGAGTAGGCGAAGCCTTTGTCAGTAAGTGTGTAGAGCTCTTTGCCGTTTTTCCACACCTTGGCTACAAAGTCCTCGCCCTCTATTTCGAACCCTGCCACATATACATCACCATTGTATACCACTATGGAACGGGCTACGCCATTATCTGCAAGCTCGTAGAGCTCCTCGCCGTTTTTCCATACTTTGGGTACATCTCCTTCGCTGCCTGTCACATATATATCTTCCCCTGACACATATACGGAGTTGGCTGAGGCAAACTTAGAGCCGTCGGTCTTGAATATCAGCTTTTTGTTTTTCCATACCTTGGCGACCCAGTTTATACCGCTGCTCTCATAGCCGGCGGTATATACATCTTCGCCCGCCACAAATACGGACTTGGCTGAGGCATCATTAGTACCGGTGGTAAGGGCATAGAGTTCGCTGCCTTTTTTCCACACCTTGGCTACATCTTTTATAACGTTGAACTCATAGCCGGCGGTATATACGTTGCTGCCCGCTACAAATACGGAGAAGGCGGCTGCATCGTTAGTACCTGTGGTAAGGTTGGTGACGCTTTTGTTTTTCCAAAGTTTGGCCACTTTGCCGTCGTACCCTGCGGTATATACTTTATCATCCGACACGAAGACGGAGTATGCTCTTGCATCTTTATCACCGGTTGTAAGGGCATAGAGTTCGTCTTCGTTTTTCCACACTTTGGCTACATCTTTTGTGCCGTTGTCCTCATAGCCTGCGGTATATACATCGCTGCCTACCACAAACAGGGAGTAGGCTTCGGCATGATTATCACCGGTGGTAAGGTCGTAAAGCTCCTTGCCGTTTTTCCATACTTTGGCTACTCTCTTTGCCCCTGTTTTGTCATAGCCTGCCACATAGATATCTACTTCCTTAGGCGGTTCGGGCGGGGTCGGCGGAGTGGGTTGGGTAAAATGTTTTTCAGGAGTTTTTTGTGTGATATAGTTTTATAAATTAAAAGAACAAAATACAAAACAGATTTTTGGTCTTATTGAAAATAAAATCCTGACGTCCGCAACGAAATTTCTTGACGTGCGGAAATAAATTTCTTGACGTCAAGAAAAAAATTTTCTGACGTCCGCAAATTTTGCTTCTGATGTTCGCAAAATTTAGTACTTTGATTGGGGATAAAATTCCAAATGTTTGAATAGTTAAGAGTTGTTAATGCAGGTGAGTGAAAAAAGTCTGTAATGTGTTTTTTAGATCTTATGACTCGCGAACTCACCCAAAGTGAGGACAAAAGGGTATTTACTCGCCTACTGTCACTATTGCCACCTAAATGATATTTCTGTCCGTTAGTCATCTTTTTTGTTTTAAATATTTACCAGCAAAGATAACGAAATTTTATGAAATACAAAATATTTTTAACAAAAACATAATAAACAAACTCAGCGGTGTTAGTGTCAGGATCGGGGCAACTCACAAGATACAGGGAACTTCATTGGGGCTGTCTGCCCCAACCTAAAAGATAAGAAAATGATATTGTCGCTTTTGTACACAACCATATTAATGTTATATATAACTTTTGGGGGTTATTTATAAGATGCGTTTGGCTAAGTTCAGAGGGTTACAGATACAATTGCATCAACAAAAATTTATACTTAATGTTACTAAAAAAAAAATTGAGAAAACACAAATTTAACTAATCTTGAACCAAAATTTTTTACTACCTTTGGAGGCTATTTTATAATGTCCCAAGATATATTGAGTAAAGTAAAAATATAATTTGTTTATGAGACTATTACAACAGAAATTAGTCAAGTACGATGAACCGCAAAAAACTAAAGCAGCAGGTATTTACCCCTATTTTAGAGCAATATCAAGCGAACAGGATACCGAAGTTATAATGAACGGTAAAAAAGTGTTGATGTTTGGCTCAAATTCGTACTTGGGTTTGACAAATCACCCAAAAGTAAAAGAGGCTGCTATAGAGGCAACCCGAAAGTACGGTACGGGAATGGCAGGCAGCCGTTTCCTCAACGGTACTCTTGATATGCACGAAGAACTCGAAAGAAAACTTGCAAAGTTTGTAGGCAAAGAGGAAGCTATAATATTTTCTACCGGTATGCAGGTAAATATCGGAGTAATACCGGCTCTTACAGGTAAAGACGATTATATATTGTGGGACGAGCTAAACCACGCCTCTATAGTGGAGGGGATACGCTTGAGTTTCTCTAACACAATGAAATTTAAGCACAACGATATGGAGTCTCTCGAAAAACGCCTGCAAAGCTGTAATCCCGAAAAGATAAAATTGATTATAGTAGATGGTGTTTTCTCTATGGAGGGCGATGTTACCAAGCTGCACGATATAGTTAATTTGGCTCATAAATATGATGCAAATATATATGTAGATGAGGCTCACTCTCTTGGAGTGTTCGGCGAGAACGGACAAGGTATATGTCACCATTTGGGATTGACCT
Organism: Porphyromonadaceae bacterium COT-184 OH4590; assembly: GCA_000768855.1. Classification (GTDB taxonomy): domain Bacteria; phylum Bacteroidota; class Bacteroidia; order Bacteroidales; family Paludibacteraceae; genus F0058. Next base: position 8,702 of record JRAN01000039.1, on the reverse strand, counting down.
CTGAGGTAGATTTGATAATGGGTACTTTCAGTAAGTCGTTTGCCTCCATTGGCGGATTTATCGCCACAGACTCTATTACAGCCAATGTACTGCGTCATCGCGCTCGCTCGTATATATTTAGTGCTTCGCCTACACCTGCAGCAATGGGAGCAGTAGGTGCCGCATTGGATATAATGATGAGCGAACCCGAACGTTTCGAGCAACTGTGGAAACTTACTAACTATGCTTTGGAAGGATTCCGTTCGCGTAATTTCGAGATTGGACATACCTCTACACCGATTATACCGCTATTTATTCGTGACAACGAAAAAACATTTATGATTACACGCGATTTGTTTGAGGCAGGTATATTTGTAAACCCTGTGGTATCGCCTGCGGTTGCTCCAAAAGACACTCTCATAAGGTTCTCGCTTATGGCTAATCATACTATGGAACAGATAAATATAGCATTGGATAAGATAACCGAGTTATTCAATAAATATGGCGTTATTTGATTATAATAATAGATATAAAAAAATAGAGTTGAGTATCGGGAGAGAGTCTCAACTCTATTTTTAGTTTTACCAATAATTCCCGATTGCACTGTTGAACGGTTCGATATTCCAATGTCGTCAACTGTCGAGCGTGCCAAAGCAACAATTACATTTACATACTCTTAGGTTGAGGTGGACAGCACCAACTCCCGACCTTACTAACTGTCGTTTCTGCTTTTGATTCTTGTAATTCTCCTTTTCGCCCGCCTTTGCGGGAATAACGAGTGTTTTGAAAAAGGGTATCCCTTTCGGAACACCCCCTTTGATTAATCTAAGCCTGCTTTTTGTCTTTTAGCACAAACCAAACGAAGAATCCGATTAAAGCACCGTATGCAACAAGCGACATCCACTGTCCGCCGGTTGTCTGGTGCCAATATGTGATGAGTTCTATCAATTCGCCTGTGGCTGGGTTGGTAGCTGTCTCTTTACTAAACGGTATGGTTAGATGTAGTCCGCTGAATTTGATTATAGCACTTACAACACCCATCAATGCTCCACCTGCTATAAAGCCCGATGCCACGAGATTACCCTTTTCGTTGCGTGCGTTGTTGATTGCTTTGTCGGTAGAACGTGTCGATACATACCATGCCACAAGCCCGCCTATAAGCAACGGAGCATTGAGCGACAGCGGAATAAACATACCCAAAGCAAATGCCAAGGCAGGCACTTTGAACAGAGTTAATATGATAGCAATAGTCGCACCTATGCCGTAAAGCAACCAAGGAGCACCCGTACCGCCCATTAGTGGTTCGATAACGGCTGCCATAGCGTTTGCCTGAGGAGCCACAAGACCTCCTTCGCCAAAGCCGTAAGTTTTGTTGAGTATTATCATTACTCCGCCCACGGTAGCAGCCGATACCAGTGTGCCGAGAAATTTCCAAGTCTGTTGTTTGGCGGGAGTAGAGCCAAGCCAATAGCCGATTTTGAGGTCGGTAATAAAACCGCCTGCCATTGAAAGAGCAGTACAAACCACGCCTCCGATAATGGCAGCAGCCACCATACCCGAAGCACCTTTTAGCCCGACAGCTACCATTATTACCGACGACAAAATGAGTGTCATAAGGGTCATTCCCGAAACAGGGTTAGAACCCACAATGGCTATTGCGTTGGCGGCGACCGTGGTAAAGAGGAAAGCTATCACAGCCACTATGAGAATACCCACTATTGCGTGCCAAATATTAAAATCGACCACGCCTAAATAGAAGAATACAAATGTAGCAGCCAATGCCATCAACACACCGATAACGATTATCTTCATAGGCAAATCGCGTTGAGTGCGTTCCACAGAGGTGTTGTCGGCAGTACCTTTGTTTTTCATCTCGGAGGAGGCTAATCCCACCGCACTTTTGATGATACCCCAAGAGCGTATTATACCGATAATACCAGCCATGGCTATACCTCCGATACCGATATGTCGGGCGAAGGTGGAGAAAATCTGTTCGGGGGTCATGCCATCGACAGTACCTGTAAAAATAGGGTTTATCGCCTGTAAAGTGGTATCGCCGAGCAACGACATAATAGGCACTATCACAAACCATACCAGAGCCGACCCTGCACAGATTATAGCAGCGTATTTAAGACCCACAATATAGCCAAGCCCCAATACAGCAGCGCCGATATTGACACTAAACATAAGTTTTGCTTTTGTGTAGAGAGTCTCGCCCATTGGCAGTACCCTCGATGTAAAGGTCTCTGCCCACGTGCCGAAGGTAGCCACAACGAAGTCGTAGAGACCGCCTACCAAACCGGCAATTACGAGAGGTTTTGCCTGTCCGCCGCCCTTTTCGCCGGAGATAAGCACCTGTGTGGTTGCTGTTGCTTCGGGGAATGGGTATTTGCCATGCATATCGCTGACAAAATATTTCCTAAAAGGGATAAGAAAAAGTATTCCCAATATACCGCCAAATAGCGAAGATAGGAATACCTGATAGAAATCGACCGAAACATCTATACCCTTGCTTTGCAGTATATAGATAGCCGGTAGCGTAAATATGGCTCCTGCCACAATAACGCCCGACGACGCTCCTATCGACTGGATAATAATGTTTTCGCCAAGTGCGTTTTTGCGTTTGGTGGCTGTAGATAGCCCTACGGCGATGATGGCAATAGGTATAGCCGCCTCGAATACTTGACCGATTTTTAGCCCCAGATAGGCAGCTGCCGCCGAAAAGAGTATTGCCATTATGATACCCCAACTCACTGAGCGAAAGTTAACCTCAGGATAGTTCTTATCGGGCGACATTATGGGGTGATATTTTTCGCCCTCTTTTAGCTCTCTACCCGCATTTTCGGGTAGTCCTACCGTTTTTTCTTCTTGCTGCTGCATAATAAAATTCTGTTTATTTAGTTAAAATTTAAATGTTCATTTGATGTTGTCAATTTGATATTGGTGTATTACTCCATTTTCGGTAAATCCAACCAATAGCGATGTTCCGTAAAACGAAGTCTGTCCTGCATTGTAACAAGCAAAATGAGTTACAGTCGTGTTCGAAAACTTCTTGAAGTCGTCTTTTGCCGATTTCGTATATGTGCAAAATTTCTTCTGCTCCACCCCACGAAAGTGAATCTTTTGCAACTGTGTAGCCTTGTTTTAATGATTTTGACCTTATTAATGTCGTCATATGTAAATTATGTATCATGAAGTCTTCATATATTTATAATTATGCTTTTAATACTATTTTTTCTATCAAATAAAATAGTATTAGAATGGTACACTGCCGTCGTTCGGTTGCGGATAGTTGGGCAATGGCTGATAGCCGACCTCTGTTTCTATAATCTTAGACGTCGATTTTTTATTTGTTTTTGACGATAGTAGGGTAGTGTTTTCGTTTGACGATTTTGCTTTTAGCCTGTCGTACTCCTGACGAGTGTTGACAAACATAGCATAGTCGTTGGCAAAAAATAGGTCAATATCGTCTGTGGCTCCGTTGCGATGCTTGGCAATAATAATCTGAGCCACACCTTGCAAGTTGGTACCCGTATTTGGGTCTTCGAATATACGATAATATTCGGGACGATGGATAAAGCATACCATATCGGCATCCTGCTCTATGGCTCCCGACTCACGAAGGTCGGAGAGTTGCGGTTTTTTTGCTTCGAGCTTATTTTCGCTGCCACCCCCTCGCGACTCTACATTACGGTTTAGCTGCGAAAGAGCTATTATTGGTACATCGAGCTCTTTTGCCAAGGCTTTGAGCGAACGTGAGATAATACTAACCTCGCCTTCACGGTTAGAGTAAGACATCCCCGAAGCATTCATTAACTGTAAGTAGTCGATGATGATAATTTTTACACCGTGTTCGGCAACAAGTCGGCGAGCCTTGGTACGTAGCTCCATTACAGACAGCGATGGCGTTTCGTCGATAAATAGCGGAAGATTTTCTAAGCGAGCAATACCTTTTGTTAGTTCGGTAAACTCTTGTTGATTTAGTTTGCCACTCTTTATCTTTTCGCCCGATAGTTCAGCAGCATTTACTATAAGACGGTTTACCAACTGTATGCTCGACATCTCCAGGGTAAAAAATGCGACGGGTATATTATCTGCTGCCATATTTTTTGCCATAGTAAGCACAAAAGCCGTCTTACCCATAGCAGGACGTGCCGCCATAATAATAAGGTCAGACCGCTGCCAACCCGATGTTAGCTTGTCTAATTTGAAAAAACCACTTTTGATACCTGTTGTAGTACCTTCGTTCTTGGACGCTTCCTCTATACGTTGTATGGCAGCAGGTATAATTTCGGCAATAGAGACAACGTCTTTCTTGTGGCTTGTTTGCGAAATATCAAAGATTTTGCCTTCTGCCTCCTGTATCAACTCGTTAACATCTTTTGAGGGGTCAAAGGCATTGGCTTGTATATCACTCGAAAGCAGTATCATACGACGAGCAAGGTATTTTTCGTATATTATACCGGCGTGTTCCTCTATATGTGCGGCGGTAGCTACATTTTCGGTCAGTACGGCTAAAGCGTACTTTCCGCCGACCTCGTCGAGAGTATGGTCTTTTTGGAGTTGATTCTCTACTGTTAGCATATCAATAGGCTTGTTTTGTGCGGCAAGGGTCTTGATAGCTTGGAATATCTTTTGGTTTGTAACCTTGTAGAAACAGTCGGAAGTGCGTAGTATCTCGCTTATTCGGCTAAATGCATCGGACTCTATCATTAATGCCCCCAATACTGCATCTTCCAATTCGAGTGCCTGTGGTGGCAGTTTGCCAAAATCGGGAAATTCGTCGTATCTCTTTTGTCTTTTTTTGTTATTTCTAACGATAGCCTCTTGCATAATACTATTTTATTTGTATATAAAATACGCGTTTCGTTTTATTATTTAAAATTTTTTCAAAGATAAATAAAATCCATTTTACAGCCCAATATTATTATAAGTTTTTATTAAAAAGTTACTAACATACTTATTTACAAAGATACAATTTGTTGAGATGTAGGGGGTTGTGTATCAATAGTGCAACGGAAAGAACAAATATATATCATAGCTACTCCTTGTGTCTTACTTTGCATTTTTTTTCAGTGATTCGAGCCAAATTTACACAATAGAAATGTTTTTTAATTGTTTATATATCGGACAGCAATAGTTGAAAATATATTGCAAGTGTCTGTTTTTGTCGCAACAAAAGAGGCAACCTTCACAGAGCTGCCTCTCTTTATTTATATTTATTATAAAGCAATTTACATCACAATATTTACTATCTTTTTGGGTACTACTATCACCTTTTTGATAGTTTTGCCGTCGAGCCATTTGGCTGTGTCGGTATGAGCCAAAGCAGTTGCCTCCACATCTTTGGGCAACATATCCGCAGGTAATTCGATGGTAAAACGCACCTTGCCATTGAACGAAACAGGATATTTTACCGAATTTTCGACAAGATACTCCTCATTACACTCAGGAAAGATAGCTTGACAAACTGTTGTCGTATTTCCGCACAAATGATATATCTCTTCGGCAATATGCGGAGCAAAAGGAGCAAGGATTATCGATAAAGGCTCTAAAACAGCCCTTTTGGAACACTTCGCTGCCGAAAGTTCATTTACACAAATCATAAATGCCGACACCGAAGTATTGAACGAAAAATTTTCTATATCGAAAGCTACCTTTTTTATGGTTTTATGCAATGTTTTAAGCTCTTCGGCAGTAGGTGTTTGGTCATTTATCAACAGTCTGCCGTCGTTGCCGTAAACCAAAGCCCAAAGTTTTTTCAGAAATCGATGTACTCCGTCTATTCCCTTGGTGTCCCATGGCTTGGATTGTTCTATCGGACCGAGAAACATTTCATAAAGCCTTAGTGTGTCGGCTCCGTATTGCTCCACAATATCATCGGGATTGACCACATTGTACATAGATTTGGACATCTTCTCCACTGCCCAGCCGCAGCGGTATTTGCCGTCCTCTTCCAAAACGAATTCCGCACGGGCAAACTCCGGTCGCCAATTACGAAATTTTTCCAAATCCAAAACATCATTATCCACAATATTTACATCAACATGTATCTCGGTAATATCGTATTGCTCCTTCAGATTGTAAGAAACAAACTTATTTGTATTTTTTATACGATAAACAAAATTGCTACGTCCCTGTATCATTCCCTGATTTAGAAGCTTTGCAAACGGTTCGTCATCTTTTATATATCCGTAATCAAACAAAAATTTAGTCCAGAAACGACAATAAATCAAATGTCCCGTAGCGTGTTCGGAGCCTCCGAGATACAAATCCACGTTACGCCAATATCCATTAGCGTGTTCGGAAACCAATGCGTCTTTATTATTGGGGTCTTCGTAACGCAAATAATACGCCGATGAACCCGCAAAGCCCGGCATCGTTGAAAGTTCGAGAGGATAGCCCTTGTATGTCCAATTTTTAGCCCTTCCGAGAGGTGGTTCACCTGCATCGGTAGGCAAAAACTTATCCACATCGGGTAGTCTTATCGGCAAATCGGCATCTTCGACAGCATAAGGCATACCGTCTTTGTAATATATAGGGAAAGGTTCTCCCCAATAACGCTGGCGACTAAAAATCGCATCTCTGAGTCGATAATTGACCTTTACTTTGCCCAAACCTGTCTGTTCGATATACTCGTTTGCTCTTTTGATAGCATCTTTTACGGAGAGTCCGTTTAGTATAAGTTGCCCTTCGTCCGTAGTTTTGACGGGCGAATTTATCATTATTCCCTCTTTGACATCAAAACTTTCGTTGCTCACATCGGCTCCCTCCACAAGAGGTATTATGGGCAGGTCAAAATGTTTGGCAAAGGCATAGTCGCGACTATCGTGTGCAGGCACAGCCATTATAGCTCCCGTACCATATCCGGCTAATACATAGTCGCTTATATATATAGGAATATGTTGTTTGGATATGGGGTTGATTGCATAAGACCCCGAAAATACTCCGGTTACTCTTTTATCGGCAATACGTTCACGTTCGGTACGTTTTAATGTTCGTTCTATATAATTATCTACTTCTTTTTTTTGCTCGGAGGTAGCAACAATATTTACATATTCGCTTTCGGGAGCCAGTACCATAAAAGTTACTCCATAAATTGTGTCCGGGCGTGTGGTAAAGACGGTTACGGAATGGTCGTTAGCTCCGCTATCCTTGTGGGAGGGGTTGGGGTCGAATATATCGAATGTTACCGTAGCTCCTTCCGAACGCCCTATCCAATTCTTTTGAGTCTCTTTTATACTTTGACTCCAATCGATAGTATCCAAGCCGTCCAAAAGCCTTTGAGAATAAGCAGATACTCGTAAGCTCCATTGCTGCATTTTCTTTTGAATAACGGGGTATCCGCCTCTAATAGACACTCCGTCTTGTACTTCATCATTTGCCAATACTGTTCCCAAATCTTCACACCAATTTACCGCTATCTCCGCCAAATATGCCATACGATAATTCATCAATACCTCCTGCTGTCGGCGTTCGTTCCAAGCGTTCCACTCTTGTGCGGTAAAACTGATATCCACACTATGAGCTACATCCAACCCTTCGTTGCCCTGTTTGGCGAAACAATCGATAAGTTCGGCAATGGGGCGTGCCTGCTGTGACTGATTACAATAATATGAATCGAACATACGGACAAAAGCCCATTGAGTCCATCTATAATAATCGGCATCACAGGTGCGTATTTCTCTGTCCCAATCGAACGAAAAACCTATTTTGTCCAACTGCTCTCGATAACGTTTAATATTCTGTTCGGTAGTAACAGCAGGATGCTGCCCCGTCTGAATGGCGTATTGCTCGGCAGGCAAACCGTATGCGTCATATCCCATAGGATGAAGTACATTAAACCCTTTCTGTCTTTTGTAGCGGGCATAAATATCCGAAGCAATATATCCAAGCGGATGCCCGACATGCAAACCTGCTCCCGAAGGATAAGGGAACATATCCAACACATAAAATTTAGGTTTCTTCGGGTCTATCTCCACTTTATAGGTTTTGTCTTGTTTCCATTGCGATTGCCACCTACTCTCTATCTCTTTGAAATTATATTCCATTGTCAAAAGTACTGTTGATATTGTTCTAAACAACTCGTTATAGACCGCAAAATTACAAAAAAAAATTGATTTCGACTAAAAGGGTTAGGTGACTTTAAATACTCCATTTTCATCGGGTTTTGCCGAGTGTGATATAAAAAGTGCTAAAGCTTGCCGTGTTAGCCGTTAGTTGCCCTCTCCCCTAATGCAATTACACCAATAATACATTAGCAGAAAAGAAGTGCAAAGGTGCGGATAAGAAACAATTTCAAGGCAAGATTAATAAAAATAAATTAATATATAAAACAAAATTATAATCATTTTTTAGTTTGTTCTTTACTCCCCAAATACAATCTAAGGCTACCAACACCTTGCCCACAATCATTGTTGTACATTCTGATGTTGGTTTTATATTTAAAAAAATAACTCGATGCGGAGTTTGGGTTAAAAACTATACTCTAAAACAGTGATGTTATCGTGAAGTGATAAAAAAATATAAAAACATCTTGTTTTTAAAAATATTTTATTATCTTTGCTTATAAATATTTAAAAAAATAAAAAGATGACTTACGGGCAAAAACATCATTTAGAAGGCGATAGCGGCAGGAAGAGAGCAAATACTCTTTTGTCTTCGCTTTGGGTGAGTTCGTGCGGCAGGGGCGATAAAAATGCCTCTGTAGGTCATATTTACCC
>JRAN01000038.1 GCA_000768855.1 Porphyromonadaceae bacterium COT-184 OH4590 | reverse complement strand
GATACAGGAGCCGTGGGCGATACCCGTTACTGTCTTCCTTGGGAAATGGGCGATATACAGACGAGCTGGTGGAGCAGCAGAGGTATAACATTATCGTCGTATCGTAAGGACAACCAACTGTATTATGAACTGTATTTGGCAGTCAATTGCCAATATGAAATAACAAACGGATACAGGGAATATTACAACGTTGTCCCGAAATTCAATCTCTCTCATTTTGATTTGATAAGAAAAATGGGTACTCCCATAATGTCTCGAGTTCAGCCTAAAGAAATTAAATTTTGTGTATATGTATATAAAAACCCCCGAAGCAAAAGAAGAGTACAAGTAGATGTAACATCGTGGGGGATGCCTCAGTATTCATACAATACGCTATACTCTTTAAGTATATCCAATATGGAAATAGAGAAAGAAGGTTTTGGGATGCTTATCAGGAAAGATGGTAAGGACGATAACATTTTCAAAGCAGGAGAAGAGATAACTATCCCCGAATTCTATGACAATGGTAAAGACAGGTATAAGCTGGTTCAGGTAGCCTCGTT
>JRAN01000037.1 GCA_000768855.1 Porphyromonadaceae bacterium COT-184 OH4590 | reverse complement strand
ATTTCTCAACGTTTCGTTGGTTTGGAGCTGTTTGTAGAGCGTATCCATATCGTCCAACAAGGCTACCGTGCGGATACTTGCAACACCTTTTACTGCCAATGCACTCAGAGTTCTATCATCGTCTTTATAGATGATTTTCACTTTTTTGCGGTCGGAGGCATACGTCTTTTTGAGTTCTCCAAACTTTTTTGCGAAAGCATCGTACGCCAGTTTTTCTTCGGCGGTCTCGGTTTTGTTTAGGTCTAACTTCTGTGAGGCGTCGTCGTAGAGGGCTTTCCCCTTTGCGATTTCGGTTTCGTCGTAGCCATATTCGGCTAATTCGGTTTTCAAAACATCGTTTTTGTTGATGTTTTCGAAGATAGTTCCATAATTTTGGAAGTCTTGGATAGTTACATAACGCATAATTTTTTACTTTTATAGTTAATATTCTGTTCTTTGCTGTTTATCTTGTGTCCTCCGCATTTTATTTTCATTCCTACGGATTTCATTTCGCATTCTCCACTACTCACCTCATCTCCTCCGTCGTTTATTTCCGTTCCTACAGACTTCATTTTGTGCTCTCCGTCATTGGTAAATAAAAATCTATTACTAATGCTGTTTTTTATAAATCTTCTTTTCGGTATCCTTCATAATAATACAGCTGCTCGATGCCTTTGAAAATAATTTTTGCATTGAGCATTAAAAAAGTCAGTATTGTTAAATTACTATAGTATTATTATCCTTGCTGAAATAAAATTATGAATTGCCAAAACATTACAACATTTTTTATTATTAATCCAAGTTCGACATTTCCGCCCACCCACCAAATCAAAATTACGTACTGTAAATTCAAAACTTTTTCTTACTTTTGTGTCTTATATTTGCATTTTGCAAAAATAGTATTGTTAAATATAGACCAAATAAATTGATGAATATAGGTATAGATATTGGCTCTACCACACTAAAAATCATTGTATTGGACGATGGAGGAAATATAGTTTACAGGTCGTACAATAGGCATAAGGCTGATATTACCACTATTTTCAGGCAGGAGCTTGAGAATGTTGCTTGCAGTTGTGGTATATCTCAAGCAAAGTTTACTATTACGGGGTCGGCTGGAATGGGCGTTGCCGAACGCACCCAGATATCTTTTGCACAGGAGGTTATTGCCTCCATAGAGGTATCCAAACGTTGCTATCCCGACACTCACACGATGATAGACCTCGGTGGCGAAGATGCCAAAATAGTCTTTTTCGCCGAAGGTAAGCAGCCCGATATACGAATGAACGGCTCTTGTGCAGGTGGTACCGGTGCTTTTATAGACCAAATGGCAGACCTCATAAGTCTCCCTATCAATAGACTAAACGATGAGGCGTGGAACTTTACCAAAATATACCCAGTAGCATCGCGTTGTGGGGTATTTGCCAAAACTGATGTACAGAATCTCATTGCTCGCAACATACCTCTGCCCGACTTGGCTATGTCTATATTTCAGACCGTTGCCAATCAGGCTATTACCACGCTAATTAGAGGACACAAAGTAATGCCCAAAGTAATATGTATTGGAGGTCCGCTTACCTTTATCCCTGCACTGCGCAACAGGTTTCAGGAGTTGCTTTCGCTATCTGACGACGAGATAATACTGCCGGAAAACAGCGAATTTTTTCCTGCTTGGGGCTGTGCCTTTTTGGCTGCAGCCACAGATGATGTTCTTGATATTAATACGCTTATTGCCCGACTTTCGGACAAACAAGAGCGAGACACAACCGAGATACTTCCTCCGCTATTCGACTCCAAAGAGCATTATTTGCATTGGAAAAATCACAAAAACATTATCCCTCTCATAAACAAAGAGTTAGAGCCAAATAGCGACTATCAATGTTTTCTCGGTATCGACTCCGGCTCTACTACCACTAAGATAGTCATTATCAACGATAAAGCCGAAATACTTTTCAAACACTACACACTCAACTACGGCAATCCACTAAAGCAGGTTCACGACGGACTTACAAAATTTTACCAACAACTTGAGAATATCAATGCACGAGCTACAATTGTGGCATCGGCGTCCACAGGCTACGGCGAAGACCTTATAAAACAGGCATTTAACCTTGATTTTGGGATAGTCGAAACCATCGCCCATCTTATGGGAGCCAAATTTGTAAACCCCGATGTGTCGTTTATTCTCGATATTGGGGGGCAAGATATGAAGTCGATTTTTGTAGATAAAGGCGTAATTACCAATATAGAACTCAATGAGGCTTGTTCATCGGGCTGTGGTTCGTTTCTGCAAAATTTTGCTTCGGTAATGAATATGACTATTGCCGATTTTGCCTATGCTGCCTGCACTGCGATGCACCCTGTGGATTTGGGCACTCGCTGCACAGTCTTTATGAACTCCAAAGTGAAACAGTCGCTGCGTCAAAATGCTGTTTTAGACGATATTGCGGCAGGTTTGGCATATTCGGTAGTCAAAAACTGTCTTTTTAAAGTACTAAAAATAAGTAATCTAAATATTTTAGGCGATAATATTGTGGTACAGGGCGGTACGTTTAGAAACGATGCTGTATTTCGTGCTCTTGAAGTACTAAGCCACAAACGTGTATCGGCTACCGACTCACCCGAATTGATGGGGGCTTTCGGAGCTGCCCTCTATGCTCGTAAGCAACGCGGTGATGTAGCAGAGAATACTGATAGTGAGAGCTTTCAACAAAAGTTCCAACTCCAATACCAGACCAAAGAACTTCAATGCAGGGGTTGTACCAATCAGTGCCGATTGCTGAAGTTTACTTTCGATAATGGCAATGTATGTTATTCGGGTAATAAGTGCGAAAAGTATTTTTTCAACCGAAACTCAACCGTACATAAAGGCACAAATGCTTTTGACACCAAAAACAACCTAATATTCAGCCAATAAGAAGATGAAAATAGGTATTCCACGCGTTTTGAACATGTACGAAAACTACCCGTTTTGGCAGAAACTGTTTGCCGAATGCAGTTTTGAGGTTTTGCTTTCGCCAGAGTCGAATATGGAGCTTTACCAAAAGGGTATTGCATCGGTGATGAGCGACAATATCTGTTTCCCTGCCAAGCTCGTTCATGGGCATATACTGTGGCTGATAGAGGCTAAGGTTGACAGGATTTTTTACCCCATTGTGCAGAAGGAGGCAAAGGAGTGGGACGCTGCAAGCAATTCATTTAACTGCCCTGTGGTAAGCGGGTATCCTGAAGTTATACGCTCGGCTATCGACCCCGAAGGCAATTACGGTATTGCCTTCGATAAGCCTGTGATGTCGTTTCACGATATCGATATACTTAGAACGCAGGTGTACAACTATTTTCAGACTCTGGGGATTGATAAAGAGAGGTTCGATACTGCTTTCGACACCGCTTGGGATTTCCGTAACGAAACCAAAAACAACCTGATAATCAACCAAAAAGAGCTTTTGAAAAAATGTCTGGAATCTGGCGAAATGGTCTTCGTAGTTGCCGGTCGCCCATACCATGCAGATAGCCTTGTCAATCAGAAGGTTGGACAGATACTTGCCGACCTCGGCATTACGGCTCTCACAGACGATGTTTTTCTCGAACCACAGCCCAAAGAGCCACCCAAAAGCAAACGTTTCCGTTTGGCAGAACGGTTTGGCATCGGTTTCAAACGGCTCAATATGGTATCGCAATGGTCGTACCCAAACAGAGTGGTACACGCCGCTATGGAGGTGGCAAAACTCCCCGACAACGTACAGCTGATACAGCTCAACTCCTTTGGTTGCGGCCCCGACTCCTTCTATATGGAGGAAATCAGCCAAATATTGCGTCAAGCAGGTAAAAACCATACCGTACTACGAATTGACGAGATAGCCTCACCCGGCTCTATACGTCTTAGAATAAGAAGTTTAATCGAAAGTCTGAAAACAGCCAAAGGCTAATATGGTATTTTTTTCAATTGAATAAAAACTATGAATATAAATTTCGAATTACGAGAGTGGAGGCTTACAGACAGTGCATCACTTGCTGAAAATGCAAACAACATCAATATTTGGAATAATCTAAGAGACTATTTTCCATACCCTTACACCGAAAACGATGCAGTGCGGTTTATCGAAATGTGTATGAACAAACCGAAACCCGCTACCGACTTTGCTATCGTGGTGGAAAACAAAGCAGTAGGCGGCATAGGTATTATATTACAGAATGATGTGGAGAGAATCACCGCCGAAATAGGCTATTGGTTAGGTGAAGGATACCGAGGCAGGGGTATAATGCCCGAAGCCGTCAAACAAATGGTAACTTATGCATTTGAAACATTTTCGTTACAAAAGATTTTTGCATCCGTTTTTGATTTCAATACCGCATCGCACATAGTGTTGCAAAAAGCAGGATTTGAGTTAGAAGCGATACTAAAAAAGGCAGCAATAAAAAACAACAAAATAATTGATTTACATTACTATAGTTTATTTAAAACAAAGTGAACAACACCGACAAACAATACAGTGGCTACAATGCCATTTTTACTAAAAAAGACAAAAACAAAACAGTACTGATACCTTGGTTTACAGACTTTCTGTCGCCTCTGATACCTGCCTTGGCAAAGGTAGCAGGCTACAATTTCGTAAACTGCCCGAAGACCTCAAAACACTCCGCCGACATCGGTCTAAAATACGGACACAACGAAGTGTGCTATCCTGCTACACTCGTCTTGGGCGACCTCATAGCCGAGATAGAAACAGGGCGATACTCTCTTGATAATCTCGCTGTTGCTATTACACAAACAGGCGGACAGTGCCGCGCAACCAACTATCTGTCGTTTATAAAAACAGGACTGAAAAATGCGGGCTATGGTAATATCCCTGTAATATCGGTGTCTGTGGGCGATGTTCATCAAAACAATCAGCCCGGATTTAAGTTGCCTATTATCAAAATGCTTCCTCTTATTTCCGGAGCTTTTATGTTTGGTGACTCGCTAAACCAAATTTATTCGTCGGCTGTGGTCAGAGCCAAAGACAAAGAGCAGCCCGAAAAGCTGTTCGACAAATATATGAGCCGTGCTGTCGAATGCATAGAGCATAACAGGCACAGAAAACTGCTATCCCTACTCAAAGAGGCAGTAGATGATTTCAATAAAATTGAGATTATAGCAGGCAAAGAATTCCCTAAAATAGGGCTTATTGGCGAGATTTTTGTAAAGTACAACAATTACGGACAAGCCAATATCACGCGTTGGTTGCGTGAGCAAGGCTACGAAGTGGTGGTACCTCCGATGCTGCATTTTTTCACTCAATCGTTTGTAAACCAAAAAGTAAACACCAGAAACGGATTAAAAAAACTTAGTCTTTTAAGCAAACTGATGTTGCCGTTTTTCCAAAAATTATTTGATAAAATAATATCCCGCTACGATGCTGTTATGCGACAATCGAAGTTTTATAAACACCATAAGTCGGTTTTTGAGATAGCTGAGTATGCTGGGGAGCTTATAGACCTGTCGAATCAGTTTGGTGAGGGATGGCTCATTGCAGGCGATATAGCCAATTTCTCTAAAGAAGGTATCAACAGAGTGGTGTGTGTGCAACCCTTCGGCTGCATAGCCAACCACGTGGTAGCCAAAGGCATAGAGCGACGCATAAAGCAACACTACCCCGACATGAATCTTCTCTTCCTCGACATCGACGGCGGTATGGCAGAGGTAAACCTGCAAAATAGACTGAAGTTTTTGATAAATTGAAAAAACAAAAAACCTATCTCAAACTTATAAGATAGGTTTTGTTTTTTTGTTTAACTTTTCTCTATTAACGAGTAGTAACCGTTACTGAGGGTGTAGTGCTAAAAATATTTTTAATCATATTAAATTCATCTCCGGCATCTGCATAAACAGTTTTCAATACACTATTGCCATTTTTTATAAGATACTCGGCATCTTCGTTGAACTCTCCATTTTGCAAGTCTATTTCTGTAAGACTTGTGCAATACTCCATTTCTACATTACGAATAATCTTATTTTTTGCAAAACTGATACTGCTTACAGCTGTCTGTGAAAAAATTACCTGAAACAGAAGAGGATTATTATCTGTATTAATATTGCTCAATCCACTATTTTCGTGTAAGAAAAGAAACATAAGTTTGGGCAATTCCGATAGGTCAATAGAATTGAGCTGATTGTCATATACATTTAGTCTTTCAAGAATAGGCAAATTTTTCAATGTAATATTTTTAATTTTGTTACTATTGAGGTGCAATTCTTTAAGAGCAGGTAGGTCTTTTGCAACTATTGATGTAAGATTTTGTTTTACGGCATCCAATCGTTCGAGTTTGGGCAGTGAGCCAATTGTAAGGTTTTCCAACACTTTTGCATTATTTATATAAGCTTTTGTCAGGTTTATACATTTCGACAAGTCTAGACTTTTGATTCCCATATTTTGAAGAAAAATCTCACGCAATTTTTTGTTATGCGACAAGTCCAAAGAGGTTATATTCATATTGCCAAAAAGGAACAGCGAATCGAGTTCTACCAATTTGCTAACATCTATAGCCGATAGTTCGTTGGCTCCCAAGTGTAGTACTTTTAGTTTGGTCAAATTTTGTACAGGAGTAGCGTCTGTTACAAACTGATTTTTTAGTAACAAATGGTTTAGATTTGTAAAAGCATCTATACCTTTCAGGCTTGTAATCTTCTGATTAGCAGGGATATTTTCCTTTTTATCGAACGAAAAATCGATACGAGTAATTTTTGCGGCTTCCTCCTTGCTAATCTGCCCATCTTTGTTGGCATCTATCTCAGGATATTTACTTAATAATACTGCTTTTAGATTATTGTCTCCAAAATCCACATTTGTATTAGGGGTATTAGGAGTATTAGGGGTCTCAATCTCTTTTTTACAAGAGACAAACAATAGTGTTGATACAATCAACAATAAAAAAGATTTTTTTGTCATAAACGTCTAAATTTCATTAAATTAAAGAGTTTTTTAGGTAACTCCCATAACCTTTTGTTCAATAGTTTTTTGTAAAAATTTGGCAAAGATAAATATATTTTCGAGATTATATTAGAGTTTTTGGCAAAATTATCTGTAATTTTGCAAACTTTAATTTCGACACACATCTTGTAACATAGTTAATAATGGCATATATTTCACTAAAAACATCTTTGCGTGCCCTTGTTGGAGAGGTTGTAGATTTTGTAAAACAGGATTTTCATAAAAAAGCTTACACTTTTACAGCGTTTTTTATAGTTATTTTGCTTATACTCAACTACAAATTCGATATGTACTCCAAACTCATAGCCCCAACATATTCGACAGGAGACTCGTGGTGGGCAAAACCTATGTTCTATCTTGTAATTTATTTTTTCACGGCTATACCTACTTTATTATTACGTAAAAAATATGATACACTACGAAATCCGAGATTTTATCTAAAAAGCACATTTTTTGTAGCTATGTATGGCTATGCTTTGGGTTTTTTCAAATACAATGATATCAGTTTTGTCAATCTATTGGATACCGAGTCTGCTTATGTCAAAATGATTATATCGCAATTGAAGTGTGCTGCTATTTTCTTTTTGCCTTTGACTATTATGAAACGTACAGTAGATAAGAATGTTAACGGATTTTACGGAATAGCCCGTCATCCCAAACACATGAATGCCTATCTAACACTGTTTGTGATAATGATACCATTTTTGGTATTGACCTCGTTTACAGGAGATTTTCTGAGTGCATATCCACAGTTTCGTCCTTGGGATTTCGATAATATTTTCGAGATGAGTACTTGGGAATACACCCTTATATATGAGATTGCTTATGCCTTTGACTTTGTAATGACCGAACTCATTTTTAGAGGAACACTTGTTATAGGGCTACTGGTATTGATGGGGCGTTCGGCTATTTTGCCTATGGTAGCCCTCTATTGTTCCATACATTTTGGCAAACCTTTGGTGGAGTCTATATCATCTGTTTTTGGAGGATATATACTCGGAGCACTTGCTTACGAAACTCGACATATATGGGGAGGTATAATGGTACATATCTGTATAGCATTGACAATGGAAGTAATGGGCTTTATACATTATTATGTATTGAAAAACTAATATAAATAAAACAACTAACTTTGTAATAACACACAAATTATAACAAACAATACAAACAATGAATAGACAATCTCAAGCGACAACCGTACCAAATAACAACAACTCTTGGCGTAAAGAGTTGAAACAACAACTTTCGGGTAAAGAGCGAACCTCTATACCGCGAGTAAAAATGCACGAGGTAGCACCCAACATAAGGAATAAAAGCTATGAGGAGGTAAACAAAGGACTGACCATTGAGGAGGCTATGCTTGAAGCAAAACGTTGTTTGGACTGCCCCAATCCGGGTTGCGTAAAAGGATGTCCGGTAGGTATTGATATTCCTAAATTTATTAAAAATATAGAGATTGGGCAAATACTCGATGCTGCTAAAGTATTAAAAGAAACTTCAGCACTGCCTGCTGTATGCGGTCGTGTATGCCCTCAAGAGAAGCAGTGCGAGGCATTGTGTATACATAAAAAGATGAAAAAAGAGCCTGTAGCCATAGGCTATCTCGAACGATTTGCAGCCGATTACGAAAGAGAGTCGGGCAATATTTCGGTGCCGGAGGTAAGCAAACCAAACAACATAAAAATAGCAGTAGCCGGTTCAGGTCCGGCAGGACTCTCGTTTGCAGGCGATATGGCAAAATACGGATACGATGTTACGGTCTTTGAGGCGTTGCACGAGATAGGAGGAGTACTCAAATACGGTATTCCCGAATTTCGTCTACCTAATGCAGTGATAGACGTTGAAATAGAGACTCTCAAAAAGATAGGAGTAAAGTTTGTTACAAACTGTATCATCGGCAAAACCATATCCATAGCTCAACTTAAAGAGGAAGGCTATCGTGCTATCTTTGTGGCATCCGGAGCAGGATTGCCTAATTTTATGGGTATCAAAGGCGAAAACTACAACGGCGTTATGTCGTCTAACGAATATCTCACACGTATCAATCTTATGGGTGCTGCCCGCGATAAGGACAGCGACACGAATGTGTTGAGCGGTAAGGTCGTAGCCGTGATAGGTGGAGGCAACACCGCGATGGACTCTGTACGCACCGCTCTTAGAGTTGGAGCCGAGCGTGCTATGATAGTATATCGCCGTTCGGAAGGAGAGATGCCTGCCCGCCTCGAAGAGATAAAGCATGCAAAAGAGGAGGGGGTAGAATTCCTCGTTCTTCACAACCCAATAGAGTATATAGCAGATGAAAAAGGACGAGTAAAACAAATGTTGCTACAACGTATGGAACTTGGCGAACCCGATGCCGCTGGCAGACGCAAACCCATACCCATAGAGGGTGATGTGGTTGCCGTAGATGTAGATACAGTAGTGGTAGCAATAGGCGTATCGCCAAATCCGCTTATACCAAGTTCGGTAGAAGGTCTACAGATGAGCAAATGGCATACTGTTGTGGTTGACGAGGAGACTATGCAGTCGTCTATCCCTATGATTTTTGCGGGAGGCGATATTGTACGCGGAGGAGCTACCGTAATATTGGCAATGGGCGACGGAAGACGTGCAGCCGGAGCTATGCACCAAAAGATATTGAAAGGAGAAATCTAATAGTATTGTTTCAGATTACAACTGCCCCGCTTCAACGAGATTAATTACTCGCTCTATAACTGCATCTTCGTCTTTTGTGCCGAATCTACTCTTTAAGTCAGCTCCAAGTACCACGGCAAACATTTGCCACAAACCGGCACTAAACGAACCTCTATATGCTCTGATAAGTTCATAGGATGTTGAGCTGGTCTCTCTGTCTAAAAGGCGTATTATGAGTTTGCCCTGATTTAGAGTCAACTCTTTGAAACTTTCTTCGTTCTCCTTGTATATCCGCTTTTCGAAATTTCTCATATACGCATCTCGCGAAGCCTTGTCGGGCAACAACATAAGAGTTTGGTTGGTCTGTTCTATTACTTTGCGAATATGTTTTAGATAGGGTAGCACTTTTTTTACATCGCGCACCGTACGCCAATAGAAATTTTCTTCCTTTTTATTTTTGAACTTCAAAGGAGGGTAGCAGTAATATATTGGTAAAACAAAATAAGGGACAGTATCGCCTTCCAATATTATTGCATGCGACATCATTATATTACCGCTTGGGCTTTCGGTGGTTTGTGCCCAAGCCTGTGTGCCAATAGCAAGTAATACAATTACAACCAATCTCTTTAAGAATTTCATTTTACAAAAGTATAAAAATATTCTTTGCTGTTTGTTTTAGATTTTATTATTACTTATGGGTTTAACACGAATTCCGCATTAGAAAAAATGTGGGACAGAAAATCCTATTTAGGTTATTGGTAATATTTTGCTTTTTATAAAAATAATCTACTAGATCGCCTGTTTGTATCTTTTATCGCACTTTTCAGGGAATTTTCCTGACGGATTTTCAAGTCAAATCCACCCACGTGGGAATGACATAAAACAACATTCCTACATTTTTTACTATCTTTGCAGAAAAAATTGACATGAAACTCGACATAGATAAAATCAGAAATGATTTCCCCATATTAAAGCAGAAGATTTTTGGTAACCCATTGATATATTTCGATAATGCTGCCACCACACAGAAACCCAATGAGGTAATAGACATAATGTCGCGACTTTACCGCACACAAAACGCCAACATTCACAGAGGAGTGCATCTGATGAGCCAACAAGCTACCGAAGCACACGAGGAAGCACGTCGTGTGATTGCCCACTTTATAGGGGCTACCTCAAGCGACGAAGTACTATTCACACGTGGCACCACCGAGAGTATCAATCTCGTGGCATCGACCTTATCGCAGTTGATGAAACGTGGCGACGAGATAATAATATCCACTATGGAGCACCACTCCAATATAGTGCCTTGGCAGATGGTAGCGGAACGTTACGGCTTTGTTATCAAGGCAATACCTATCGACAACGAGGGCAATATGCTCTATGACGAATACGAAAAGCTATTTACCGAACGTACCTCTTTGGTCTCGGTCACGCATGTTTCCAACGTGTTAGGCACTATCAATGATGTAAAAAAGATAACCGCCATAGCTCACTCACACGGAGTACCTGTGGTTATCGACGGAGCTCAGGCGGTGGCACACCTCAGGGTCGATGTACACGATTTGAACGTCGATTTCTACGCATTTTCGGGACACAAGCTATATGCTCCCACAGGCATAGGCGTACTATATGGCAAACGTGAGTGGCTCAACAAACTGCCTCCTTATCAGGGTGGTGGCGAAATGATAGAGAAGGTAACACTGGAAAAGACCACCTACAACACTCTGCCATATAAGTTCGAAGCCGGCACGCCCGATTTTATAGGTTCGGTAGGCTTTGCCCAAGCGATAAAATACCTAAATACCAACGACTTCGATGCTTTAATTGAATATGAAGATTCGCTCTTGCGGTACGCTACCGAAAAGATGACACAAATAGATGGCTTGCATATACACGGTACAGCAGAGAAAAAAAGCGGAGTAATATCGTTCAACATCGATGGGGTGCATCATTTCGACCTCGGCACGTTGCTCGACAAAACAGGCATAGCCATTCGCACGGGGCACCATTGCGCCCAGCCACTTGTGGAGCGATTGGGCGTTACAGGCACGGCGAGGGTATCGTTTGCTTTTTACAATACTTTTGAGGAGATAGATATTTTTATGGAAAAACTTAAACGCTGTTTGACAATACTCAAAGGCTAATTTTTTTTTCGCTGAATAATAATGAATTTCAATATACGAGAGCAAATTTCGAAGAGCGATGCCGACATAGAAAGGGCGTTGCGACCGCTTGTATTTACCGACTTCAACGGACAAGACAAGATAGTTGAAAACCTTTCGGTATTTGTGGAGGCTGCCAAGATGCGTGCCGAATCGCTCGACCACGTGCTGCTACACGGTCCTCCGGGGCTGGGCAAAACCACTCTTTCGCTCATCATAGCCAATGAGCTCGGAGTGGGCTTTAAGGTAACCTCAGGTCCGGTACTCGACAAACCCGGCGATTTGGCAGGATTGCTCACCTCGTTGGAGAAAAACGATGTGCTTTTTATCGACGAGATACACCGTCTAAGCCCAATAGTAGAGGAGTATCTCTATTCGGCAATGGAAGACTACCGTATCGACATAATGATAGACAAAGGTCCTTCGGCTCGCTCTATTCAAATCGATCTTGAACCATTTACGCTCATCGGGGCCACCACTCGCAGCGGACTGCTTACATCGCCTCTAAGAGCAAGGTTTGGCATCAATTGCCACTTCGAATATTACGACGAAAGCATACTTCGAGGCATTGTGCTTCGTTCGGCTAAGTTGCTCAATGTGAGCTGCTCCGAAGAGGCTGCCAAAGAGATAGCCCTTCGCAGTCGTGGTACGCCGCGTGTGGCTAACGCACTGCTTAGACGTGTTCGCGACTTTGCTCAGGTGCGAGGCAATGGCGATATCGACCTGAAAATAGCCAAATATTCGCTCGAAGCCCTAAACATCGATAAATACGGTCTCGACGAAATCGACAACAAGATATTGCTCACAATTATCGACAAATTTCGCGGTGGTCCTGTGGGACTCAACACTATTGCTACAGCTCTGGGCGAAGACTCCGGCACTATCGAGGAGGTCTATGAGCCATTCCTTATCAAAGAAGGATTTATCAAACGCACTCCACGAGGACGTGAAGTGATGCCCCTTGCATACGAACATCTTGGGCGAATACGAGATGCGAGTCAGGGCAATCTGTTTTGAGCATTTTTGTAAGAAAAATAATATTTGTGCAGAGAAGCAATATATGAAGCAATCGAATATGGTAGGTCTTGCCAAAGAGACAGCTATTTATGGTGTTAGCAGCATTGTGGGCAAGTTTTTTAACTGGCTACTTGTGCCTCTCTATTCGCGTATCATTACAGATACGGAGTATGGAGTGATAACGCAGCTATACACGTGGATAGCTCTGATTATAATTATTCTAACCTACGGAATGGAGACAGGCTACTTCCGCTTTGCTGCCAATACCACCAAAGAGGAGTCCGACAAAGTCTATTCTACCACTATGTCGTCGATTGCGTTTACATCTATCTTATTTTTGATAATATTTTGGCTTTTCAATCCCGAAATATCGTCATTGATGAAACTGCCCGACTACCAAGGCATGGTAATGTTAATGGCTGTAACGGTGGCTATCGACGCTTTTTCTAGTATCCCGTTTGCTTATTTGAGGTTTAAACGCCGTGCCGTGCGGTTTATGGTGCTAAAACTTGTGATAATATCGACCAACATTGTCTTCAACCTGTTTTTTCTATTACTTTGTCCGGCAATTTATCAGAGCAATCCCGACCTTATCAGCTGGTTTTACAACCCTGTATACAAAGTAGAGTACATCGTGATTTCCAACTTCCTGTCGTCCTTTATCTGTTTTCTGTTGCAGATGCCCGATATTTTAGCGGTAAAATGGAAGTTTGACCTAACGATACTCAAACAAATGCTCAAATACTCGCTACCACTACTGATGCTCGGCATAGCAGGCATAATGAACCAGACTATCGACCGCCTAATCTTTCCTTACGTTTACCCCGACTCGCTCGATGTGGCAAGAGCGGAACTCGGTGTTTATCAGGCATCGTTCAAGATAGCGATGGTAATGATGATGTTTACTTACGCCTTCCGCTTTGCTTACGAACCCTTTATCTTTGCCCAAAAAGAGCAGAGCGACAACAAAACGACCTACTCGACGGCAATGACTTATTTTGTCCTCGCCCTGACAGTAATATACCTGCTACTTGTGGCATTTTTAGATGTGCTTAAACTGCTGTTGGGCGAGGAGTTTCGCTCGGCTATAAACATAGTACCATTTGTACTGATAACATACTCGTTTCAAGGCATTTATTACAATCTTTCGCTTTGGTACAAGCTGACGGACAAAACCATTTGGGGCACGTACTTATCAACTCTTGGCTTCGTTATAACACTCACAATTAATGTTATATTCATACCCAGATACAGTTATTGGGCTTGCGTCTTCGCCTCGCTTATAAGTTTTGCCGTGATGATGATACTATGCTATATCTTAGGACAAAAATATTACCCTATACGCTACAATATACGCAAAATGGGTGCTTACTTCATCGTCTCTATCGGACTTAGCTTGATAATGCTATTGGTTGATTGGGGCAACTTTGGGACAAACCTCGCTTGGCGTATGCTATGGTTTGTGCCGTTTGTGGTGTTTGTAGCTCGACGCGAATTTCCAATTGAGGATATATGGGAAGTATTAAAGGCAAGGATTAGGCGGAAGTAGTCGATAATATTTTGGTTATAAGTAAAATATTAATTAAAAATTCTATATCTATTTAACCATCTAATTACAGATATTTTCTTAAATAACGTGATTTCAATGTAAGCAATGGGTCCAAAAAGTTGGAACATAATGGGAATGTTAGTAACTTTATAGTGCTTAAACATAGAGTAATACCAAAACAAATCCATTATAACTCCAGAGCATAAAATTACAGAAATTTATTTCATTATCGATGAATTTAACAAAGAATTTTACAAATTAATCAAAGATCACACCTTTGAAGGGGGCAAAAACCGGAAATGAAAATGTAATTTTACTCTCTCAAAGCGAAATGATGAACATACTTAATCAACGATAAAGGCAAAACCTTAGATTTTATACTTACTCCCGAAAACATAGACGACATAAAACCTCTCAAGTACATAGATTTTTACAAACGCATCTTTAGAAAGCTTTTTGGTGATAAATGCTACATCTCCAAAGACTTGTTCGAACAACTTTTATTGACAGCATACATCATCGAATGTTTTGACAACATCATTACAAATATGTTATCGGCTTTGGTGGCTTACTCTTTTTTTGAGAAGAAACTATCAATAAACCACTATCAAGAACTTATTGATAGCTCAAGATTGATCCCCAATTAGGTCGAAATCGCGTTAAATTAAGTAAAATATTCACAAACAATTCTGTTATAAAAAAGACAGTTTATTTCTTGTAGAAGATCGAATCTTTTTATAAAAAATTTGTCATATTCAAAAAAAGATGTAATTTTGCAGCGTCAACAATTTTGTCGAACAGTTTTGTCGATTTATATATGCGTGAAGATTTAAATACTAAAGAAATTATTTTACAAGCAGCTGAAATTGAATTTTTAGAGAAAGGGTTTGCAGGGACAAGGACTACTGTTATTGCAAAACGTGCAGGAGTTACTCATTCCATGCTTCACTACTATTTTCAGACCAAAGAAAATATATTTAAAACTGTTCTCACAAATAAGATACAACTGCTTACCAAAACATTTTCAACTATTAATGAAAATGAAAATCTCCCTTTTAACGAACGAATAAAATTTTTTATTGAAAAACACTTTGATTTTATTGCAGCTAACCCTAATTTAGCAATTTTCATGTATTCGGAAATCATTAGTAATGAGCAGAATAGAAAAATATTATTAGAAACGCTTTCACCAATATTTGAAACTGTTTTATCAAATTTGGCTTCTTTAATAGCCAGAGAAGTAGCCAACGAAACAATTAGACCTATAAAGCCTATTGATTTGATGATAAATATCGTATCTCTTAATATTGTTACATTTATGGCACTTCCTTTTGTCAATCGCTTTAAGTCTGATTTCTTAACAATAGACAGCAAATATTTTTTGGAAAAACGTAAAGAACAAAATGTGCAATTTATCCTTGCATGTCTACGGCTATGATTTTTTTTACTCACAAATCAACAAAATTGTTGAACATATTTGTTGAATAATCTCAGTAATATTCTAACATATTAAAAACAAGTCAAAATGAATCAAAAAAAATTTTTCTTATTAAGCTTTATGATTTGCTTATGTAGCCAAGTATTTGGGCAATTAACAATTGAAGAATGCTATACGATGGGGCAACGCAATTATCCATTAATCAACCAGTATGTACTGATAGAAAAGAGTAGAGAATATTCTATCAGCAATGTTGCAAAGGGATACTTGCCACAATTGGGTGTCTCAGGACAAATAACTTACCAGTCTGAAGTTACGGAGTTTCCAATTTCATTACCTAATGTTACTATTCCAAGTTTAAGCAAAGACCAGTACAAAATATCTGCAGAAATTTTACAGCCAATTACAGGCTTGATTACTGTAAAAAATAATATCGAATTAGTAAAAACTAATACGGCAATGGAAAAACAGAAAATTGATGTTGAACTGTACAAATTAAAAGAGCGCATTAATCGGTTGTTTTTCGGTATTATTTTAATAGACGCACAAATAAAACAAACAGAGTTGTTGAAAACAGATATTCAAAAGGGTATTGAAAAGACAAACTCTGCAATTATCAATGGCATCACTCTAAAGAGTAGTGCTGATATACTGAAAGTAGAATTATTAAATACCAATCAAAAAATAATCGAATTAAAGGCAATGCGCAAGGGATATGCCGACATGCTATCGTTATTAATCAATTATAAGATTAGTGAAACTACTCAATTTGAGAGGCCCAAAGTATTAGCTCTATCTTCGACCATAAACCGACCTGAATTAAATCTTTTTGAAACACAAAAAAATGCACTGAATATTCAAGAACGATTATTAAATAATCGGAATATCCCGCATGTAAATTTATTTTTACAAGGAGGATACGGAAAGCCGGGATTAAATTTTTTGAGCAATGATTTTTCTTTTTACTACATAGGAGGAATCAGGTTGAGTTGGAATATTTCGGGACTATATACGTATCGGAAACAAAAAAAAGACCTTATTCTGAAAAAAGAATCAATTGATGTACAACAAGATTTATTTCTCTTTAACACCAATCTTGCACTAACTCAGAAGAATGCTGAAATAATTAAATTGAAAAGATTGATAGAATCTGATTACGAGATAATCAAACTGAGAGAAAGTGTGAAAAACAGAACTAAAAACCAGCTGGAAAATGGAACAGCTACAGCAAGTGATTATATTCTACAGATTAATGCAGAAGACAGAGCAAGGAACAGCCTTCTTTTGCATGAAATACAGCTACTTATGACTCAATACAATTATAAAATAACATCAGGAAACTGAAAATATTAAAAATAAATGAATATGAAAAATATAAATTTTAATCCGGGATTAGTGATAATATTATTGTTATCTATGTTTATTTGTTCTTGTGGCTCTAACCATAATTTTGATGCATCGGGTTCTTTTGAAGCGGAAGAGAGTGTAATTTCTTCACAGGCACAAGGTATTATATTGCGATTTGATGTAGAAGAAGGGAATGTGTTAGAAAGTGGTATTACAATAGGATACATTGACAGCCTTCAGCTATCACTGAAAAAAGAGCAACTTTTAGCTCAAATTGAAGTATTGCGAAGCAAAAAACCCAATATTCCAACACAGTTGGCCTCTCTACAACAACAACTATATTCAGCTGAATATGAAAAAATTAGAATCACCAATCTGATACAAGGAGATGCAGCAACCTCCAAACAATTAGATGACATAAATTCTCAAATTGAAGTTCTGAAAAAACAAATTGAAGCACAGAAATCGTCCCTACGAATTTCGACAATGGGAATTGATAAGGAAGTGCAATCTCTGTTTATTCAAAGTAAACAATTGGAAGACCAGATTTATAAATGCCGCATAATAAATCCAATCAATGGAACAGTGTTAACAAAATACGCACGAGTAAATGAAATGACTTCCATTGGAAAACCATTGTACAAAATTGCAGATTTGTCGAATATAATCCTTCGAGTTTACATAACGGGAAATCAGCTATCTCAAGTAAAACTGGATCAAAAGGTAACTGTACATACAGATGACGGCAAGGGAGGCTTCAAAACCACTGAAGGAACTATAATCTGGATTAGTGATAAGGCTGAATTTACACCCAAAACCATTCAAACTAAAGATGAAAGAGCCAATTTAGTCTATGCTTTAAAAATAAAAGTAAAAAATGATGGCACCTACAAAATTGGGATGTATGGAGAAATTACATTCGATTAATTAATAATCATTTAAACATATTACAGATTATGGCAATTATTTCAGTAGAGAATATTAGCAAGAAATATACCGACATTCAGGCTCTTGACAATGTCAGCTTCCAAGTCAACGAAGGAGAATTGTATGGTATGATAGGAGCAGATGGTGCGGGTAAAACTTCACTTTTCCGTATTCTTACAACCCTGATGCTTGCCGACAAGGGGAAAGCAAAAGTGAACGGTTGGGATGTCGTGAAAGATTATAAGAAAATTCGTAACAGCATTGGTTACATGCCCGGACGTTTTTCGCTTTATCAAGATTTGACGGTGGAGGAAAATCTTCATTTTTTTGCAACCCTTTTCAATATTTCTGTTAAGAAGAATTATGATTTGATACAAGACATATATATCCATATAGAGCCTTTCAAGACACGACTGGCGGGGAAACTTTCGGGTGGAATGAAACAAAAACTTGCCTTATGCTGTGCCCTAATACATCGTCCTTCTGTTTTATTCTTGGACGAACCCACAACCGGTGTTGATGTCGTCTCTCGGAAAGAGTTCTGGGAGATGTTGTGTAAACTAAAAAAGCAGGGTATTACGATATTGGTATCAACGCCATATATGGACGAAGCAACACTGTGCGACAGGATTACACTGATACAATCGGGGAAAATACTGTCAATAGACACACCGCAAGGTATCATTAAACACTATCCCGACAGTATGTATGGACTCAAATCATCCAACATGAATATGTTGATATACGATATGCAGAAAGCAGAAAACATAAAAAGTTGTTTCGCCTTTGGAGAATACCTGCATCTTTCCTTTCAAAATGATAACGAAGCCGCACGTGATGAATTACGAAATTATCTGACAGAGCAAGGACATCAAAACATCGAGTTAAAGCAGATTATGCCAAACATCGAAGATTGTTTTATCAAATTAATGGAAAAGTAAACATGAATGAAGTTGTAATAAAAACAGATAAGCTGACAAAAAGATTCGGAGATTTTACAGCCGTTGACAACATAACTTTTGACGTGTCCCAAAGTGAGATTTTCGGATTTCTGGGAGCAAACGGCGCTGGTAAAACAACAGCTATGCGGATGTTGTGCGGATTATCGACTCCAACATCAGGAGATGCTATAATTGCGGGGTTCGATGTCTATAACCAAACAGAGAATATAAAGAAGAACATTGGTTATATGAGTCAAAAATTTTCACTTTACGAAGATTTGACAGTAATAGAGAATATACATCTTTTTGGAGGAATTTACGGATTGGATAACTATCAACTAAAAAACAAGACCGATGAACTGATAGAAAAATTAGGATTACAAGGCGAGAGAAACAAGTTGGTTGCCTCGTTACCATTGGGGTGGAAACAGAAATTGGCTTTTTCCGTTGCAATACTTCATCAACCTAAAATTGTTTTTTTAGACGAACCCACCGGAGGAGTCGATCCTATAACCAGAAGACAATTCTGGAAACTGATATATGATGCCGCAAATCAAGGAATTACGATATTTGTTACTACACATTATATGGATGAAGCCGAATATTGTAATCGTGTTTCTATCATGGTCGATGGAAAAATAGAAGCATTAGACACCCCAGTAAAATTAAAACAAATGTTTTCTGCCAAATCAATGGATGATGTATTCCTTAGACTCGCAAGAAAAGCACAACGAACCTCAGATTAAAATCAATACACAATGAACCAATTTTTCATTTTTATCAAAAAAGAGTTTCATCACATGCTCCGTGATAGAAAAACGCTATTAATACTATTCGGTTTGCCTGTCATACAAATCCTTCTGTTTGGATTTGCTCTGACCAATGAGATAAAGAACTCTAAAATTGTAATTTGCGATTATTCTAAAGATGATTATTCCAGAATGATAATAGATAAGTTTTCCGCAAACGGAAATTTTGTTATAAAAGAATCCTTGTTGAATCACTTGCAGATAGAGAGTTCTTTCAAAAAAGGCGATGTCAAACTTGCGGTTGTTTTTCCTGCAAATTTTGGAAATGATTTACTGCATCTCAATCAAGCACATGTTCAAATTATTGCTGATGCATCTGACCCAAACACAGCTAATATATTGACAGCTTATGCAACGAATATCATAATGGATTATCAAAAAACATTATATGAGAATCTAAATTTACCATACCATATTGGTACGGAAAGTCGCATGTTGTATAATCCAGGATTAAAGGGTGCGATTAATTTTGTCCCAGGTGTAATGGTGTTGATACTCATGCTGATTAGTGTAATGATGACTTCTGTTTCTATTGTGCGAGAAAAGGAATATGGTACTATGGAAATATTGTTGGTCTCCCCTGTAAACCCGTTTTTATTGATTGTTTCCAAAGTAATACCATATCTTTTCTTATCTCTCATAAATTTCACTGTAATAGTTTTATTGAGTGTTACCCTGTTAGGTGTGCCAGTAAATGGCAGTTTATTGCTTCTTTTCGGAGTAAGTGTATTGTTTATTATTACAGCCCTTTCTTTGGGATTACTCATTTCAAATATTGTTGAAACACAACAAGAGGCAATTCTTATTTCATTAATAGGGCTGATGGTTCCTGTAACTATTTTCACGGGTTTTATCTTCCCTATAGAAAACATGCCTGATGCTCTTCAATATTTTTCCAATATTTTACCTTCAAAATGGTACTATATTTTTATTAAATCAATTATGATAAAAGGGCTTGACATTAGCTCTGTTTGGCGAGAAATATTAATACTTACAGGTATGACCTGTCTTTTCCTTTTTATCAGTTTCAAGAAATTCAAAAATCGTTTATTATGAGAATGCTAAGATTTCTATTAAGAAAAGAGTTTAAGCAAATATTTCGCAACAAAACTCTTTTGCCCATGATTTTTGCAATGCCTATAATCCAATTATTCATTCTTCCACTGGCTGCAGATTATGAAATGAAAGATATTTCAGTCGCTATCATTGATCATGATCATTCGGTATACTCACAAAAATTAACTTCAAAAATAGCCGCATCCGGCTACTTCAACATAACGGCTTATCCAAAATCATTCAATGATGCATTCGAATTTATAGAAAACGATAAAGTTGATTTGATATTGGAAATACCTCTTAATTTTGAACAAGAGTTGATTGTGGTCAAAGGGCAAAAACTTTTCATTGCAGTAAATGCGATTAATGGAGTAAAAGCAAGTTTGGGTGTGGCATATCTTAATCGGATCATAGCCGACTTCAATACTAATGTTCGCTTGCAGTGTATACACCCCGAACGTTTTAATATTGTGCCGACTATCCGGGTAACATCTTCCAATTGGTTCAATCCGGTGATGAACTACCGATATTTTATGGTACCGGGTATCTTGGTACTTCTGATTTCGTTAGTGGCTACTTATATGTGTGCTTTAAATACAATTAGAGAAAAGGAAATGGGGACAATAGAACAAATAAATGTAACTCCGATAAAAAGAACACTCTTTATACTAGGTAAACTTATTCCTTTCTGGGTTATAGGGCTATTGGTTTTTAGTTTTGGACTATTTATCGTAGCACGTTTTATTTATGGAATCGTTCCGGTAGGAAGCATCATTTTACTCTTTGGATATTTATCTGTTTATCTTATTGCTATGCTTGGTCTGGGATTATTAATCTCTACATACTGTGAAACTCAACAGCAAGTAATGTTCATTACATTCTTTTTTATGATGGTTTTCATTTTAATGAGTGGCATATTCACCTCTATTGAAAGCATGCCTGCCTGGGCATATATAATAGCCAAATGCAGTCCTGTAACTTATTTCATTGATGTTATCCGGATGGTTATACTCAAAGGAAGTGGGTTAGGCGATATTCAATATCATTTCTTGATGATGTTAGGATTTGCTATTTTATTTAATCTGTGGGCAATTCTTAATTACAAAAAAACAATGTAATATATGTTGGGTTAAAAAAACAGAATAGTGGTTTTACCAAGAAAGAAATTGAAATGCAAAAATATCTATATAACCTTTGAGAAGCGTATAAAATCTAACGATTTTGCATTTGCACATCAAAACTCTTGCTAAATTCATAGAGTATGCAAAATTTATTTCTGTAATCTTATCTTTGGCAATCATATGTATTATATTGTAATTTGTTATTTTTCAAAACTAAAAGCACAAAATAATTGTATAATTACCGGATTTCATAAGATTTTTTCTTATCCAGAACTCATGTAGTTTTTAATAAAATAAAACAATCAAACATTTGGGGACAATGGTAATTATTGATATGGCTCTGAACAGGTTATATTTGGGAGATTCAGTGGAGAAACATCTTTTTCGATCACATTAAAAATATCTTTTTTAAAAGATACAAAATCAACACATAATTTACTATTCTAATATATCAATCTGAGTTTAATCAATTACCCACTCTACAACTTTACTCTGGTTTGATTTTTGGTAGCAAACTCTTTCCAATTCTTGTATTTTTTGTTGTCCGACAGAGCAGAAGAAGATGTTTGCAGATAGTGGCAATATGCTGCCGCAAGTCCGTCGGTAGCATCCAACTCTTTGGGAAAATTATCGGCAGATATTTTGAGTATTCTGCACAACATATCGGCGACTTGCTCTTTGGAAGCCCTACCCTGGCCTGTTATAGCCATTTTTATCTTCAACGGAGCATACTCTGTTATTGGTATGTCACGAGTGATAGCCGCAGTTATAGCCACACCCTGTGCCCTGCCAAGTTTGAGCATCGACTGAATATTTTTTTCAAAAAAGGGAGATTCCACCGCCAACTCGTCAGGCAGGTAGAATTCAATGAGTTTGGTAACCTCCTCAAAAATTTTTTTGAGTGATAGGTAGTGGTTTTTTATTGAGCGTAAATTGATGATACCCAAACCCATAAACTCGGCTTTGCAACCTACTACCCTGATTACACCATAGCCCATAACGGTTGTACCTGGGTCTATTCCCAATATAATACGCTCTTTGTCAGCCATTATAAGATGTTTGCCTTTTTCTTTTTTTGAGAAAATATTTTACCGCCAGATATACCACACCCAAGCCTACCAAAGCCAAAAGTCCATAGCCAAACTCGTGAGCGTATCGGTTGATTAGGTCTTGCTGTCCGTGAGCCCAATATCCGAGTAATGCCAATATGCAGTTCCAAAGTCCGGCTCCGATAAAGGTAAAAATAGCAAAGGCTAAGTAGTTCATTTTGGCAAAGCCTGCCGGAATCGATATAAAGTGTCGAATTACAGGTATAAATCGTCCTATAAAAGTGGAGAGTATGCCATATTTGTTGAAAAACACTTCGGCCTTTTCTATTTTTTCTCTACTCAGAAAAAGCATCTTGCCTACCTTACTTTCGGCAAATCTGTATATGACACTTCGACCGAGCCACATACCGAGTATAAAGTAGTTTGCCGTAGCACCAATCAATGCTCCTATAGTGGCAAACAGTATTACCAATGCCATATCCAGATGGCTCTCTTCTTGCGATGCAATATAGGCAGCAGGTGGCACCACAAGCTCCGAAGGTACAGGAAAAATAGAGCTTTCGGCAGCCATAAGCACGGTAATAGTACCGTAGTTCATATTGTTTGCGTACCATTGTTCCACCTTGTAAAACCACGAAGTGGTATCGGTTGGTTCTACATTCTGAGCATTCGAGTTGATTACAAATATATGGCTAAACAACAAAGCAACAACATATTTTATTGCAGGGTTAAAAATATTTTTTTGAAAAAAATTCATACTAAAATTTTGATTAAATATTTCTTTCATGATATTTCTTTTCTATCTCCAGCAGGTCGGGCATAAAAGCCTTAAACTGTTCAAGTTCGGGTAGCGGTATTCGTTCAAAATGCATAAATGCCTCTTTTATAAAGTCGAGATGATAGTAGCAGATTGTAAGGAAAAACTGCAAACTTGGCAATTCGGAGTGCATATAGTTGGCAAATTGAAAGTTGATTAGAGCATTGGTATAGTCGCCCAATATGATATAAGAACGCCCTATTTTCAACATTCTGATAGCATTCTGAAGCTGAATGTCTTCAAAGTTCTTGTTTTCGACATTACCTGTTATATTCAAAAACATAAGCGACTTGCTGTACGCCAGAATGGAATTGAGAAGTGTATCTTTTTTCTCGCTATCCTCTTGGTCTTCCGATATTTCGGCAAATATATCTCCGATGGTTTCAAACAGATTTTCGTACTCATTGTACTGATAGTCGTTGTGCATCTTCAACGCTTTTAGCAAAAACTCCACAGCAGCCTTATTGTTGTTCATAAAGTTATAACATTGTGCTGCTTTTACCGTGGCTTGAAAATTGTTGGAGTCTATCTCTAAAATTTTCAGACAAATCTCAAGAGCCTGCTCGAAAACGCCCATTTTCATAAGACACTCTGCCTGATTGTTTTTTAGCGATCCATAAAACTCCTTGTTGTCCATCAACAACATAGGGAAGTTTTTCTCTTGTAGCTCGTAGTAATGCAGAGCCTCTGCCCACTTACCCAATTTGCCGTAGCATACGCCACATTGAAAATGGTTCATTGTATTTCCATCGTTGATGGCAATACGATATTTGTAAGCTTCGGCTGCTTCGGCATACTGTTCGTCCTCAAAAAGTATCTCCGACAACATTCGCCAAGCCTCTTTGTTGTACGAATCTTTGTCTATTATTTTATTCAAAATGGTTTTTGCTTCTCTCAGATTTTCGAGCGTATGAAACTGTACGGCATAATACATAAGACCCTTATTGTCAAGTGTATGTTTCAAAGCTTTATCTACAAATTTTTTGATTAACATTGTGCGAGTCATAAACTCTTCATCGGGTTCGTCTATGATTTCGTATCTATCGCTATTCAGATACAGAGCAATCTGAAAATAAGCCTCTGCCAACCAATCGGGTTCGTTAAGTTTTTTTATAAATACTTCGTGAGCTTTTTCGCCCTTTTCATAATTTTTCTGTTCAAAAAGTGTTATCGATTTTATAAGCAAAAATACGGCATTACTGTATTGTTTAAAATACTTGTTACACAGATTAAGAGCCTTTTGGGAGTTTTCTCTTTTTTCTATCAATACCTCAAGTATTATGTAATTTTCGTTGTCGGGAAATAATTGTTTGGCTGTAAAAAGTATCTCGCGTGCCTGAGTAAGATTGTTGCGTTCGATTAAAAACTCTACTACATATTCGTATGTGGTAGAGTCGAAAAAACGATTTTTTTCGCCGACATTGGCAAAATAATCATTTATCAACTCCATCTTCTCAAGGTCGTAGCCACCAAAATATCCGGTGTAAATATATTCGTAAAAATGTTCCATTATTTCCCTTTCAAAAAATTAATAGTCGGTATTGAGTAAAAGTGCAAATTTACAAAAAATTTGTATAGTAAGTTTACGCCTGTTCTCTAAACACTCTCAACAAATTACCTCCCAATACTTTGTATATATCTTCGTCGGAAAAACCTTCACGAATAAGTGCTTTGGTGATATTTATAATCTCGTTTTCCGCTCTACAGCCCATTATCTCGCCTCCTCCGTCGAAATCGCTTCCGATACCTACATAGTCTATACCGACAAGATTTATAATGTGCTTAATATGCCTGATGACATCGGCTACAGAAGCCTTTTGGATATCGCTCAGAAAATGCTTGTACAGACATATCTGCACCACGCCTCCTTTTTGGGCGATTGCCTTTATCTGCTCGTCGGTAAGGTTGCGAAGATGGTTACGCAATGACTTACAGCACGAGTGCGACGCTATTATCGGCTTGCTCGAATGCTCTATAATATCCCAAAAGCTCTTTTCGCCTGCGTGCGATATATCTACCATTATTCCCAACTCGTTCATTTTGGATACTACCTGTCGCCCATAAACACTTAGTCCGTTGTGAATTTGGTTTGTCTGCATTGCGGAGTCGCATATTGGGTTGTCGCCATTGTGGCACAGAGTAATATAACGCACTCCAATAGTGTAGAAATAATCGATATTGTCAAGACTGTTACCTAAGGCGTAACCATTTTCTATGCCCAAAATAATAGCCGGTACAGAATCGACTTTGGCTCTCTGAATATCGGTAAACGAGCGAGCTATTCGGACTTTATCGTTACTTTTATCAACTTGATATACAATCTTATTTAACAGGCTTTTGGCTTTTAGCACAGCCTCGTCATTAGGTGTATTTTGTGGGATATATGCAACCATAAACACAGCATCGACCCTCCCCTGTTGCATACGTTTTGCATCGACCTTTATCTCGTACCAAAGTGGCTTTTCGTCCGCAGCGTCGAAATCGGCAGGGTCAACCCATTGCGGTTTGTTTTCAACCACATTGACACTATCGTAATGAAAAAACATAGGCGTATCACAGTGAGAATCAACTACAAAGCAATTCGCATGTATTTTTTTTGCGTGAGAGAACAATTTTGCTTCATTGACCAACCATCTAAACAATCTCAAATGCGGATTATCGGTTATCTCGGTACTGCTATATACCGCCAAATCGGATACTCCGGATAAGTGTTCGGGGTGCCATTGTACGCCCACAATAGGGTAATATAAACTTTCGACAGCCTCACAAATACCATCGTCGGTATGGGCGACAGCCCTAAAACCCTCTGCAACACGATTTACCGACTGATGGTGTATGGTGTTTATATCCAATGTACCAACTCCTAAAATCTCGTTCAACAGCGAACCCTCTGCTATAGTTGCTTTTTGTGTAGCTACCGACTTCGCCTCCTCTTGCGAATGGTTGAGCGGAATCATTTCATACTGAGCCTTAATATCCTGATAAAGCGAGCCTCCAAAAGCTATATTGATAGTTTGCATTCCGCGACAGATACCCAAAATAGGTAGTTGCCATTTGGCTGCCATTATCATAAGGTTATAATCGTAACGGTCGCGAAGCTCGTTTACCTCTCCGTTTTCGGGGATAGGCTCTTCTCCATAATAGCAAGGGTGCATATCGCCTCCACCGCTAAACAGTATGC
Source organism: Porphyromonadaceae bacterium COT-184 OH4590 (assembly GCA_000768855.1). Classification (GTDB taxonomy): domain Bacteria; phylum Bacteroidota; class Bacteroidia; order Bacteroidales; family Paludibacteraceae; genus F0058. The sequence goes on along the minus strand of JRAN01000037.1, from coordinate 13,014 downwards.
CATCAAGCGAAGCCACTATCTTCTCCAATGTATCGTTACAGTCGGTAACAGGTATTATAACAGGTGTGCCGCCTGCGGCAATGATAGATTTATAATAGTTTTCTGCAAGTTTCGAATTGTTTTCGTCGTAGTTTGCCGATATGCCAATAAGAGGGTTCATATCAAAGATAATAAAGGTTTTAATTACAGTGCATTTATAAAATATCAATAAAATAAATTGTTTATTCCGAACAAAACACGTATACATCTGACTATTAATAATCAAACATAACAAACAATCTTAGTGCAAAGTTCTATAAAATTCTCGACATATTAAAACAATTTAATACAAAAAGTAATTTTATCAATCAAATCAATTGGACTTATTTACCTTGCATAGCACAAAACAAAACATATCAACGAGAGCTAATCAACACAATTATGAAAAACAATGAATCAAAACCCACATTTTTTTTCTAATGTACAATCAAGGTTAAAAAACTTAAATTATCAATAAAATTTTATTAACTTTGCAACACAATTCAAGAAACAATCAATTCGTTATTTTTATGAAGAAAAGTATTTATGTGTTACTTGCCGTAACAATATTTCTGTTTACATATTGCGGCAAGCCCCAAAAATGTCTGCCTCGTATTGCTATAGCGGGTATTGCAATAGAGTCGAGCACATTTTCGCCTGCTGTTTCGGACGAGTCGGCTTTCCCGCTGCTTATAGGCGATAGTATTTTTTCGTATTACCCATTCTTTTCGACGGATTCGGGTGTATTAAACAAAGCCGATTGGGTACCTACGCTCCGTTCTCATGCTATGCCGGGCGGAATAGTCAAACGTGAAGTTTACGAGAATATGGTAAAAACTACACTCGAAATGCTCAAAAAAGCTATGCCGATAGATGGGCTGTTTTTCGATATACACGGTGCTATGAGCGTTCAAGACATGGAAGACCCCGAAGGCGATTTCATAATTCGTATAAGAGAGGTAATTGGCGACGATGTGCTTATATCTACATGTATGGACTTGCACGGTTCCGTATCGCCACGCTTAGCCCAAAATACAGACCTTATTACCTGTTATCGACTTGCTCCGCACGAAGATGCAATGGTGTCTAAAAAACGTGCCTTGACAAACCTAATCGACAGAATAGAGAGTGGTAAAGGCAAACCTGCCTACAAAGCTTGGATACCCGTACCTATACTACTACCGGGCGAGAAGACAAGCACACGTATAGAGCCTGCAAAAAGTTTGTACGCGCAGATACCAAAATTAATAGACGGCGATAAGGTAATAGATGCATCCATTTGGATGTCATATCCGTGGGCAGATGAGCCTCGAAATCACGCTGTGGTAATGACCTATGGCGACGACAAAGAGGCTGTGCGCAGAGCTGCCGAAAAACTTGCAGAACATTTTTGGGAAGTAAGAGAGCAATTCGAGTTTGTCGCTCCCACTGCATACCTATCGGAGTGTCTTACAAATGCTTTGTCGAGCAACGACAAACCTTTTATAATAAGTGATATGGGCGATAATCCCACCGCCGGAGGCGCTGGTGACGTTACTTGGACTCTTACCGAATTGTTAAAACGTCCTGAGTTTAAACACGCCAATGGTAAAAGTGTAATATACGCTTCTATCCCTGATATTACATTTGTCTTGAAAGCTGTAGAAATAGGCGTAGGAGGTACAATAGAAGGGCATTTGGGAGCAAAAATAGATGACAGATACGCTCCGCCGGTATATGTGAAAGGTAAAATTACCGCTATCCACATAGACGAAAAAGACAATACCATTGTAGTTGTAAAAACAGGCAGTATCTCGATAATTGTTACGGCAAAACGCAAGGCATATCATCTCGAACGATACTTCACAGAGATAGGATTAGACCCCAGACAGACCGATATAGTGGTTGTAAAGATTGGTTATCTTGTACCCGAGTTATACAATATACGTAAGGGGTGGATGATGGCTTTAACTCCCGGAGGAGTAGACCAAGACCTTCTTAGATTGCCCTACAAGCATATACAGCGACCAATGTATCCGCTCGACCCCAATATGGAAAAGCCCGATTTAAAGGCACATTTTATTCCCTTGGCTAACGCCTATGGCAACGACAGTATAGCTAAATAAAACAAAAAAAAGACAGATGTTCGAAATCTGTCTTTTTTTAGAATATACCAATACATCATAATCTAAGCTCAAAATTTGCTACTCTCTGTCGGCAAAGAATCAAGAAAGAACTCACAACTAAAAAAGCTACCCTTTTATAGGATAGCTCGTATTTATTTTTTGCTCAAAAATCACTATTTAGAATGGTATATACATTTATATCCCGTCCCTCTTTGTCTTTGATAACAGTATCGTAAGAGCCTTTATTATAAGGAGATTTTGGATAAGATTTAGACCGTTTATATCGTTTTACTAAAACATTATTAACATATATATCAATAGAGTCCCTCGATGCTACAAAAAAATTGATAGGCATAATAGGGTCCGTATACATTATTCTGCTATCTGACGGTGCTTTATTAGGATATTTTACTATCAATTCATCAAATACCTCAGAATTTTCGCCAGGTTGCAATGTATAAATCGGTTCAACAGATGAATTACCGTCTAAATTTCTCATGTAAAATTTAATAACAACCTCATTATTCAAATTATTCTTTATACTATAGTATTTATAGTATCTGATAGGTTTATTTCGCTCACACGCAACAAATACTATAGCAAATAATATTATAAACAAACAACTACTTAATTTTTTTATACGTTTCAAAGAGTTTATCGATGTTATTTAATAAGATACGATTATTCCTTACCGCTTTCACGTTGCGTTTAAGGTCTGATAGATTAAAAGTAGTCCGAAGCATCCATCTAAACTCTTCGAAAGTATAGCCGGTAATATTATCATTGGGAAATTCATACTAATCTTTTTATATAATAATACTTTGATTATATAAAAATCGCTTTAACCGTTAATCGGTTTCCCCAGCTACAAAGGCCTTTATATAATTTTTTCTTGTTTTTTTAGCTCTCTTTTTCTACTTGCATAAATCCAAGTTCGAGAGGGGTACTTCTGCCGAAAATTTTAACATTAACTTTCATACGGCGTTTCTCGTTGCTAACCTCCTCAATAATACCAGAAAATCCACTAAATGGACCGGTTATCACTTTCACTGTTTCGCCAACCAAATATGGCACCAACAACTCTTCGGGACTCTCTTCGAGCGAATCGACCGTACCAAGCAGGCGGGTAACCTCTTGCGAACGCAAAGGAATTGGTTGATAATTACCGGGCGACTCATTTACTCCCAAGAAACCCAATACGTTCGGCACATTACGTAACCAACCCGATATTTCACGAGTAAGAGCCGCCTCTATTAGTACATAACCGGGTAAAAAAGTGCGTTCTTTTATTACTTTTTTGCCATTACGCACTACATAAACTCTCTCGGTAGGTATCACTACCTGAGCAACATATCGAGACAAATCTCCCCCTTTTTCGAGTTCTATGTCGATATATTCCTTTACCTGTTTCTCTTTGCCGCTCATCGCACGCAAAACATACCATTTCTTATTAGATTCGGACATCTATATTTTGCGTTATTTTACACTGAATATATAAAACTCATTATTTTTTCAAAACTAAAATCCATCAACCATACCACAAGAGCTATGATAACAGATGCTACGAGTACTACTACGGCACTGCTTGTAAGCTCTTGTCGGGTGGGCCAAGATGTTTTGTGTACAAGTTCGTTGTAACAATCTTTTAAATAATTTATAAATTTCATATAAATTTATCCCTTTTTTAATTTGCACGGGAGGTAAGGCTCGAACTCACGACTTTCGGTTTTGGAGACCGACGTTCTACCAACTGAACTACTCCCGTAGGTTTTAAAAAGAGTTGCAATACAAAGTTACCAATACCGCAACTCTATATTTAAATTACTTATCAATCAATAAGTTTTGTAATCTGACCCGAACCTACTGTACGTCCGCCTTCGCGGATAGCGAAACGAAGACCTTCGGAGCAAGCAACAGGATATATCAATTTTACTTCTATTTCCAAGTTGTCGCCGGGCATTACCATTTCTGTACCTTCGGGCAGAGTGATTTCACCTGTAACATCCAAAGTACGGATATAGAACTGAGGACGATATTTGTTGTGGAACGGAGTATGACGACCACCTTCTTCTTTCTTCAAGATATACACAGATGCCTTGAACGAAGTGTGAGGTGTAACCTTACCCGGGTGTGTGATAACCATACCGCGTTTGATTTCGTCTTTGTCGATACCGCGGAGCAACAGACCTACGTTGTCGCCTGCTTCACCTTGGTCGAGCAGCTTGCGGAACATTTCCACACCTGTAACAACAGATTTCTTACCTTCTGCACCCAAACCGATGATTTGGACTTCTTCACCTACTTTGATAACACCTGTTTCGATACGACCTGTAGCCACTGTACCACGACCTGTGATAGAGAATACGTCTTCGACGGGCATCAAGAAAGGTTTATCCACAGCACGCGGAGGTAATTCTATCCACGAGTCTACGGCATCCATAAGCTCCATTACTTTTTCTTCCCATTCGGGTACACCGTTCAATGCTCCGAGAGCCGAACCGCGGATGATAGGAGTGTTGTCGCCGTCGAATTCGTAGAACGAAAGCAATTCACGCATTTCCATCTCTACCAAGTCGAGCATTTCGGGGTCGTCTACCATATCGCATTTGTTCATAAATACAACAAGGCGAGGTACATTTACCTGACGAGCCAACAAGATGTGTTCGCGAGTCTGAGGCATAGGACCGTCTGTGGCGGCTACCACGATGATAGCACCGTCCATCTGAGCGGCACCTGTTACCATGTTCTTAACGTAGTCGGCGTGTCCCGGACAGTCTACGTGTGCGTAGTGACGGTTAGCTGTCTGATACTCAACATGCGAGGTATTAATAGTTATACCACGTTCTTTTTCTTCAGGAGCGTTGTCGATAGAATCGAACGAACGAAGCTCGGAAAGTCCTTTCTTTGCCAATACCGTAGTGATAGCGGCAGTCAATGTAGTCTTACCGTGGTCAACGTGTCCGATTGTTCCCACGTTTACGTGCGGTTTCGACCTGTCAAATTTTTCTTTAGCCATAGCTTAACTTGTTTTTTATTATAATTATAATTACGGTTTATATATTGATTTCTAATTAACTCTTTAAAAATTTGAGCTGTTGACGAGGATTGAACTCGTGACCTCTTCCTTACCAAGGAAGTGCTCTACCACTGAGCTACAACAGCATAAGTTTACATTTTATACAAATAATAAAAAATCCCATGAGGGCTTTTTTCTAAACTGCAAAAGTAGTAGTTTTTTTTTATTTGACAAAATTTTGTTTCTATTTTGTGTAAAAAATATTATATCATCTGAGATACAAGAGATAATAGTTTATTTTCTATTGTAACAATACAGTACACAAAAACCAACTATTGATTTTTCAGCCTAACAAAGGGACAAACGACAAGAGAACCTCTGACAAGAGGTTCTCTTACTCTCTATACGCTTAATTTTCAATCACTATTATGAAATTTCAATTTGACGTTGTGCCTTTTTAATCTCCTCTTCGGTAAGCTTTGGTATATTTATCTGCAAAACACCATTTTCCATTTTAGCGGAAATTTTTTGCTCATCTACATTGTCGGGCAAAAGTATGGTCTGCATAAATTTGGAATATCCAAATTCTCGTCTGAGGTAGCGACTTTCAGGATCGGCAAATTCCTCTTCCGTTTTCTGTTCCATATTGATAACCAGATTATTGTCTTCATCAATACGAACCGTAAAGTCCTCTTTTGCCATACCTGGAGCGGCTACTTCAACCAAAAAATTGGTTTTGTGTTCTATCACGTTGATAGCCGGTGCTGTCGAATTGGTTTTGGGCATCCAACCATTGTCGAATAAGTCATTAAAAACATTCGGAATCCAGTTTTGATTTCTTCTAATAAGTGTCATTTTTTGTTTCTCCTATTTTTATTAATTATTGATTTTGTAAAATATTTGTTTGTTTACTTCTGACTAATCAAAATAGGTACCAAACCTATTTTTTGAACAAAACAGGACAACATTTCCGAAATAAGGTGCTTCAATATGTCATTTTGACCGACTAATTCCAAAACTACCAATAAGCGGATAGTGGTCAGAAAAGGTTATGCGATCGATATGCAGAGAGATAGGGACAAAACTTTTGTCAATCAGTATATGATCTATCCCAACAAGCATATAATTGTTATGGAACGAATAACGATAACCCCAAGAAGTGGCTGTAGACAAATCGACCAAATCGCTTTTGATTTTGTGGTAGGCGTAAGACTCAGCCACGTCGTTGAAGTCGCCACACACCACAAGTCTGTACGGAGAATCATCGATAACCTTGCGTACAATAGCAGCCTGCGAAGCTCGTATTTTATAGGCTTTACTCAGTTTGCGTGATAGCAAAGACGATATATTCACTATGTTTTCGCTCGAAAAGTCTTGGTTAAGAGAGCGATATTGTTTTATATCCGAAAGTGTGAATTTGTTTGACTCGAGATGGTTGTTGATAACACGGACAGTATCTGCGTTTATCGTTATATCGGAGTATATAGAAACATTGTAAAGGCTATTGTAATCGACTTTTTTTTTGTTTACAATAGGATATTTCGAAAAAGTAGCCACTCCCCACCAATAATTTTTAGTTTGATTCTTGTACCAAATATGTGAATAGGGATACTTTTTTTGTAAAGCATTTTTCAATTTATCTTTGTCTTTGCGAAAAAAGCCAAATTCCTGAAAACACATAATATCGGCATCTACAGAGTCTATGAATTTGACGAAGTCGTCAATTTTTTTTACTCCGCTCAACAACGAAATATTGTAGGACAGAACTTTTATCTCTTTATCGAAAGTTTGATTGGTTAGTTTTCGGTATGGCACCGTAAACACACTATTTACATAAGGATATGTAAGTATCAATATAGAGGCTGATATTATCCACAATTTTCGTTTTCTTATTATCCAAAGTATTATAAAACATATGTTAAGTAATATAATGAATGGCGAAAACAACCCGAAATAAGCAAAAAATGTAGTCCATAATGGAGATATTATGGTGGATATAACTCCAAAGAGATGAAACACGGCAAAAAGAATATTTGCAAGTAAGATAATATTTTTCGCCATTGAACTTAAAATTTTAATGACAATTGAATTTGTATTATTTGCCATATATCTGTTAAGTTACTATCTAAACCTTATTACTGAGGTCGAAAAGTTGCTTTTTCTCTTGCTCGGTAAGCGAGCCATATCCCGATTTGCGTATTTTATCCAGAATAATGTCTAAATTTTGATTATTTTGTTTTTGTTCGGTGTTGTATGCCTCGTCGGGCTTTACATAATGATATTTAGTTCTGCGGTTTACCTTCAACTTAGGTTTTTTACCCGAAAACATATTGAATACTTTTGTAAAGAATGAAATGATAAAATCAATAGGTTTTGTAATTTCGATATTGCGTTTTAGCAATACAAACCATATCCAACCTCCTAAAGCTCCGCCTATATGAGCAATCTCACCACCCGCATTATCCGATGTAATACCCAAAACGCTTATAAGTACGGTGGCAACGGCTACCCACTTTAGTTTTATTGTCCCTATCAATAATAGTCTTATTGGCATATTGGGCATTTCGAGAGCAGAAGCGGTTATCAGAGCTATTATAGATGCTGAAGCACCACACAATAGGGCTACTTTCCCTTCAAAATATGGTATATAGCTGTAACTCAACAGATATGCGATACCACCAAATAAGCCACCCAATATATAGACGCCTACGAATTGTTTATCTGTGAAATACATAAGAAAAATCTGCCCAAACCAATACAGACACAACATATTGAAAAACACGTGTAATAGATTGAGATGTAGAAACATATAGGTAAATATGCTCCAAAATTGTTTGACGAACAAAGAGTAATAGGATGGCAATTGTAACTTAGCAGCAAAGCCGAAGGACGACATTCCCATAAGTTCTCTAAAAACATTGATAAAAGCCACCACCAAAAACACGGCTATATTTATGTAAATGAGCTTAGTGTTGGGTTTAGATATGCTAAAATGATGTTTGAATGAGGCAAAATTCATTTCTGTATTACTTTTGAAGACAAAATTAGTATAATTTTTGCTAATAATAAAAGTCCTGCTAATATGTTGATTAGCAGGACTTTCATATTTAACTAACAGTGTTTTCCGATGTTATTATTTATATTGCATTCCCAAATTCCACATTATAAAACCAAATACATCGGCTTCCTCTTCAATTACTTTGGCAATAGGTTTGCCTCCTCCGTGACCCGCTTTGGTGTCGATACGGATTAGCTTAGGAGCATTACCTGTGTTGTAGGCTTGCAGCTGTGCGGCGTATTTGAACGAGTGTGCAGGCACCACACGGTCGTCGTGGTCGGCTGTGGTTACCAATATGGCAGGATAAGGAGTGCCGTCGTTCTTTATGTTGTGCAGAGGCGAGTATGCTTTTAGGTAATTGTACATCTCTTGCGATTCGTCGCTACGTCCGTAGTCCGATGCCCAGTTCCAACCGATTGTGAACAGGTGATAACGAAGCATATCCATCACACCAACCTCAGGTATAGCCACTTTAAAAAGTTCGGGGCGCTGGTTGGTAACGGCACCTACGAGCAATCCGCCATTAGAACCGCCGTTTATAGCAAGTTTTTCGCTCGATGTGTATTTCTCTTTGATAAGATATTCGGCGGCAGCTATAAAGTCGTCGAACACATTCTGTTTGTTCATCTTAGTACCTGCTATGTGCCACTCTTCGCCATATTCACCACCTCCACGAAGGTTAGCCATAACATAGATACCGCCATTTTCCAAGAAAGGGAGACGGAATGTAGAGAACGAAGGACGAAGCGATACATTGAAACCACCGTAACCATAGAGGAGAGTCGGATTTTGACCATTCTTTTTCAAACCATTTTTATAAATCAAGAACATAGGCACTTTGGTACCATCTTTCGAGGTATAAAATATCTGTTCGGTAGTGTAATCAGATGGAGTAAACTTAACCATTGGCTTAATGTATTCCTCTGATTTATTTGTATTTATATCGTACTTAAATATAGTAGTAGGATAGGTAAACGAAGTGAATGCGTAGAATATCTCTTTCTCTTTTTTGTCGTAGCTAAAACTTGCAGAGCCAAAGGTTGGGAACTCAATCTCTTTTTCGCGAACACCGTCCGTAGTATAGATATAAGAGTGCACCGATGCGTCTTTGTCGTACGAAACCAACATTTTGCCATTGGTAAAACCTGCCGAGAGCAATACATTTTCGCCTTCAGGGATTACATCTACCCAATTTTCAATTTTAGGGTTGGTAATATCGCCCTTCATAAGTTTGTACTTAGGAGCATTGATGTTGGTTTTCACATAGAAAGTGTTGCCAATCATATCAATAACGGAATAGTCGTATTTGTCGTCAGAGGCTATTTCTACTACCTTCGAACCTGCTTTTTTGAGGTCTTGAACAAATAAGCGATTACCCAAGTTGGCACCACCCTCATATATGAATATAGCTCCCTCTTCTTCGGGTACAGATGACGAATAGAAACGTTTAGGAAAGTTCTTGTTTTCGTAGAAAAGTTTATCTTGAGCCTGTGTTGTACCTATTTTGTGATAGAAGATTTTATGGTATTCATTAACATTAGAGAACTCTTTACCTTTTGTCGGAGCATTGTAAGCCGAGTAGTAGAAACCGTCGCCTGCCCACGATATAGACGAGAATTTAGCCCACTCGATTTTGTCGGATGTAAGCTGTTTTGTAGCGAGTTCCATCACATAAATCTCCTCCCAGTCGCTGCCCGAACGCGAAATGGCATACGACATATATTTACCGTCTCTCGAAAATTGGATACTTTTTAGAGCCACAGTACCGTCTTCCGATAGTTTGTTGGGGTCTAAAAGCACTTCGGCTTCGCCGTCGAGACTGTTTTTTACATATAGAACACTTTGGTTTTGCAATCCGTCATTTTTAAAAAAATAGTACTTGCCTTTTTCGATAAAAGGTACACCGATTTTTTCGTAATCGGCAAGTTCGGTAAGGCGTTTTTTAAGGTTTTCGCGGAAAGGTATTTTCGACAGATAGTCGAATGTAACCTTGTTTTGAGCCTCTACCCACGCCATTGTTTCGGCTGAAGTATCGTTTTCGAGCCAAGCATAAGGTTCGGCTACAGTATCGCCCCAATATAGGTGGAACGAGTCTGTTTTGGCTGTCTCAGGGTAACTGATAGCCTCTTGTTTGGGTTTCTGCCCACAAGCAAACAACAATGCAGTTGCCATAAATAATAATGAAATTTTCTTCATAATAAAAATGAATGTCTTTATTGAATTGATTTTTAAATTTATTGTTAAATTGAATAAAAACGCAAAGTTAATAAATTTTTAAAGAAATAAAGGAATTGTATGGCAGTTTATTTGCTGTTATCCGTTGGTTTAAGTAACTGAGGTGAAATGTATTGTTATCCAAACCTTTGAAATTAAAAGAGTGTCTCTCTTATCGAGAAACACTCTTTTAAAAATACTTTATACAATGTGCTGTTTTAGAAGTGGAACATAACAAAGAGAGAACCTGTGGCTAAAGTCTTGAAATGTATGTTGTTTGCTGCACCTTTATTTATTCTGTGTGTGTAATTCTCCACATTGCCGGTATGTGCATTGTATTGCTCATATTTAGAAGAGCCGAGAGTTGACATCTGTCCATATACACCCAGTTGGAGTTCGCCGCCAATCGAAAGTTTCGGAGCCACAAAATACTCTACACCAACAAAACCGTTCAAGCCGGCATTTATTAGCATACCATTGGAACTCTTCAACATACGAGCAGCTAGGTTGGACTCTGTACCGTTTTCAAAGTCCCAACTTGTAGGGGTTTGGTTGGCAGCTGTCATAACGTTACCATAGCTGTATTTTTTTGTCATAGAGCTAAAACCCAAACCTACTTCGGCTCCATAGAAACCTTGTAAACGACGATAACCTCTTCGAAATTCATAACCAAGGCTCAAATTCACTTTCGAATTATCGGTAGTAAAATAATCAACAGTAGTTTTGTTGGGATTAAGAGGGTCGATAGGGTCTTGGGTAACGGTGTGCGACAAACGGTCAGAACCGAAATCGAACGACAGTCTTGCACGTACGGCTGTCTGGTCGGTCAAAAAATATTTACCGTATATTTGTGTACCAAAGCCGTCAAAAGTTGGAGAATTGTTACCTGTATTGCCATTGAACATATTGCCAAGATATTTAAAAAACGGTGCGGCATCAATACCCAAAGCATAATCGCCTGCTACAGGCAAAACTTGATGTCCAAACTTGTTTGTAACACTTGCATTATCGGGGCGTTGGTTTATAGTTTCTTCTTGTGCCGACAATACCAATGCCGACATAAGCAAACATGCTGATACAATTAATTTCTTCATTTTTAAAACAATCGGTGTTAAAATGTTATACTTAATATACTTCGCTGCCGTCCTCTTTCAATGCGGTGAATGAGCCTATAGTCTGCTCTTTTACAACAGTTTTACCTGAAGTAACGTTTTCTCCGGCAATTCTAAACTTCCAAACACCTTTGATAGATTTGCCCGCTGAATTAACCTGTTCGCCTCTTACATCGCTTGCTGTAAAAGTTACAGTAACACCTTTAACCGAAGCAGGTACAGTTACGGTAAATTCGCCTTTGTTGTCTGACGAAACCACAGTTGACCACGAACCTTTGGCTTTGGCATCTTCAAATATTTCAGCATAAGGAACAGATACCAAAATCTTAGTTTCCATACCTTTGTAAGTTGGAGTACCGGCACTCAAATTAGGATTAACCAAAAGTGTACCTGAGATAGTGGCTGTTTTACCTTCCGACATATTTACTGCCAATGGAGTTGCAGGGTCTTCTTTACAAGAAACCAAGCTTAACGAAAATGCTGTAATAGCTACAGCAACAAAATTAAAGATTTTTTTCATTACAATTACTTTTTTTGATTTATAAATTAAGTTAGTTATTATCAATAAATTAATAAGCAACATTAATGTTCTGTCAAGATTATTATAAAACAATATTTTTCCTGAACAAAAACGGCGACAAAGGTAATATATTTTTTTTAAATTTAAGAGTTTTCATGAATTTATTTTTCGATAAAAAAACATTAACCGTATTGCTCAATACATTATGAAGAAGTCTTGTTTGTCGGTATCTTTTAGTGAAATTCTGTTGTTTGTAAATCCATTTGTTTTTTAAACAACATGTATGAGAAACTATTATATATTATATATGTAAGTAGCTCCTTTAACAGGACTATCTATCACAACCTGTCTACATTATCTACTATATTGTCGCTTTTTGTGCACAATAGAGGGAGTAAACACCACCTAAACACCGCTGATAACCAACACATTAACACCGCTTTATTTGGGTTTACAATTTTACTTATAAATTAATTTGATTTGTATTTTAGATTAATTTCTTCAAAAAAATATCGTTTTGGATTAGATATTGGTTAAGTTTATTTTTTTAAAATTTTTGAGCAAATTTAAGTAGTCATCCCTTAAAAACTCTCTTTAAGTGAGATTCGATTTTCAAATGGGCTCTCGCTTATTATTTTGATAAGCAGCCAAAGAGCTCTCATGGCNCCTTAAAAACTCTCTTTAAGTGAGATTCGATTTTCAAATGGGCTCTCGCTTATTATTTTGATAAGCAGCCAAAGAGCTCTCATGGCTCTTTTGAAGTTGTAAGCAGCAGCAGCCAGCAGTATGTTTATAGCATCCCCTATCAATCCCTTGTAAAAGTTCCGACCTAAACGATGATCTGATTTCAAATGCCCAATGCTTGCCTCTATGCCTGCTCGCTTGCAGAATAATTTGTGCTTCTTACGCCTCTGATACCTGCTGTCGGATGGTTTTGGGGTATCCGGGATTAAAATCCGAGTGCCGTTCAC
>JRAN01000036.1 GCA_000768855.1 Porphyromonadaceae bacterium COT-184 OH4590 | reverse complement strand
AAGAGCCATGAGAGCTCTTTGGCTGCTTATCAAAATAATAAGCAAGAGCCCATTTGAAAATCGAATCTCACTTAAAGAGAGTTTTTAAGGGATGACTACTTAACAAGATAGAGTCTTTTCAAAAACTCTATCTTTTGCTCTATTGTCCAACTATCTGTTCTGGTTAACGAATAATTATGCGCTATTCCTCTTTTATCTCCTACTAAAAAATATGTATCCACTTGTGAACCATCGTATTCGCCATAAATTCTCCATATAATATAATTGTCTGTATCGTTTTCTTCAATCAACACTTGTTTTAGTCCTAAAGAGTTTACAAAATATTGAGAGTCCCACTCATAAAAGGCTTTGACAAACTGAAATCCTTTTTTAGAGTTGTTGGCATTAAACTCGAACTTATTAGAGGGTCCGAATGCAATTGCAATAACAACCCCCTCTTTATTCCGGAAAAACTGTTGTCTACTCGATTTATTGTAACCGGTTCTCTCCCATTGGTCAGGGATTGATACCGAACCATAAGGGAATACCATATAATTTGTCTGATTAGTTTTTTTGTCATAATTACAGCTAACTATGGTACTGGTTCTCTGCGTTACGCAACCAACAAAAAACATTATTATCAAAAAACAAGTACAATAAATTCGTTTCATATTTTATCTAAGTTTAAACAAGAGTACTAATCATCACAAATTTGTATTTTATTACATTGCTTACAAAGTTACAATATTTTTTTTAATACAAAACTCGCTACTTCTCTTTCAGAAACCTGAATCCATACATTCCTTTACATTTCCTCACCCTTAAATACTCCTGCTCCAAATAGAGCGAAGTCATATTTTATTGGGTCATTGGGATCGAAGCGACGAAGGTTGGTGGTAACCTCTTCTACTGCCTGCCAGTCGTTTTTGGAATGTGTCAATATTCCCAATTGCCTACTTACATTGGCAGCGTGTACGTCAAGTGGTAACATAAGTGCCGAAGTCGGTATTTTATGCCAAATTCCGAAATCGACCCCATAATCGTCTTTGCGGACAAGCCAACGCAGAAACATATTTATACGCTTTGCTGCTGACTGTTTATCTACGTTAGATAGGTGTTTTTCCACTCTTTTGGCGTGAGGCAGAGCCAGAAATTCGGTACGGAAGTGTCTGATTGCCGAAAAAACAGTTTTGTCTTCGTTGTACCCTTTGGCAAAAACTGCTTCCAATCCGCCGAGTTCGGTATAAATTCTTTTTAGTGACAGTAGAAAATAGAGGCAATCCTCTGCATTGAATGTACGGTGGCAAAAGCCTTTGAACGCCTGCCAATAGTGTGAGTCAGAGAGGTCTAACAGCTTTTGGTCGGCTCGTATATTGTGGTAGTCGGGTACGCGATTGACAATGAAATTGTATGGCGAGTCGTTGAGCAGAGCCATTAGACGTAGTGCGTTGTTGATGATTGATTTACGTTGTCCCCATGCAATGGTTGCCGTCAGGAACGCCGAAATCTCAATATCCTCTTTCCTACTGAAAAGGTGTGGTATCTGTATGGGGTCTAATTTAACAAACTCATCTTTGTGGTATTTTTTTAGATTATCATTCAAGATTTTTTCTATATTGCACATAAAACTGATTTTTTTATCGTTGTTCCGTGTGCAAAATTACTGAGAAAAAATAACTTGTCCAAACTTGCGGAAAAAGCCGACAAATAAAGTAGATTTAAAGTTATTGATCACAATATTATACTGTCATAAACACAAAATATTGGTTATAATATATAACCAATACTATTCCAATTATAAGATATTCATATACTATCAAAAACTTATTGATTATTTACAATAAGTTAAAACAAATGATATATATTCTAATTATTATTAGATTTTTTCAAAGAAGACATATTACATATCGAATCTACTTGACGCCAATGTAGATTGCTGAAAGCAGCGACTTCTTCTCCACTCATATTTTTGACATTAGTGTCTATTGATAAATAAACTTCCATCATACATTTACATTTTTCACGTGCTAACTCTAAATCAATTCCAACAGAATCAACCAAAATCTTTGCACATATATCGATATTCTTTTGAGAAAAATACCCTTTGTCGTCATTTTGAGTATTTTTAGACCCACAGTTGAGCATTGTAAAAGCTACAATTCCTATAAAAAATAACTTTTTCATCTTGATTAGAATAAAATTTATATTAATAATTGCAAAGTTACATTATTTTTTTGATTTTTTTTTCATAACACCGCTGTTTGAAAAAACATTTGAGAGCAAAAAATTACTTACAAACAAATATACTGCAAAAATTTATGATAGAAAATAATAATTTTGTGTATTAAATTTGTTCAAACAGCGGTGTTTGCAAAGTTAACCGTTAAGACTTGTTGCCCAATTCATTCCGGCAGCAAACCAACTGGATTCTTCACCCCAGCATGCTTTACAATTACAAAACCCACAACCTGGTTGTGGTTTTGATGGTCCAGGAGGTAAAGGATCTGTACCTACGGTACAAATATCCGTACAATTTTTTCGATAAGTAGGAAGATCCAAACCTCCTTGTAACATACCTTGATTTTTTGCTTTCTGCAAAAAATCTTCCCAATTTTCTAATTTTACTTGAAATAATTTTATAAATTGGTGTTGTTATGCAAACACAAATTATAACCAAAATTAGGAATTTAAGACGAGCCAAAGGTCTTACACAGATACATGTGGCAGAGATGCTACATATAGACACATCTGCTTATGCAAGATTAGAACTGGGAGAGACGAATACATGGGCAAAATATTTTGAAGAGTTACTAAATATTTTTAAAATAACCCCCGAGAAATTTTTTGAAGGAATAAAAATAAATAATCATAATAATTGTATTTATTCAGCTAATCAAAATATAGAACATCAATATCTCAACGAGATAGAAATATATAAAAAACTAATTGAACAATATGAACTGCGTATCAAAGACAAAGATGAGCAAATAGTATTATTAAAAAGTTATCTTGAAAACAAGTAACCTATACTATTAGTTTAATAAAAGATTCAGTAGTTATCTTATATAAATAGAATATAGAATTCCATTGCTTTTATTGGTAATATAACTGTTTTATCCAAAGTTATTTTTTACTGAAAATAAACTTACCCGTTATCGACTTACTATTTTTGGCTACCTCCTCCGGTGTTCCTGTGGCTACGAGGTATCCGCCCTTGTTGCCTCCGTCTATTCCCAAATCAATGATGTGGTCGGCTTGACGGATAATATCGAGGTTATGCTCGATAATGATGACAGTATGTCCTTTGGCAATGAGTGCGTTGATGGCTTTCATCAGCGTTTTTATGTCGTGTGTGTGCAGCCCTGTCGAGGGTTCGTCGAAGATAAAAACCATAGGTTTTTGCCCTTCGGAAGCAAGAAAAGAGGCAAGTTTAACGCGTTGGTTCTCACCGCCCGATAGGGTAGAGGAGGCTTGCCCGAGTTTTATATAGCCAATACCGACATCTTGCAATGGTTTTAGGCGTTTTACTATTCGTTTTTCCGTAGTTCCGTTTGTTTTAGAAAAAAAGGCTATTGCTTCATCAACAGTCATTTCGAGTACATCATAAATATTTTTTTCTCTAAAAAGAATATCGAGAATATCCTGCTTAAATCGTTTGCCCTTGCACACTTCGCATTCGAGCAACACATCTGCCATAAACTGCATAGGAACGGTTATAGTGCCGTCGCCCTTGCAGAAGTCGCAACGTCCGCCGTCTTGGTTGAATGAGAAGTGTGATGCGGTGAAACTCATCTGTTTAGCCATACGTTGGTCGGCAAAGAGCTTGCGTATCTCATCGTAAGCCTTGATATATGTAGCGGGATTGGAACGGCTCGACTTGCCTATGGGCGATTGATTGACAAACTCGACACTATCGACCAGATGAAGACTGCCACCGAGCTTGTTTGAGGTTGTCTTTCCGGAGTTGATATATTGCTGTAGTTCGGCAAAAAGCACATCACGCACCAGTGATGATTTTCCGCTACCACTTACTCCGGTTACCACAGTAAGTACCCCAAGCGGAAACTGTACTGTAAGGTTTTTTAGGTTGTTGGTGTTGGCGTTTTTGACTTCGATATAATTGTTCCACTTGCGACGTTGTTGTGGTGTCTTTATTACCTCTCTGCCTGTGAGATATTTAAGTGTATATGAGTTGTTAATCTGCTTGTTGTTTGCATTTTGTGGTTCGCCCTCAAAAACTATCTTTCCTCCGTTTACTCCAGCTTCCGGACCAATATCTATAAGATATTCGGCGGCACATATTATATCGGGGTCGTGTTCGACGACAACAACGGTATTGCCAACCTCCTTCAACCTTTTGAGTACCGACAACAGGCGTTCGGTATCGCGGCTGTGCAGCCCTATCGAAGGTTCGTCGAGCACATAGAGCGACCCAACCAACGAACTGCCAAGCGAGGTAGCGAGGTTTATCCTCTGACTTTCGCCTCCGGAAAGCGTATTGGATTGCCGATTGAGTGTTAAATAACCCACACCGACATCATTCAGAAATTTCAATCGCGATTTTATTTCGGTCAAAAGACGTTTGGATATTTTTTCTTCTTGTTCGTTCAACTTTATGTTATCAATCAGCTTGGTGAGTTCCGATATAGGCATATCCACCAAATCAGATATTGATAGAGCTATAGATTGTTTGTTGTTTCTTTTCGACATTTGTTGTGTGTTATTTTTCGGCAATCAATATTTCATAAAATCGTTGTGGCATATAGACATTGTCGCTATCTAATGCCTGTCGGAATAGCGGTGCAATCTGTTCGGGGCTAAAACCCGCAATACCGCAACCTATCTCTGTTACTAGAAATTGCAGCTTGGGATGTTGGGAGGCAAATTGTATAAAGTCATCAACATATGGTTTGATACTATCGACACCGCCGTGCATAGTAGGGATACCGTAAGTCTGCCCCTGCAAACCTACCCCCTGTCCCCATACAGCACCCCATTTGAGAGCCAGAGCAGCAGCACCACCGCCGTGTTGACCTTCAAGGTTGCTACCAAAAACGAATATTTGATTGTCGGTTAGGGTCTCAATCCTTTGTGGTGAAATACGTTTACTCATTATAATTGTTATATTTTGCGTGAATAATGCTATTGGAGTTCTAAACAATACTGTATAAGGTAGTAACATTATCTTGTCTGCAAAATTACAAAAATTGTAGCAAAATTTAATAATGTGGTACTTAAAAATCTCCTTGCTGCTTTGTCCCCTTCTCTCTTTTTGAAAGGGGGATAGTGTGGAGATGTCGTAACCCTAATGTTTCAACCATTAAACTATTCTTTCATTTTAATGAAATTTTTCGGTACAAAAACCGATAATTTGTCATAAATTGATTCATCAATGGTGTAAATTAACCTATCAATGAGCTATTTTAACCCATTGTTGAGGTAATTTAAGTCATTGATGGAGGTGTTTTTAACCTTTTTTGTGGTTTGGGTTGGACAAAAAATATATAGGCTACCCCCAATTGGTAATCTATATATCGTTTTGTATTATGATTGATTGGCTTTTTTTGCCTTGACAAGGCTAAAAAACTGCTTTAGACCTTCGGTAATGATGGTGATACCGGCAAATTTTAGCCATTCAGGTAGCGGATGTTACGGTAGTACATAATGGCATTGGTGTAGTTGTCGTTGTCGAAGAGGATTGTGGTGTTGGTTAGCTGCTCGGTGCAACGTGCCAGACGGTTGAGGCGGCTTTCGATAACCTAGCGGGCGGCGTAGTCCAACTGTTTAAGCACTTGGGGCTTAAACGCAATGCTAATAAGAATAAATTTAGTTTTTATTTACCAACATGCGTTCGGGTTAATATTAATTTTACATTTTTCCCTTTTAAAGTCTTAGAGGGATTGTAATGATTAATTATACATTATTCATTATTTTTTCCTGTCTGGTGCGGTTAATTTCAGTTAGTGAATGGCACTATAACCAACTTACTGTTTTGTCGTTTTAAAATCACCCGGATACACAACTATTATTTAGCTTAAAAAAAGGCATCTGTATTGAGATGCCCTTTTTGTTTATTTATTTTAGATTAATCTTTTTGTCTTTTGGATAACGTACCGAGAAGGCAATCTTAAATTCGCGACTTTCGCCTGCTGCCAAGTCAAAATCCCAAGTGATAATGCCGATATCCTCTTTGTTGTATGTCGGTGAGGTGGTTTCTTTGTCGAGTAGCTCTACCTTTATATCTTTTTGCGAAGATATTGGGTACTGTTCCTTGAGGGTAATTTTTGCAGCCTTGTTTTGGTTGTTTTTGACGGTTATTTTGTATGCCAAGGTTACGCGAGTATCGCTACCGAGTATCTTAACTTGGGAGAAGTCGGTAAGTTTTTCGCGTTTTATGTTTATTCGTTTGTCGGTACCGAGTGTTACTGACATTGTGCTGTTGGTCTGCGATGCGTTGAGGTATGTTTGTCCTACGTATGTGCCATCGTAGGTGATATTTGCCCAGCCCGATAGAATATTTGCCTGCTCCCAATTTTTGAAGTCGGCAACAAGGAATACACTTTCGTCGAGTTTCGGTGCGGCATAGTACTTGTATTCGGGTGTTAGGTTGTAGTCTTTGAGGTCTATTATCTGCTCTTTACCATTGCCCGGGATAGAGTAGGGCAGGTCTATTTTGTACTCCATAGATATACTTTTTTCTTCCACAGCGATATAGTCTTCCATCTTTTTGGTGGTAATAAGTACAACGCCATTTGCACCTCTTGCCCCATACAAACTTGTGGCTTCTGCTCCTTTCAGTATTGTGGTGCTTTGTATCGAATTGGGGTTTATTTCGTTGATATTGCCGTCGAATGGCTCTCCATCGACTATATATATAGGTTTTGTCGCTGCATCGGAAGCGGCTCCGAGTGCCTTTGAGGTTGCCATTGGAACAACTAACTCTTCCTCTCTTACTTCCATATCGGCGTCGTATGTAATATAGTTACTGCTGGCTTTTGCTCTCATATTTCGTACTGATTGCTCATACCAATAGTCGAGAAACCAAGTTGAGAATACAGGAGCGTCTTTGGTTTTCGACGGTGTGGCTGTCGAGAGTACTATATTGATGTTGTTCCAATCTATGCCTGTGGTTTGGCTTACCTTCGACCTGCCTTTGAGTTTTACGGGCTTGGCAACGTCGGTTACTATCATATCGTAGAACGGAGTCCAGCGTGCCGAAGGAGTGTAATAGCTAATGGTAATCGTGGCACTTGTGGCATAAGATGCTACAAGGTTGAGGTTTAGGATACCGTTGAATACACCGCGTTTGCCCTGTTCTTGATTGAGTTGCGATTGGAGGCGTGTGCGAGTTTGGTTTAGTTCGGTTTTCTTTAGGTTGTCTTGGTAAATTGCTTTTTCCAGAGCTGCCGCCTTTGTGTGGTAAAACTCGATATTTTGGTTAATATCGGTAGTTGTGAGTTGCTTTTTTACCATTGTTTGAGCATTTTCGACGCTGTTCGACAGGTTGCTTTCGATACCTTTTTTGAGCAACTCAAGCGAAGTGGTGTTAATCTTTACCGCAGCCGTTAGTTTCGATATTTCGGCGTTGCACACCTGTATCGAGTCTTTGAGGCGTTTGATATAGTCCGACGATTTTTTTTCGGTAAGATAGTCGGTGATAAATTCCGACGATGCCACCATAACGCTGTTATTTACGTTTATTTTCAGCGAATTGTGGTCGATGTTTGGGGTAAGCCCCTCGATAGCGACTTGGTTTTCGCCCTGCTTGAGCGTTACCGTCGATGTGTGAGTAAGCTCGGCTCCGGAGAAGTATATTGTGGCTTTTTTAAGGTTACCTTTGATATTGTCGGCATAAGCCACCAAGCTCATAAGAGCCAAACAGATTATTACAGATACTTTTTGCATAATAATATATTGTTATTTTAAAAAATTATATTACAAATTTATAATAAATTTGGTTAGTTTTTCATAGATTATCGCTTAGAATGTTTTTTATGTACTTTTATAGTGTTTTGTTCGAATATGGATTTAGGTTTTTTATGGGTTCCATTTTAGATACCATACTTAACAATATTGATACAACTATGTTTGCCATTTTCAAATTCATATTTTGCTTACAAAGTTAGTTGAATTTTACAATAATACAAACACAAAAGTACTTGAATCATCACTGATTCAAGTACCCCCATTATGAAAACAATATTATACTCTGATACTTTGCTTTTATTTATTTTGCGAAATAATCTTTCACTTTCTCATTGATGACCATATCTTCTTGGAAGATGTATGCCCCAGTCTTGGGTGATTTTACCATTTTTATCACTTTTGCGTGTCCACGCCCTTCTCCTTTCTGCAACGATGCAACTGCTTTCTTTGCCATATTCTAAAAAATTTATTTTATTTCTCTATGAACTGTTACTTTTCTCAAAATAGGGTTATATTTCTTCAATTCCAAACGAGCCGTAGTGTTTTTACGATTTTTGGTAGTAATATAACGAGAGGTACCGGGCATACCGCTCTCTTTGTGCTCGGTACATTCTAATATTACTTGTATTCTTGCGTCTTTACTTTTTTTTGCCATTAGTCAAAATCCTCCTAATTATTTACATTACAAATTTAATATCATTCCAATTGCAATAACCCTTTGCAACTGCATTTTTTAGAGCAGCATCTAAGCCATTCTTGTTGATAGTACGCAATCCTGCGGCTGAAATACGAAGACTAATCCAGCAGTCTTCCTCTACATAATAGAACTTCTTATCAAACAAATTTACGTCAAACAAACGTTTGGTTTTGCGGTTTGAGTGCGAAACATTGTTTCCGACCATTGCTCTTTTCCCTGTTATTTGGCAAACTCTTGACATTGTATCTTTTGTTTATTGTTTTTAATTTTAAAATATTTTCCTTATCCTAAAAAATCGGAATGCAAAATTAATACTTTTTTTTTAAATACCAAATATTTATTATAATTTATTTCCGAAATGCGGGTTGAGTTTGTATTATCTCGAACCTATTAACTGATATTGTTGAAAAAAATTGTAACTTTGTTCCCGATTATATTTTATGTTGATTATAAATTATGGATAAACAGGTACTTATAGCTTTTGGTCTTACGCTTTTTGCCGGTATCTCGACAGGTATAGGCAGTTCCATTGCTTTTTTTGCCAAGCGTACCAACACCTATTTTTTGTCGGTTTCTCTTGGTTTTTCGGCAGGAGTGATGACCTATGTCTCTTTTGTGGAGCTTATGCCTAATGCAGTCAATGCACTATCGTCTATACACGGAGATAAAACAGGCACTATCTATGCTACTGTGGCTTTTTTTTGTGGTATATTGATAATTATGTTCATAGATAAGTTTGTTCCTAAAAAAGAGAATCCGCACGAAATACGAAAAGTAGAGGATATGGGCAATATCAATGTTGCAAACTCTATGGCAGATAAGTCGGGATTGGTACGTGTCGGGTTGGTTACAGCTTTGATAATTGCCATTCACAATTTTCCTGAGGGTATGGTTACTTTTATTGCCACAATGAAAGATATTAAGATAGCAATACCCATTGCCATTGCTATTGCTATACACAATATTCCCGAAGGAATATCGGTGTCGGTACCTGTGTATTATGCTACCGGCAATCGTCGAAAAGCCTTTTGGTTGTCGTTTCTGTCCGGTATGGCAGAGCCATTGGGAGCATTGGTAGGTTATTTATTGATTGCTCCGTTTTTGACCGACACTGTTTTAGGCGTTATTTTCGGAATGATAGCCGGTATTATGGTATTTATTTCGTTCGACGAACTTCTACCGGCAGCAGAAGAGTACGGACAACACCATTCCGCTATATATGGTCTTGTGGCGGGTATGGCTGTGATGGCGGCGAGTCTTATAATATTGACATAGAGACAGTTGGTTTTTAAAATAATTTATTGTTATTTCTCTAATTTGTAATATGCTTATAGCGACTTTATTATGTAAGCCCCCACTATTTCGCCATAGAATGCGGTGTGAAAATCGCAGTTATTCCCCGAAAACTGACTCGGTATGTTCTGCGGATATAGCTGTTCTACTATTCGATTGTTGTTTAAAAATAGTTCTCTTTGTTGCAATTGCTTGTATATAACGTTACATTCCAATGTTAGAGGCAACTCAGCAATGCCCGGCACATCAATATTTTCACCCTCTACCAAATGTAATCCGAGTATGCCTGTTTTATCTTCGTCATGTCCCGAACGACTTCCTAAGTAGCTCAATATTTTTGCCGGTCTATTGTCTGTCGGTATGTTAATGGTGAATTGGGGATTTTGTTCGAGTAGTTTATGAGTGAACCTGCCAGTGCGTATAAATGCGGTAAAAATGGGTTTGTTCCACTGTATTCCGAGCATCCCCCAAGAAATAGTCATAGAGTTGGTACGCCCTCCTGCCGAAGAAGTGATACTTATACCTTTTTTAAGCTCTTTTAGAATATGGGCGTAATATTCGTCTATGTCGATATTATGTTTTTTAAACTGATTTTTCATAAAAATAAAAAATTGATATATTGGATTTTCAAAGGTAAAAAAATTTTTTTATTTACGGAAAACTAACTAAAAATGAGAAATAGTGGCAACACAATTACTCATTAATAAAAAATAAATATTAATCAAGAAAAATACCAAATTTGTTCTAAATAAAAAAATAGTACTTTTGCAAAATTGAAATAAATGTTTATTTTTTAATGCAAGAATCGAAAAGAGAAGAACTTGAAAAACATTCTATTACCTCATTATTTTTTAAGTATGCTATACCGAGTGTTGTGTCGATGCTATTTTTTGGGCTTCAAAGCCTTATAGACGGTTTGGTAGTAGGCAATTATATAGGGGCAGAAGCTTTAGGAGGTGTCAATATCATTTTGCCTATGTTCAGTGTAATTATGGTAGTGTCTCTTACTGTTGGTGTTGGTTGCCAGACTGTTGTTAGTCAGGGGTTTGGAGTGAATAATATAGAACAGTCGCAAACGGCTGTTACAACCGGTTTTTGGACTCTTGCCGTATTGAGCCTGTTTGCTTCGGTAGCACTTTGGTTGTGGGCAGAACCATTTGTACAATTACTTGGAGCCGACGATGTGCTTTTGCCTTACGCATTAGGATATTTCAAAGGTTTTGTGCCTTTTCTTTTACCTGTATCGTTGTGTTTTTATTCAGACCTTATGCTTAAGGCTTTGGGACGTCCTGTTGCTTCCACGTTTATAATGGGTTCGGTGGTGATGTTGAATATAGGTTTGAGTCTCTTTTTTGTAATAGTATTGAATCTCGGTACTATGGGGGCAAGTCTTGCTACAAGTTGTGCTTTTACCATTGGGTTGTTTATTTCGGGGAGTATTACTTTCGACCCCAAACAGACGGTATCTATGTTGAGAGGTCGTTTTTCGAAACGACTTTTATTTCGTGCAATTTACAATGGTTCGTCGGAAGGTGTTTTGGAGTTGTCCTCTGCCATTAGTATCTTAATTATAAATAATGTAATGATAAAAATGGCGGGTGCCAAAGGAGTAGCTGCTTTTACTGCAATTAGTTATGTTAATTTTATAGGAATACTTATATATTTGGGCATATCCGACGGATTAATTCCTGTAATGAGCTATAACTATGGGGCAAAAAACTTCAGCAGATTGCTACGAATAGTACATTTTGTATCCAGAATAAATTTGTTTGCCGGAATATTGATTTTCATTTTTTTACAATTTTATGGACATTTGGCTATTGATATTTTTTTTGGTAAAAATAGTGAAGAAGTTATTGCCATTGCCCAAAGCGGATTACAAATATTTTCGTTTGTGTTTCTCGTAAATGGGCTTAATATTCTTATTACAAGTTTTTTTACTTCTATTGGTAACGCTTGGGGTTCTATTATTATTGCCATACTTAGGGGAGTCGTTTTTATAGCTTTGGGAATGTTGATTTTGCCTGCTGTTTGGGGCGAAAAAGGAGTTTGGATAACAATTGTAATGTCTGAGTTTCTTACCTTTGGTATTGCTTTAGTATTACTATCGCATGTTGTAAAGAAGCTTAAAAGTATATAATTGAATGCTATGGCATAAAACTTGTAAATATATTTTTTTATAAAAAATGTATTACTTTTTCAGGCATTGTTAAATAAATATATCAATCTCATTATTTAGCATTAGAAAAATAAGTTTTAGGGATATTTATATAATATGTTTAGCCTTGCTATAACACTTCTCCCTTTTGGTTTGAACCTTGCTAAATAATCCCTTATTCTACTATTATAACCTTCGGTTGTATAAGTTTCTGCCTTCGTTTGAATGTGTTTTACCTTAGGGAGAAACTCCTTATAACTACTCCAATAGTCAGAATAATACACTGATGCAGGAATGTTTTTTGTATTTTTCCAAAACTTTACTCCCGTATCTGTGCTTATCCGTCCGATAGCCCTAAATCCCAGACCCTCCAAGTACATCTTCAAAGCTAATCTAAGAGTTACGACTAATTTTATATCAGACCTCTGTTTAAAAGTATAACTATAATGACAATCATTATAATAATGACGCCGACGACCACCGATAATACCATCCTTACTATGATTTATGATTCTACATCTCGGACAATCCATAGTTTTTTTCAGCAAAGATAATATATATAATAATACGGTATTGCTAATTAAATATATATATGTATCTTTGTGCAAAAAAAATATGAATTGCCCCAAGTGTTTATGTGAAGAAAGTGTCAGATCTGGCATAATA
>JRAN01000035.1 GCA_000768855.1 Porphyromonadaceae bacterium COT-184 OH4590 | reverse complement strand
CCCCAACACCTAATACCCAATACCTAACACCTAATTTTCCCCCTCGAAAATAAAAATGTTTTTGTAACTTTGGATTTTCGTTAAAGTTTGATTTATCAAAAGGAGAAAATTATGTCGGTAGGAATATTTGTTGACCCTGATTTTTACACCATCGGTGCAGGGAGTTTTGTGCACTGTTTTTTCTCAAACATTGCATATCATTTGGAAAAATTTAAATGACAACAATAGCAGAAATATATGAAAAGCTGGATCAATTTGGAACATTTATGTCGATTGATGATGAGCTGATTATAATGAGCAATTTAGAGTCTCTTGATATTGCTTATATAGAACAAAATAGAGATAAAATTTGTGATATCATTG
Source organism: Porphyromonadaceae bacterium COT-184 OH4590 (assembly GCA_000768855.1). Lineage (GTDB taxonomy): Bacteria > Bacteroidota > Bacteroidia > Bacteroidales > Paludibacteraceae > F0058. Next base: position 5,985 of record JRAN01000035.1, on the reverse strand, counting down.
ATTGGCTACGCTCTTCTCATATGGATACTTATGATGAGGTTGACGAAACAAATATTGAACAGATAAAAGTATTTTTGCAATGGCTGAAAAGAATTGGTGAAAAAACATCAATTAAAAAAGATTTTATTGACAGCAAATTGAAAATATTTTCGATAAACATAAAAGATGATAATGAAAACGTAGAACTAAGACAATTGTAAATAATTAGGAAATAAAAAACAAGGAGATATGAAAATATTCCAATTAAAGCCATGAGGAGGAAAATATATGAGTGATTTTACATTTTTAAGAGCCTATAAGGTTATAAACGAAGAGCAGGATAATGGTTTTGATACAATTTTCTATCCGGTAACGGATAGGGAAATTGCCTCTTTGGAAACGGAACTGCAAAGCAAACTTCCGCCGGAACTTGCGGATTTTTATTCTCAGGTTGGTTATGGTTTTATCAAAAAAGAATCGGGAAATATAAACCGGTTTGTGGATACATATACGTTGCAGGATATTAATCTAAAGAGAGGAGATTTTGAATATGACCCGGATTTAGAGATATATGCTGAATTTTACAATAACGATAAACTGTTGTTTTTTGAAGTCAATGAAGGCGTATACCTTGCAATAGACAAATTTAATAACAAAGAGAAGTGTGCAGTCTATTATTTCAAAGATAAAATAGCAGATTCATTGGAAGAGTTTATTCATAAAATATTGGAACAACCGGATTTCTTAAATGAATATTGATACGTGATACGATAAACTAAATAAGAGGAGATAAAAAAGTGCCGAATACAGCAGAAAAATTTTTACAAGAACTTGAACAGCAACGAATCCGCCGTGAGAATCTTACAAGAGAGGATTTAGAAAAGACATATTCCGTTTTGGAACAAGAGAATTTTCCTGATGATAAAACAATTGAATTTACTGCCGATTTAGGTGCTTGCAAAGAGATAGCATATCATTATGAGCTCATTTGTAAAGACTGGGAAAAAGAGAGGCGCCTGCATTTTGAAAACAGATTTGATAGACACGGCAGTGCGGGAATAGAATTCTTATTTGAACAACTGAATAAAATAAGCAACGAAAAATTAAAAATATTCACTGTTTATCTTATAGCGGAAATTCTTTCCAAATCGGAACATAGGGATTATTATACATCATTTTGCAATCGCCTTATTCCGATAATTATTTCTCTTATCGGGACTAATAATATGCTCCGCCGCAAGTTAATAATAGCTTTGGGTTGGATAGGCACATCAAAAGAAATAGATATTCTGATACGGCAAATGCTTTATGATGAAGATAGTCTTTGCAGGGCATGGTCTGCAACAAGCCTTATGCAAATGTCATTTCGCCGAGTGAAACAAGAAACATTGCGTAAAAAGACAAAAACCGCATTTGCCCAAGGCATTGCCGAAGAAAAAGATTTTTACGTTTGCGGAACTATGATAGAGTCAGCTCAAACCTTATTTGATAAAAAATGGCTATCATCTTTTGCCGTAGAAAACATTGATACCGAGAAAATAGAAAAAGCTCGAAAATCAGCTGTACGATTTTTAAACAAGGATTAAAGGAAGTATTTATGTTATTAACGGAAAAAGAGTATAAGAATACGATGACATCGGAGTTTGTTGATTGTACACATTCTGCCGAAAATTTCAATTCAAAAGAATTTGACGAATATGTAAATGGTAATTTGATTGGAATGCTGGGGAAAATGAATATTGACCTTATCTATGAAACAAAGGACGGCAAATTCAGGCATGTTATTTTCAACACACAACTGCATAATGTGCACTATATCGTTATAATCAACTTAACCGAAAAAACAATACTTGGACATTATGTATTGGACATTAACAAAGAGTATAGTATAAATGTGGATTAAAAACTAAATTATAAGGAGATAAAAATATGAGTAACCTAAAATTAAGGTTATTAAAAAAGAAAAAAACACAAACTCAAAAACATCACAGGCGAATTTTGCCTTACCTCACTTTACGATAGAGGACTAAAAGAAATCGCCTTGTATATAGACCGCAAACAAAACAAGATCTTTCAAAAATTTAAGTAGTCATAGTTTTGGAATGACATAAAAATATAAGGAAATTAATATGTGGAAAGAAAAACTTGAAATTCTAAAAAAAGAAATGGAGCTATATCAGGAGAAAACAAATTCAGGCATAGTTGATAAAGAAATACTTAAGTTTCAAAGAGAGGTAAGAAAAGAATTCGGGTATGAATTACCGCCTGATTATTTGAAGCTTCTTAAATATATCAATGGATTTGAGTATAATGGTTTTATATTGTATCAAGTAGATGAATATTTAACGAATGTCACTTCTGTTAATCAACATGTCAGTGAATTTATCGATACAAATAAAATTTGGTACGAAATAGAAGAAAATAAAGAATATATATTTATTGGGGACAGTGATATCAGCTTTTGGGTTTATTCTTTACATGAGAAAATCTATTATGAATTAGACAAACCTGTAACCGATAACATAATTAACAAATTCAAAACCTTAGATGAACTGTTAGAGAGTTTTTTTTCCGATGTTTTACCGGAAGAATAAAAAGTATGGATTGTGAATGCAATAGAAAAAGTTCGAAAATCGGCTGTACGATTTTTAGGTAAGGATTAACCTATAAGGAGATAAAAATATGAAAGAATTAACCAAACATTCTATATGGCATTGTTACTGTATTCTCGGTAAAGTCGAAGAGTTGTTACAAGGCTTGGAGTATCCCGATAATTGGATGAAATGCTACGAAGTCATTGATAAATTTATAAAAGGTTTGCCTCGTAAAAGTATTCACTCCGAGCAAATGAAAAATAGAATTCTTAAAATTGAAAAAAACGGAGTTCCCAGAATTACCGGCAAAAACGCGCCTTTGGGTGGAGTTTTGACATGGAATCGCAAAAACAATGAAAAGATATGTACACTCTATCTTAATGAACAGATTGACGATATTAATCAGGCAAAAGCGTGCGGACTCAGCTACGGCGACTGGCAGCTAAAGCAATTCCCCCAACGCGACTCATATATTTATTTTCATAGAAACACTGTAAACGGTTCTCTATCAAAAGATGTCAATATAAGAAATCCCTTAGTCGGATATTACCCCGATTTTATCTTTGATATGCCGGGTTGCGGCGACCCGTCGAATGATCATATAAGCAATTTTAAAGCTCATATCGAAGTTTATATTTACATAAGCGAGCGTTATGCAGATATAAAAGGCGAGCAGGAAATAGAAGAATTTGTTATGGAGATGGCAAAATTGGCAAATTCCATAAAGGTCGGCAAAGCCAAAAGCGTATGGTGCAGAGAGTGGATAGACGAATTTGGCGATAATCATTTGGAGAATCTGATATGGGGCTCCCGAGCCGACAGACGTACACTTGAATATTCAGCTAACGGAAAAATTACAGGCTGGGAAACCATCTTCGAAAGATAGTTTTTATGTTAATCAAATTATATTATAATATTAATCGAATTAAAAAGAGCGTAAAATATGAGTATTTTAAAAAATTTTGGATTGAGCAAACAGGACAAGCACAGCAAACAAGCGTCTATAGAGCAACAGGAGCTTCGTATCAATCTGACTAAAAACGGTTTGTATATTAATGATGAGTTTATGGAAAACCTGTCAATGGATATTCTGGCGGAAAAATTCGGCGAATACAGAAAAGTATTGTACGAATCACCTGATGGAACAGCAAGTAAAGACGATGCAAAAGAAATATATATATGGGATAATTTGGGAATAAATGTTTTTGTTTCCAAAGGAAGTATTGGAGAAATACAGCTAAGGGTATGCGAAGACCCGGACTGGGAGAAAAATGTAAAATTTGCGTTTTTTGATGTACATCCAACACAGGTATTTCCCGGCATTTTTACGATAAACGGCAAAACTGTTTTGGAGGCTATCCCTCAAAAAGAATTGAGAGATGCTTATGTGTTTTTGGAAATGAAAGTCGGCAACTGGAAAGTAAATTGCTCATTGTCGAGTAAAATAAATTTGGTTTTAAAAGCAATACCTTTTCAGGAACGTTTAAGAAAATCCGAAACCGATGAGATAGCCGATTTGGTGCGTGCCGAACCCAAACCTATACGGGATATAAGTTTTTGGTACAAACCGCCGAAAGTGTCGAGCGGTAAATGGAAATTGCCTAAAGTGGAAGGTGAAGTACTTAAGTTTACAAACTTCAATTTTAAACTTGCTATTATCCAAGAACTGATGTACGAACAAGAATTGCTTAAACCGAAATTTGATGTATATGATTTTTGCAATGATTATGCAAAAAAAGAAATAACCCCCGATGATTACTACGATAAAATGATACCTGAAGTAAAAAGCTGGTTTCAGAAATTGGAAATACCTGCCGAACTTGCCCCAAAGGTAACACAGCTCTTTCTTGACGGCGGAAACGAAATTAATATGCAGCTTATTCCGCAGTGGAACGGCGAGGACAATTCTTTTGAGATTAAATCTATTTCCGATGAGGAGTTGGCACAGTTTCCAAACTTAAAACTTATTGACGGCACAGTTATTTATATTTCCGAAAAAGCAAAGAAAAAACTTATCAAGAAAGGAATTAATATTGCAGAATAAAAGTTCTAAAAACTAATTAAAAATAAGGCATAACCTATGGAAAGAATAAAATCACTTATTAAAAGCCTGCATGAAGTAGTAAAGAATAGCAAATCGGGTCATTTGCCTTTAAAGGAAAGAGTGTTATTATTGAAAGCTATAAATGACACAGGCATTATCGGTAAACTCTATTTTGAGTGTCTTAAAAAAGTATACCCTATATGGTCAAAGGATTTCCCGAATAATCCTGTAATGACCGCCATTATCGCTCGTGCGGAATCCTTTTTATACCATCAGTCGGGGGATAGAAAGCAATTTGAAACATTCTATAATGATAATACCAACTATTTTGAATCTATCACGGGAGATACGGGATTAGCCGGTATGACGGCACTTTCTTTATGTGCCGTTTTGGGTTACGGTACCGAATTGGAGAAAGAGGATTATCGTGGAGAAGATGATGATGTGTTTGATTGGCAGGATTGGACACCTGATTTTTACGCTTCGATGGCTTATTCGGGAGGTAATCCTTTTGTGGGAGAAGGCAATGTTGTTCGCAGAAAAGAGTTTTGGGATTGGTATTTAGAAACGGCCTTACAATTATACACTTCCCCCGATACAGCTGTACTTGTTCTAAATATTNGGCAATGTTGTTCGCAGAAAAGAGTTTTGGGATTGGTATTTAGAAACGGCCTTACAATTATACACTTCCCCCGATACAGCTGTACTTGTTCTAAATATTAGTACAAATAAGCCTGCAAAACCATCTGAATTCAGACGAAACCAGTCTTACACATCAGATGCTATCAGAGAAAAACTTGAACATATTGTAGATATGACAATTGAGGATTTGTATAATCAGGANTCTGAATTCAGACGAAACCAGTCTTACACATCAGATGCTATCAGAGAAAAACTTGAACATATTGTAGATATGACAATTGAGGATTTGTATAATCAGGAAGGAAGTAATATACATTGGAATAAGATCGAAATTGATTCTTGTTGTTTAAAATCAGGAATTAGTATTGAAACATTCTTTTATGACATAGAGAATTCAAAAACGTTAATTGAAAATATTCGAGAATGGCCTGATGAAGAACCTGTTGAGCTTCTAAATGATATAAAGAAAGAGATGTATAATCAATATCCTAAAGAGGGTGCTTGGCTTGAAAGTAAAATATCTATTTTTCCAGACAAAAATTATGAAATTGTTTTGAATTATGATGATTATGATAGTTTTATGCCGCGGGCAAAAGATGCAGAAAACCTAGTACAAGAATTTGAAAGCTATCCCCGCAGTAAGGAATTTACCCCTCAATGGTGGCAGGATATTTTAGGAAAAAAAGCCAAATATCTTAAATAGATTATTTCGCAATTAGGAGTTGG
>JRAN01000034.1 GCA_000768855.1 Porphyromonadaceae bacterium COT-184 OH4590 | reverse complement strand
CCCAGCTGTAAAACCTGCTTTAACGCTATCTTCTGATTGACATTTATAACATTTCATAGTGCAAAATTATAAAATATATTTTAAATTAACAATGCCAAGAAAAGATTTTAGCACTACTGACAGCAAAGTTTTCAGGCGTGCGTAAGGACGGATTAACACAAATGGCACGCATATATGCGTTACAGGTGGCAACCGAAGACGAGGCAAAAGCTATTGTGGATAAATTGACAAAAGAACAGGTCGATGAATTCATCAAGGATTTTCGCGGCGATGTGGATAAAGAGGTTTCGGACAGTAATAAAACTTTCGAGACAAACCTAAAAAAGAAATTCGACTTTGTAGAAAAGGGAACATCCAAACCAGTAGATACGGTCACAAAAGAGGGTGAACCTAACGACATTGTGGCACTAATCAAAGGTGCAGTTGCCGAAGCCGTAACGCCTCTTAAAGAGGAATTGGAAAAATACAAGGCGAACGACGTAGCTAAATCAAGGCTTCAAATGTTGAACGACAAGCTCGTTGCTTGCAAAGATGAGGGTTTCAAAACAAAATCGCTCAAAGACTTTGCTCGTATGCACTTTGAGACGGACGAAGCATTTAACGAATACTTGACCGATACGGAAAAAGATATTGTAGAAGCTAACCAGAGATATGCGGATATCAGGCTGGGCAATCAAGGACGACCTATGTTTGCCGGCAAAGAGACATCAGGGGTATCCACTGCCGTAACGCAGTATATCGAAACTGCAAAGCAAGGCACTCCGTTGGGAGGCAAAGAGGTTTAATTTAAAAAAAAGAAAAATGGCACTTAGAATTGAAAGGAAAAAGGACAACCGTGTAGTGAAGTGCATACTTCACAGGATAGCTGACATTCCCGGAGGCGTAACCGTTTCGGTTGCTAATTTGGGGCAGTTTGTTCCGTTTTCTTGCGGTTACTGCTGATAGCCTTACGCCCTTCGATTTCGACAACAGACTGACGCCTAAAATTCATCATATCGGCATACGCAAGTCCTGTATAGCATTGAAATATGAATAAATCTTTGACCTTTTGAAGCCGGTCGATAGATGGGCTGAAGTCCATAATTTTACGCACTTCACTCTCCATCAGGTAGACAGGAGGACGAGATTGTCCTCGCTTAATCTTAAAATCATCGTAAGGATTATATTCGCATAATTTACGACGTTGTGCCTCTACAATAATACATTTGAACGCGTTGTGCATCTTGTATAATGTTGGCTGAGACTTCACAAATTGCCTTAAACAACTGTCGAAATCGGCGATATTGGCATATATAAGGTCGGAAAAAGTAACAATTTTGCCAAATCCTCTAAGCCGTGTAATTAATGAATTGTGATAGGCAATAGTGTTATAAGATGCGTTTTTGACGTCTTAATTCCAAATATATAAACTCCTCAATAATACAAGTCTCAGACGGCGACTTGTTCCATTCACCAATTTGCTCAAAGGTGCGACAATGCTCTGAAAAGACGAAAGCCTCTACCTTGTTATACACCGCCATTGCTTTACCTGTAAGTAGTTGTGTGTTTGGGTGATTGATACACGTAAAGTCGTTGCGTTCGGAGAACTGCCCCCGAAACAACTTCACGCCTATTGATATAAACTTTCTCTTTGAAGTACCATTTACACGCACTTAAATCTGTAACAGCCCTTTAGTGGTAGCTGTTGCTGTGTGTTTTCTGTCAAACACATAACGCATTGATAGATTTTCCATTTTGTAAATTAATGAGTTAGTAATATAAATTGACTTTATACCACACGTTTATACCTACGGCAATTAAGTATAAAACTCGTGCAAAATGGTNGTTAGTAATATAAATTGACTTTATACCACACGTTTATACCTACGGCAATTAAGTATAAAACTCGTGCAAAATGGTGCAACCTCGTGTAAGTTTAGCAACACACAACTTTTTAACAATCACACAAAACAGTGATTATTAAAAAGTTATTAAGTGTATTTTCGTTGTCTAACGAGGATTCGAACCTCGACAAACAGAACCAAAACCTGTTGTGCTACCATTACACCATTAGACAATGTTTTTTCGAAGTGCAAAGGTACTACTTTTTTTTAATTTTGCAAATAGTTTTTTGACAAAAACAAAAAATAAATTTCAAAAATGTTGTTTTTTTTACCTACCTTTGCCTCAATAATTTATTAAACTCCGATTAAATATGAACAGTAGAATCAATTTAAAGCTAAGGGTCATCATCTTTTCGGTATTGACTATTATGTTTTTTACCGCTTGTGAAACCACAAACAACAATGCCACAACTCAATATTGGTTGCCAAGTCAAAGATTTGGTTCGACAGTAGATGAAATCAAATTAGAGGTCGAAACTCAAGGTTTTCAAACAACATTCGACTCCGAGAAACGTCAGCTTAACGCTAAATCGACAAAAGCGACGAATCTCGAAATCATCTACTATTTCGACGATAAAAACAAGTATCGCTATGCAATGAGTAAATTCGCAAATACAGAAGACCTAAACTCATTTGTATCAAACATACAAAAAGAGGGATTCGCCCTCCATGCAAGTGCTTCAAAAAGTCCTGAAGAAAGAGTATATATCTCGACTGTCAAGAATGTTATTATTGCTGTATCTACCTCCATCGAAAAAGGTAGAATAGCACCCTCTTATTCGTTTGGTCCGATTGACGAAACTATTTTTTCTTGGACTCGAACCCAAACCCTTAGTCACACATCAGGATTATGGTTGCCACTTATAGCCAATGGTTTGCCTCTGGATATGGTACAAAGGTTTGAGACACGTTTGCAACACACTTTCAACCGAGAGAGGTCGAAAATAGACAAAGGTATCTACTATTTCAATACAGGAAACGCCCGTTTCCCTTACATCACATATTGGCTCGATGACAATACCAAAACGTACCTCGACGAGACTGCTATTTTCATAGACCCAAACAATCGCCCAACCCCTGCTGAAGTAGATAACTTCCTAACATCAAACGGTTTCAAACTAACTCCTCTTGTAGACGAAAACAATAATCAGGTGTATTACAACCGTGAATATAAATATTGTGCTTGGGTAGGTATGAACAAACCTGCCGGAGGAGGAACTTTTACGCCCAAAATACAGTTTTATCACAACAATATAGACGACAGGCTTCCTTTTGAAATGGTGAATTTCCCGATGCCCGTTGTCGAGTTTGGAACACTATCTATGGAACAAGCCATAGACCAATACAAGGCAAAACCATACTACCAAAGCCACACTGACGATGTTTGGAGAATCATCATATATACCACATCAAAAGATTTTCCCGAAATATGGATTTTTGAAGGTGATGGTGCGAATGTAGGTAAATACTATGCTGCTATCTTGACTGCAACCGATACTCGCATAATCAACTCTCCAAATATACCTGAGATTTTGATAGCCAATGGTTATGAAAAGAAAAACGTGAGTATATTGCCTACATATATCAATTATCAAAACAACACAATGGCACAAATAGACCATAACGGTACTTTTGGGGCTTTATCTGTTGCCTTTAGTCCAAATGAATTTTAATAACAATAGAATCTAAAACTAAAACTCTACTTACAAGACTATGCTTTGTAAGTAGAGTTTTTTATACATTATCGATAAGACTAAATAGTTCGGCTATAGTATCTGCTCGCAACATTGCTATTCTTGTAGGTTTGAAATTGGGAATTCCCTTGAATATAGGAGTAGCTGCAATATGACGACGTGAATGAATTATTCCCTTTCTTTCGTCCTCTAACCACTCTATAGAGTTGACTATATGTTGCTTTAACATCTTTTTTTTGCCTTCAAAATCAGGAATATTATATTTGTCTTCACCTAACAGGTAATTTTTGATTTCGGCAAAAACCCAAGCATTACCTATAGCTCCGCGTCCTACCATAATGGCATCAACTCCGTATTTGTCGAATTTGTCTTTTGCTCCTTCGGCAGATACAATATCTCCGTTGCCTATAATCGGTATTTTTATTCTTTGATTGTTTTTGACCTCACCAATAAGACTCCAATCGGCTTCTCCTGTGTACATTTGTGCTCTGGTACGTCCATGTACGGCAAGTGCTGCTATACCACAATCTTGAAGTTGTTCGGCTAATGTGGTTATTATTTTTGAGTTGTCATCCCACCCAAGACGAGTTTTTACTGTTACGGGAATATTTACCGCTTTTACTACTGCTGATGTTATTTCGAGCATTCGTGGAATATCTCGCAAAAGCCCAGCTCCTGCTCCTTTGTTCGCTATCTTTTTTACCGGACAGCCAAAATTAATATCTATAATATCAGGTCTGTTTCCGGCAACTATGCGTGCAGCCTCAACCATAGTTTGAGGGTCTTTACCATATATTTGTATTGCCACAGGTCGCTCATTGGGCAATATAGTCAGTTTTTGCATTGTACGATTAACAAAACGCACCAAAGCATCGGCATTTATAAATTCTGTATATACAAGGTCTGCACCAAACTCTTTACATATCAGACGAAATGCCAAATCGGTTACATCCTCCATAGGTGCAAGAAAGACAGGATATTTGTCAAATTGTATTTCGCCTATCTTCATAAAATATCGATAAAAGTAATAGCCGTTTCAATTAATTAACCAAATAATAGCTACTAATACTAATTTTTTAACCAAACCTATAATAAAAAGTACTTTTACATGTTTATTGTTTAATTTACTGTTTTTCAACAAACTAATAAACAGCAATCTTTCCTGTAGTTTTTTAAACATAATCTGATTAAGTGAATTGCTTTAAGAATCTTACATCATTTTCGGAGAAAAGTCGTAGGTCTTTTATCTGATATTTTAAGTTGGTAATGCGTTCGATCCCCATACCAAAGGCATAACCTGAATAGACCTTTGAGTCTATACCACAGGCTTCCAACACATTAGGATCTACCATACCACAACCTAATATCTCTACCCACCCTGTATGCTTGCAAAAAGGGCACCCTTCTCCACCACATATATTACAAGAAATATCCATTTCCGCACTTGGCTCAGTAAAAGGAAAATATGATGGGCGTAATCTTATTTTAGTGTGTTCCCCGAATATCTCTTGTGCAAAATACAATAAAGCCTGTTTCAGGTCGGCAAATGACACATCTTTGTCAATGTACAAACCCTCAACTTGATGAAAGAAACAGTGGGCACGGTACGAAATAGCCTCATTACGATACACACGTCCGGGACAAAGCACCCTTATAGGCGGCTGCTGACTCTTCATCACACGTGTTTGAACGCTGGATGTATGGGTACGTAGCAATATATCGGGTTGTTTCTCAATAAAGAATGTGTCTTGCATATCGCGAGCAGGATGTTCGGGTGGAAAATTGAGTGCTGAAAAGACGTGCCAATCGTCTTCTATCTCAGGTCCGTAAGCTATGGTAAAACCAAGACGCGAAAATATATCGATAATTTCGTTTTTTACTATTGACAATGGATGACGTGCACCAAGTTCGAACGGTTCGGCAGAACGCGTAAGATCTTGTTTCTCAACGCAGTCGCTGCCTGCCGTCAGGCTCTCTCTTAACGAATTGATGCGGTCGGTCGCTATTTGGCGTAAGGTGTTGAGCAACTGTCCTATTTCACGTTTTTCTTCGTTGGGCACATTACGAAACTCGTCAAAAAGTAGCGATATTTCGCCTTTCTTGCTTAGATATTTGATTCTTAATGCCTCTACCTCATCCGCTGTCTTGGCTTGAAAGCTGTTTACCAATGCTTTCAGATTTTCTATTTTTTGTCTCATCTTACTTAAGATCTTGTGTTTAGTGTCTCTTTTATTATCAACTCATTAAAATAAAGTTTTCAATATATTTGGTAAATCTTCATCTAAATTTCCTTTGTAATCATTATAAGGAATTTGCAATTTTTCTAATATTGATTTGAATTTTCTAAATCCATTAACATCACGTAAAGCTATCCAATGAATTCCTAATTCATCACATTGATTTTTATTTTGTTGAGATAAAGTATCTGCGACAAAAATATTTGTACTTCTTGCAATAATGGCATCTGCACTTTCAGGATTGCCCTTACCCATAAGTTTAACTTCACACAAATACTTATTATCCCTTTCAAGAAGATAAAAATCAATTTCTCTATCCACTTTTTTACCTTTATCCTTTACAAAATGTTTAGCATCATAATTACTTTCAGGAACTTGATATAATTTACACAAGGTAAGCATTAAGTATTTTTCTACACTTTTCCCGGCAGTACTCCAAAGACCTCCCCTTAATGCAGCTCGTTTTACTGCCAAAGTATTGATAACGACCAAACTTTCACTTACATTTAAATCAACGCTAACTCCTTTCAACTTAATAGTCAAAACTAAGTCAATTTCTTTCTCGATTTCTACCAAAGTTTGAATACTTTGATATAATGATTCAAAATGTTCATTAGAGGCTTCTATAACAATTGTACGAGTAGCTGAACCATACATATTGCTTATGGTTTTCTTATTCAATCCTGAGTTTATCGCTATATCTTCAGAAGATAAACCTTCTGACATAAAATACCTCTTATACCAATCTATGGTAATATCTTCTGAATTAAGTTTTGCTGTTACTATTTTTTTAAAGAAGTCAACAGAAAACTGCAAAAACTCAGCGTTGATAAGGTTTACTATTTCTATCCGATAGTCCTCGGATTTTATAACTCTTGTAATTATATTTTTTACTATTTGGTCTGTAAGTGTCATAGAATAGATTTTTTAAATTCGTCTAGCGTAAAAAACTTCGTCGAGTGGTCTTGAAAGATATCTTTTTTCTGAAAAGTTTTCATATACTCAAAATACCTTGGTTCTTTTTCTGTGAGGAAAAAATTACGCCCTAAACTTTTTGCCGTTCGCCCTAATGTTCCACTTCCTCCGAAAGGGTCAAAAATTAAATCTCCTTTAAAAGAATAATATTCTACAACCCTTTTACACAAATCTACCGGAAAAATTGCCGAATGAATTTTATCAGATTTAGGGTGAATTTGCCAAACATTGGTAGTTTCAAATCCATCAGCCACCTTACTTTCTTCTACAATTTCCTTTGAATATTGCTTAATATTCCAATCAATCAGCTTTTCTGTCTGTTTTCTATAAACCATTAAATATTCAGTTGTTGTATTTGGTTTATATGCCAATGGCTTTCGATGTTGTTGGAATCCACCAATTCTATTTTTAACACTATACTCTGGTTTCTGCCAAATAATATCATCAATAAATTCCCAACCCATTTGTACTAAAAAGTGATGAATATCAAAAGGAATTGGATATCTCTTACTAGAATGAGCTCTACTAATACGAGGAACAATTACCGGAGAAGTATTCACAATAAGAAATCTGCCTTCTTTGGTAACTCGATAGGTTTCTTGGAAAACTTCCTCTAAAAAATGTAAATACGCATCATAACTGGGATAAATGGAATAATCACGAGCATTATAGTAAGGAGGAGAAGTAAATGTAAGATGAATGCTCTCATCTGGGACATTTTTCAATACATCTCGAACATCACCGTTCACAACTACATTTTTTAAAAAAGAATACGTTTCTGGGTGAGGCAGAATGGATTTTTTCTTCTTCTCTTGTGCAAAATATTCCTTATAAATCACACTTCTAACCATTTCATTTTCGTGATTTATGAGTTCTTTTAGTGCAATATCAATTTTTTTATCCCCTTTAAAGACGAGCAATCCACGAATAGCTTGACTTACAATTTTCGGGTCTTCATCTAACAGATTTCCAAGTAATACTTGTTGATTTTTCTCATCACGAAGTCTCCCTATAGAAGAAATAGCTTCTCTACGAACCAACGTACTTTTATCATTTTTAGAAATGTTTTCCAAGTGATTAATAATATTCTCAGATTTTAATTTCCCTAAATTTTTAACCACCCAAAAACGCACCTGCTCATTGTCATAATTTATTAGGTCCACAAGCCAATGATAATTAAATGAAACAGGTAATTTCCCTAAATTTTCAAGAATAAAAACGAGATTTCCACTATTATTCATATTTTTATGAATAAGTTGTTTTAATCCTTCTGTGTTAGCTAATTTAATTTCTTTTATGTATTCTTTTGTTAGCATAACAATCTAAATTCGATTTATACAGATTAACTCATCGACAAGAAATTAAAATGTCGCTTTGCCGAATTTTCTTTATCCATTGTATAACGTTGCCAATTCCACGCCGAAAGGAGTGTATCCTCAAGCGACACTTCTGTTTTCCATTTTAGTATCTTGTTGGCTCTCTGAGGGTCAGCCCAAATAGCCTCTATATCACCGGCACGGCGCGGAGCCATCTCATAAGGCACCTTTACACCTGTTGCTTGCTCAAACTTATTGATAAGTTCCAAAACAGATGTGCCTTCACCGGTGCCAAGGTTGAATACCTCGATACTTTCAACTTTACCGTCGATTAGGCGTTTGAGAGCTGCTATATGAGCTTGAGCCAAATCGACCACATTGATATAGTCACGGATACAAGTGCCGTCGGGGGTATTGTAGTCGTTACCAAAGACAGAAAGTTTTTCTCTGATGCCGGCTGCCGTCTGCACAATGTAAGGCACAAGGTTTTCGGGTACACCGTTGGGATTTTCGCCGATATAGGCAGAAGGATGTGCCCCAATAGGGTTGAAATAACGTAGCAATATACCTTTTAGTGTACTGTTTGCTGTCAAAGCATCGGTGATTATCTCCTCACAAATCTGTTTGGTATTGCCGTAAGGCGATTGTGCCAATTTTATAGGTGTATTCTCATTTACCGGCATCTTGTCAGCTTGCCCATAGACGGTACACGAAGAAGAGAATACCAAATTGGGTATTTTGTGCGTCTGCATAAGTTCCAGAAGGGCTATCATCGATCCTATATTATTGCGATAGTATGGCAATGGACGTTTTACGGAATCACCAACAGCTTTAAGTGCTGCAAAATGGATAATTGCCTGAATCCCTTCATTTTTTGATAAAAATTTATCCATAGCCACATAGTCACTACAGTCAATATTCTCAAATTTGGGCTTGATATCTGTAATCTTTTCGATACCTTTGATAACATCAATATTAGAATTAGACAGGTTATCTACTATAATAACCTCAAAACCGCTCTGAATAAGCTCTACAACGGTATGTGAACCGATATATCCCAATCCGCCCGTTACAAGTATCTTCTCTTTGTTAAACGAGAATTTGTCTATAAATTTTCTAAATCTTCCTGCCATAAATTTGTTGGGTATTTTCCCTGTTTTGTTAAATTATTAATTCTCTCTACTACCATTGATTTATCTTCAATATATGTAACTCCAAACCATGTCGCCGGTGTATCAATTACACGACATATTGCTATATTGTTTGAAATTAAATCATTAACCATGGTAGGAATATAAAATTCCGATTTTAGTTGACTTCCTTCTTCTTCTAAAAATTTTATAAACCGTTTTTCCGAATGTTCAAAATAATCCGGAGTAAAGCCCCAAAAATTCATCGACACAGGGGTGTCGGGGGCAAGTGTCTTCTCTTCGTTTTCGTTTGGTTGAAAAACTATATTATCTCCTTTTCTGATTATTTTTGTACGCTCTATAACGTTAGTCAAAAACGAATTCTCATCAACAAAACACTCTCCTCTCGACACATAGCCGTTTTCCGAAAGAGTGTTCTGCAAGCGGTATGCTACCATACAGTATTGGTTTTGTTTGCCATTGACACTGTTTAGAAACTCAGCCAAAACCTCAAACGACTCTCTACCGTAGAAGTCATCGGCATTGATAACGCCAAACGGCTCGTTTATAACATCTTTTGCCATCAGCACAGCATGGTTGGTACCCCAAGGTTTTTCGCGTTCGGGATTGAACGAACAGCCCTTAGGCACATTGTTAATATCTTGATAAACAACTTTTACCTCTATCTTATCTTTAAACTTGGATATAACCTCTCGCTCAAAATCCTCTTCGAAACTTTTGCGGATAACAAAGATAATTTTGCCAAATCCCGCTCTAATGGCGTCATATACGGAGTAATCCATTATAGTTTCACCGCCGGGTCCTACACGGTCGAGCTGTTTGAGCCCTCCGTAACGGCTGCCCATTCCCGCCGCTAATATCAATAGTGTAGGTTTAGTACTCATATTAGTTCCTGTATTTTATTAATAATCTTTTATGTGTAATTTAGAATAAGGATTTAACTTGATTTTTCGATTGCAAAGGTACAAAATTTTCGTTTAAGAATAGCCTATTAAGGCAGCAGCGTCATGAAGCTACATTGCAAGCAAGAATATAGCTACTCAAAATCAGTTATACATATTTTTTTAATGCAATAAACCGTTTTTCTATTATGTGCCACGAAATGTAAGCCAAAAAGAGAGTGATTATGAATGTAAATAGCATAAGCTGTATGTGATTGAGATTATAAAGACACATAATAAATTGCTGTACGACAAAAGCATAAAGATAAGTACCATAAGATAAATCTCCAATATTTTTACTTATATCTTTGATAAAATATAAAGGTAGCAAACCTATAAATATAATTAGTAATGGCACTATTATGTAATAAAGGTATTCGGACAGTTCATATTTTAATGCAACAATAAAGATTATTAACAGAGAGACAAACATTTTCAAAATATGTTTGCTATTGCTGTTTAGTCCGATTGCAGATAATAGAGCCCCTCCGAAAAAACAAGCTCCGAGTTGCAACAAGTTTTTAACTCTGAATATAAAATTAATCTGCAATACTGATTGAGGTAATATATACAATGCCATTATACACAGCAACCAAACAAATGAAATTATTGCTATGGTAATGTTTCGATTTTTTCTAAACCTAAATAATAATGCTATGGCTATATACATCAGAAATTCATATCTTATTGTCCATAGCGAACCGTTTATTATTTTGGGGTAGAGATTATTCTCAAACACACCACTAATAGTATATTGCGGATATAGAACAATGTTAAGCGGTATATATGTCCATACATCTTTATTTTTTATATATGGTATATTGCTTTCGTAAACAAAAGGCAGTATCAAAACAGTAAATATCAATGCTACAAACAGAGCGGGGAATAATCGTAAAAATCTTTTCCAAAGGTAATTAATTAAGTTAGAGCTTCGCTCCATACTTTGATATATTAGATAACCGCTTATAACAAAGAATCCCGTAACCCCAATCTTGGATAGTTGTAATTGTGAGTTGGTGAATACCCCAAGAAAATCGCTATTACCCTCTCCGGATAGAGTATATGAATGGGTAATAATAACAAAAGAAGCGAACAATAGACGTAGAAAATCGAAATTATTGTTTCTATCCATATTTTTTCGAAAACATGATTAAAGAATTGTGTTATTCTATAACATTCTCATTCTTACCTCCAAACTTGGAGATTACCTCACAACGAAAGTAGTCCCTTAGCCCCAAGACGATAACAAAGCAATCGTTACCAAATACTACTCTGCCGGTGGCATACACGGAGTAATCCGAATTGTCTGGCTCAGCTACCCTACTCTATCAAACTACCTTAACCTACCGTAAAGGCTGCCTATACAGACTGCTAATATCAATTTAAAACTTGCAAATATACAAAAAAGTTTTGAGTGCCGAGCGTCGAGTCTTTAAAAGCAGGATAAAATACATATAATCGTAAATTTACGACCAACAACTATAATCTATCACATTATTAGTGATAAAATGTCCCTTGCAAAATAACAAGTGAAAGCAAACAATCCGCTGATTTTAAGCTATTCGTTCCCAATCACCGCTTTTCTAATACGAAAATTGATATTTATTAGTCAAAAAAATATTAACTTTGCCACTAAATGAGCAAAAAATATACCAAAGTAACCATTCACGCAACAATACAGGAGTATGAACAAGACCTTCTTGTGTATCGTCTGCAAGAGATAGGTTTCGACAGCTTTGAGGAGACTACAAGCGGAGTTATAGCCTATTGTCTTACGGAGATTTACGACGAAACACAACTTGCCTCTACACTCCCCAACAACACTCGTTACCGAGTAGAACATTTAGACGAGGATGCTTGGTTACGATTTTATTAACCGACTGATAATTATCACAAAAAAAACAGATTATTAATTCATAAAAAAATTATAAAGTAAAAAATGGAAGTACCTTTCGCATCACTTATACCTTTTATTATTCAATTACTTTTTATAGCAGTTGCTCCTCTTTTGTTTCATCACTGGTGGGAAAACAACCGCAACAAACTGCTTGTGTCGATAGTACTCAGCTTGCCTGTAGTACTATTTATGATGTCGAATTATATGCTCGACAATCTCGAACACCAAATGCTGTTCGACTATCTTCCGTTTGTGATACTGCTTTCGGCACTGTTCGTAATCACAGGAGGCATACATTTGAATGGAGATATTCAAGCAACACCAAAAGCAAACACTATTTTTCTCGGGTTGGGCTATCTGCTGGCATCTGCGATGGGAACTACCGGAGCGGCAATGTTGCTTATACGTCCGATATTGAGAATAAACGAACAGAGAAAATTTAAAACACATACAGTACTGTTTTTTATAGCCTTAGTAGCAAACTGCGGTGGACTGCTCACTCCTCTCGGCGATCCGCCTCTATTCCTGCTATATCTGCGTGGTGCCGAATTTACTTGGTTTATAAAGTTGTTGCCCGAATGGTTGTTTGTCGGTATCGTACTATTGACAATATACTATCTGCTCGACCGTTTCTACTATATGAAAAAAGAGGAATGGACAGCCATATCCGCCGATATGAAAGAAAAGACACCCATTACCATAAGTGGTAATATCAATTTTGTGTTCATTGTGGGAGTAGTACTTTCGGTAGCTTTTATCAACAAGCAATACATACCGTCGATGGCAGACCATCACTCACCATTTTATGTACAATTTCTCCGTGAGATAGTACTTGGAGTTCTGATAGTGCTTTCGCTACTGATGACACCCAAAGGTGTACGAGATAAAAACCGCTTTACTTGGACACCTATATTAGAGGTAGCAGCACTATTTTTGGGTATCTTTGCCACAATGACACCTGCTCTGCTATACCTAAATCAGCACTCGGCATCGTTGGGCATAACCACCCCCGCACATTTCTATTACTTTACAGGTATTTTGAGTGCATTTCTCGACAACGCCCCTACTGCTCTTGCCTTTCATAGTATTGCGGAGGGTCTGCCATTGATTGGTACTCAAGTGGCGGATATATCCGAGATTCTTTTAAAAGCAATATCAACAGCTGCTGTATTCTTCGGAGCAATGACCTACATAGGCAACGGACCGAACTTTATGGTAAAAGCAATCGCCGAAGATAACAAAGTGCCTATGCCATCGTTTTTCGGCTATATCGTCAAGTTTTCGCTGCTAATACTTCTGCCGGTATATATATTGACACAATTGTTGTTTTTGTAAGCATATATGGCAGTTTGTTTAATACTAACAATCTATAAAATATGAATTTAATACAACAAGGAATTAGCAAAGGGCTTATTTCTCTTTCGGAAGACCCAAAACAGATAAAATATATTCATCAAAATAAAACAAGAAATTTTATTAATCCAGAGGAAAAGGTTCAGGCAGAGGCTTTTTTAAAACTGGTTTTTGATTATAAATACAAACCACATCGTATCAAAATGTTTGTGCCTGTGCCGATGGGTTCGGAAACAAAAGAGGCTGATATTGTGGTGTATAATGATGACCAATGCACCGAGCCTCGTATTTTGGTGGAGTGCAAAAAGTCGGATATTTCTGATTTGGAGTTCGAACAAGCTATCAATCAGGTGTATAGCTATGCCTTTGCAATGGCAGGAGACGTAAAATTTGTTTGGGTAACTTCTTCAGACAAAAGCAAGTATTTTGAAGTGGATAAAAATAAAACTTCAAAAATCATTTTGCCTGATATTCCGCAATTTGGCGTTCAAAAATTGGCAAATTATAAATATGTCTACGAAGCCAAATCGTTACAACAAGTGGAAGGGAAACAACAATATTTCGATTTGCAAACCATTGAACAAGAGTCGCTTACAAGTCGGTTTAAAAGAGCCCACGATGCCCTTTGGGGTGGTGGTCAGCTCAATCCTTCTGAAGCGTTTGATGAATTGGACAAATTGATTTTTTGCAAAATTTGGGACGAGAAAAAAGACCGAAAAATAGGAGAGCCTTATGATTTTCAGATTGTTACGGTAGATGCTTCGGAGATTGTCAATTTTGATAAATTAGGCGAGATTCAGAAAAGTAGAGCCATTCAAGATGAAGAAAATCGCCGTTTGACCGAGCGGATTAAAAAACTTTACGAAGAAGGCAGAAAAAAAGACCCCGAAGTGTTTCGCGACAATATCCGCCTTACGCCAGAAAAAGTGCGAACCGTGGTGGAATATCTGCAAGACATTGACATTGGCGAAACCGATTTAGATGCCAAAGGTAGGGCTTTTGAAACCTTTATGAAGGATTCCTTTTTTAGAGGGAATTTTGGGCAATATTTCACGCCTCGCCCTATTGTGGAATTTATCGTAGATGTTTTGCCAATTCGCAATGAATCAATGGTTTTGGACACTTCTTGCGGAAGCGGAGGTTTTTTGTTGTACGCCTTAAATAAGGTGCGAAAACAAGCTGATGAATATTATCCAGATATTAAAACAAATCCGAAGCAGAGTGATAGACACAGAAAATTTTGGCACGACTTTGCCGAGAAAAATCTCTTCGGAATAGAAATCAATGAACAGATTTCACGAGCTGCCAAAATGAATATGATTATCCACGATGATGGGCATACCAATGTTATCACTTCGGACGGATTGCTCAGCGACGAGGAAATTCAGAAAAACACTCAAAATAAAGGTTTTAAATACAATCATTTTGATTTTATCATCACCAATCCGCCGTTTGGAAGCATCGTTCGTCAAACCGAAAAAGCCTATTTAAAAACCTATAAATTAGGCAAAAAGGAGGAAGATTGGTTGGCTGTAAAAGCAAATCCCGAAACTGTTCGCGAAAACCAAAGCACGGAAGTTTTGTTCATTGAGCAATGTTATAAATTTTTGAAAGAGGGTGGTTATCTGGCAATCGTAATTCCTGATGGTATCTTGACCAACAGCTCTTTGCAGTATGTCCGCGACCATATTGAGGAGATTTTTAGAATCGTGGCGGTGGTGTCTATGCCTCAAACGGCATTTACGGCGACGGGAGCTGGCGTGAAAAGTTCGGTATTGTTTCTGAAAAAACATTCCTTTGCCGAAACCGAAAAAATTACGCATCTGAAACAAACCTCAAAGTTTGATTTACTATCAAAACATCAATACAGAGATAAAGTAAAGCAATTCGATAAGGAGAAAAAGGAGGCTATCAAAAGAATTGAAAAACAATACAAAGACAAGCATCCAACTTTGGATAAAAAAGCCTTAACGCCTTTAATGGCTGATGAAAAAAAGGAAATTCAAGAGGAATACACCGAGAAAGTAAATGCTCTAAAAGAGGAATTGCAAGAAGCCTACACTACCGATAAGCAAAGTAAATTGCCTGACTATCCAATTTTTATGGCAATAGCCGAAGATATAGGCTACGATGCCACAGGAAAAGAAACGACCAAAGAACACGATTTGAAAATCATCGCCACGGAATTAGGTCGGTTTATAAAAGAGATTGAAAATAATAACTTATGATAATACGAGGAATTTTAGACCATT
The DNA here is from genome assembly GCA_000768855.1 of Porphyromonadaceae bacterium COT-184 OH4590. Classification (GTDB taxonomy): domain Bacteria; phylum Bacteroidota; class Bacteroidia; order Bacteroidales; family Paludibacteraceae; genus F0058. The sequence continues at coordinate 11,480 of JRAN01000034.1, read as the reverse complement.
CTTTAAATGGGCAGTTATGTATCAGAGGCTTTGCTTCCATTAAAGAATTAGCGCGAATATCAAAAGCAGATTATAAATATCAAAGAAATCCTATTGAGGGACGAACGGATATTATCGATTTTTTGGATAAAGAGCCTTATTTGTTTTTTCCTGAGATCATTCTTAGTTATAAATTTAAGCACGATTTATCAGTAGAAAAGAATATGGATAAAACGCCTTTGAAAGAAATACAATTAGGAAATAGGTATAAATCTAATAGAGAGAATGTCTCTATACAGCTTAAAACTGCTTTTAATAGTGCATCTGATAAAGGAGTCAAGATTATTGAACTAAACATAGATGAAACTTGTATTACTGAAAAGCCTTTTCATCGGATTGATGGGAATCATCGGTTATTAGCTGCTGAGAAATCAGAATCTGATAATGTAGGAAGAATGGTAGCTCCTTTTTGTATTATTTTAGGAGAGGAGTTTTATAATGAAGAAGGAAGTATTATAGCAAATGATAGTACAAAAGCATTCGATAAAGCTACAAAAGTATTTTTTCATAACATAAATACCAAAACCATTCCTCTCACATCGGAGGAAAATCTGAGAGTGATCCTTGATGATTCTGTAAATTTTCCAGATTCAGAGTTGATAGAAATTTTGGGAGATGCAGGAGTAAAATCTAGGGCATTAATAAACAAAATAGACCCTAAATATTTCACAGGAATAAGTCATATTATTTCTAACCAATTTAGGAGTTATTATATTGATGTTTTTAAACTTCTTTTAAATAATGAAAATGTTGAAAAAGATAATCTTGTAGATGATGTTTCTGAGGCTCTAAAAACCTTAGATGATTTATATAGAAATAATCAGAAATTAAAATCTAATTCAAGTTTTGGGCTTCTTACGGCATTTCTTTATTATAAGGTTAATGGGATTTCAAGAAAATTTGAATTTTTCAAAGAATGGGTTCTACAAAATCATATTTTTGAAATAGAAGAAATTAAACCTCATAGTATTATTAAAATATTCAATAAAATAGCTGATCAAGAAATTAAAATATTTGTAGCAATGCCTTATTTTGAGGGAGATCCTAATATTGTTCAAGAATATAATACAGTCTATTCAAATGTTATTGAAAAGATTAAAACGGAAATTAATATTAAAATTTATTTATATCCAATAATGCAGAATAAGGGAGAAACCCAAGACCAAATACAGGACATTATCAATAAAATACAAAGTTGTGAAATCTTTATAGCAGATATCACAAATAATAATGCAAATGTTTCTTATGAAATGGGATGGGCAAGAGCTTTGAAAAAACCAACCATAATTGTTATAGAAAAAACATCTGAATCTCCAAAATCAGATTATCAGAATGATACTTATCACCAATATGATAAAAATTGTTTAAATATATCATTATCTGAAGTTGTCAAAAAGAATATTTTAGAAATATTGAATAAAAATTATGGAGTAGTAATATCAAATTAGCGTTTATGTATAAAGTATCTCAAAATATAGACCCAAATAAAATTTTCATCATCAATCGCTCGGAATTGATAGGTAGATTTGATGTAACATATTATTCAAATAAATTTGATTTTTGTAACACGATAAAATTGCAAAAAGTAGCTAAAATAAAAGGAGGAAAAAGAATTCCAAAGGAATATAATTATTCTAATGAGGAAACGGATAATTTGTATTTGAGAGTTGTAAATTTAGAAGAAGATAAAAATTTCAATTATTCCGAATTTAAATTTATATCGGATGCTCTTTATGATAGGCTTAAAAGATATGAAGTTTTTGAAAATGAGTTAATCATTTCCATAGCTGGAACAATAGGAAAAACGAAAGTCCTTAAAAATATACCATCTTCAAAACGAATTATTTTAACAGAGAACTGTGCTAAAATAATTACAAGTAATGATTTGTCTCCTGAATACTTAAATCTTGTGTTGCAAACTTCTTTTTTACAAAAGCAGATTTCGGCAAGTTATATTCAAACAACAATACCTAAATTAGGAATAGATAAAATTTTAGAATTAAGAATACCAGTCATACCCTCTATAGAGACACAGCATAAAGTAGTTGATTTTTATAATCAAGCCTACACTCAAAAACAACAAAAAGAAGCCGAAGCTCAAAGGTTGCTGGACAGTATAGATGATTATCTTTTAGGGGAGTTGGGTATTGTACTGCCTAATGAAGATGATTTACAAATGATAGTGCCTAATCATCATTATGGTTACGCCCTAAATATCGAAAATCCGTTAGTAAAAAACGGGCGTTTGTTTTTGACAAGTGTAAAGGAAGTAAGTGGTGGGAGGTTCGATGTGAAAAATTACGGTGCCAAAACATTGTTATTAAAAAAATCGATACAAAATATTGATTCTAAAAAATTCAAAACAGAACCCTTAAAATATTTTGTTATACAAAGCGTTGCAGGAGATTGGGGAAAAGAAGGCAATGATACAGAAGAAATTGAAAATTATGAAAAATGTTTAGTCATTCGAACTACTGAATTTGATAATAATTACAACCTAAATCTTGAAAATTCAAGAGTAAAATACAGATATATAAAACGAAGTAAATTAGCTAAAATTGATATTAGAGAAAATGATTTGTTAATTGAAAAATCAGGTGGTAGTCTTGACCAACCTGTCGGACGGATTGCAATAATTACAAATGATATTTTGGCAAACAATAAGGTTTGTTATAGTAATTTTATTCATAAAATAAGAGTAAACAACCAACTTTTATTACCAGAATATTTATTTTGCTATTTAAAAACCATTCACAATATTAAGATAACCGAAGCAATGCAAAGCCAAACCAATGGGATACGAAACTTAATAATGAACACCTATTTAAAACAAGATATTGTCATTCCTATAAATGAAAAAGGAAGAAATGATTTAAAAAAACAACAAGAAATAGCCAATAACATACAAAAAATGCGAATAAAAGCCCTACAACTTCAAACCGAAGCAAATCAAATTTTAGAGCAGACCAAACAGCAAATAGAGCAAATGATATTAGGAAGCTAATTTCTTAATATCATTTTTTCCGCCTCATTTTTAGCGTTTTCTAATAAAATATTTGCTTCATTTTTCAATTCCTCTACTCGATTTCTCAAAGTAGAAATATGTTCTGCAATTTCGTTTTGTTTAGAAAAAGGGGGAATGGGAATGTTAAGTTTTTCTAAATCTCGTGCATAAACGTGAGGTTGCCCTGCTCCTTGTTGTAAATTATAAATTTCTTGTTGTTTAAGTTTTAGTATCTCAGCTAAAAACAATGTAGAAATTTCATTTTCGTTTTTTGAAAAAACAACCGTACAATCCGAAGCAAAAATGGGATAATTATGATACCAAACATATCCTGAATAAGCTCCCGAAGCACTTATCGTTATGGTATTTCTATCAAAATTAAATTGATTATGAGAGTAAGGACTTGTTTTTCCTCCTGCAATTACAGGATAATCTCCTTTGATAATACTATCAGATGTAATGCTTTGACCTTTAATTAAATTTGCAATTTGTTTTAATTTTTGATTAGAATATTTCCCTCCCTCTATTTTTTTGTTTCTATTTACAAACTCGAAAGCGTCCCATCTTTTATTTGTAATCTCCCCAAATGTTGTCAAAAACAAACGCCCAAAAATATTTCTCCTAAATTGACTATATTAAAGGTTAATTAAAAATATTTTAGACAATGATTTATGTATATATCCGTGTGAGTTCAGACAAGCAAACCGTAGAAAACCAACGCTTTGAGGTAGAAAATTTTTGTAAAAAAGAGGCTTTAACAATAGATGAATGGATTAACGAAACCATTTCGGGAACTCAAAAATTGGAAAAACGCAAACTCGGTAAACTCCTCAAACGAATGAAAAAAGGCGATATTCTTATTTGTTCCGAGTTGTCGCGATTGGGGCGTAACCTCTTGATGATTATGGGCATACTCAACGAGTGTATGAACCGCGACATCCAAGTTTGGACGATTAAAGACAACTACCGATTGGGGAGCGACATCAACAGCAAGGTATTAGCATTTGCTTTCGGACTTTCGGCAGAAATCGAACGCAACCTTATCAGTCAGCGAACCAAAGAGGCATTGGCACGAAAAAAAGCGGAAGGCGTGGTGCTAGGTCGCCCCAAGGGCAGAAAATCCTCCAAAACCAAACTCACAGGACAAGAAAAGCAAATCAAAGAATTGCTCGACAAAAAAGTTTCTTACTCTGCTATTGGTAGAATTTTAGGTGTACATCGGCTCACGGTGAGCAGTTTTGTTAAAGAGAGAATGTAATGATAAATTCATTTTGATTTTTATACAGAAAAACATTAAGCAACAAAAACAATATTTTTGTGAAATAAATTATCGTTTTTCTTCCTCAAAAATCACTCTGTATATTATTTATTCGTCAAGCATTAAAGAAACAGAAGGCAATATATGAGCAGGGAATTGCCTTTTTTTATCAAAAAACAACACCATTCCATAAGGCTTTGCTTTATCATTGGTTTTCAATACTATATAAGAAAGGTTTGATATTTTTGCAATGTAAGCAAATAGAGCATGTTCGATTTCGGACGAATCGGCAAAAATCTGTAATACATTACTCTGTGATACGACAAAAGCTATTCCCTCTATATGTTGTTTGTTTCGTGCTATAAATATCCGATTGTTTTCCAAAGCAAAAACATCAAAAAGCACTTCAAAGAAATTCTTAGAGAACAGAACACCACACTCTTGTTCACTTTGTTTATGGCGAAAGTAATCAAACGCCTCGTTCAACTCGTTATATTTTAGAGTATCTACAAAGATATTGTTTTTTTGCGGTACTAAATTGGTTACATCAATACTACTATAATTTTTGTAAAACAGTGTTTGATAGCCAAATTTACCGTATATTTCAAAAAGATACTCTTCGGCGGGTATAAGCCAAACGGCATCAAAGCCTTTTGCCTGTAAACTATTGTGGGTTTTATCGAGTAGTTGCCTCATAAATCCTTTATTTCTATAATTTTCATTGGTAACTATACCTGACAGATAGGCTGTTTTGAGTATTTCATTGCCCAACTTAAACTCAAAAGTGATAGCTTGTAACGCAGCCACTACCCTACCGTTATACTCCACCGTGTAGTTGATTTCATCAGAGTATATGCGTTCAAAATACAGATTGACAAAGCTATCCGTATCATTGAATGCATCTTGCCACAGTTGCTTGACCTGCTCCCTAACAGTCATATTTATATCATTTAAAGCATCTTAGCGGTATATTTATCCAATATTTCGTATGGATGGTACGATAGTTTTGCCTTGCGAAGTCCCTCTATACCCAAATCTTCCTCACGATTGATAAACTGATACTGTTCCGGAATAGTTTTGGCAAACTCGTTGTTTATCATTGCATAAGCCCCTGTATAAGTTGCGTCGGCTTTCTCTACCGCCACATCAAATACAGTGTTATTTATTGGCGACCCATATGTAAAGGCTACCACTCTATTATCTACAATAAGTGCTCCTCCTTGCAAATCGAGTTCTTTATAGTTGTCAAACGCCCTATGTATAGCATTGCTCTCTGACTCCAAAGCAATATACGATTTATCTTTTTCGTCTTGATTGACGCTCTTCCAATGACTTACAAGCTCCATACATTGAGGTATAAGCTCTGTAGAGAGAGGTACAAACCGATAGTCGGGATATGTACGTTTGAATTGGTTTATATGGTTGCGCTTGGGCTGATATTTTTTTCCTACAAGCCCTGCCAAATCTTCTCTAAGGTAGATGTAATCGGAATATTCGTTGTTAGTAGTAAACGCAAAACGATTTGGTAGACATCGTTCGATCGCCTCTTTCATCTCAAGAGTTAGCCCCTGCATACAAAAACGTTGGTCATTTTCGGCAGCAAATGCAACTATTTTCATTATTGCACCACCCAAATCGCCATCTCCCAAAGGCAACATATAGAATGGTTTGGAGTGAAACCAATATTTTACAAACAAAAAACCGTCCGCTTCGGCTATTTGAGTGTCGTAAAGGAATCGCCACACAAACATATTGGCAAAAGCCAAATCGCAGTTACGGTATGTGGTCTTATATGTATATGATTGTACGAGAGTTCGGTCGTTGGCATCAAAAGCCCTAAATTTTAGCATATTAGCAAGTTTATTGTTTATTATGCAAAGTTAATCAAAAATGCTATTGGTTTCGATTGCTATTTTATATACTATTGATAGATTTTATAAATCGACACTCAAATTTATACCCACACTATGAGCCGGTAGGTATTGGGTTTTAGGTGTTGGGGGTTGGGGTTGTAGTGTCCTGTCCTGAAAAAACAACGTAGAGACGCAAAGTTCATTACGTCTCTACATCAGTTATTCGGGTGAATACGTGGGTACGCCCCTACATTTCGTTAGGTTTTGGGTNCGCAAAGTTCATTACATCTCTACATCAGTTATTCGGGCGAACACGTGGGATTGTCCCTACATTTCGTTAGGTTTTAGGTTTTGGGGATTGGGTTTTGGGTTGTTTTATTTCGGGCGAACACGTGGGTTCGCCCCTACATACCCAACACCTAAGCCCTAAGCCCTAACCTACATTCTTTCGGCAATGAATATGGAGCGGGCTTCGCCTTTGTCGGCAAGTGTGTAGAGCTCTTTGCCGTTTTTCCACACCTTGGCTACATCGTCTGAGTCCTCCGTTTCGTACCCTGCCACATATACATCGCCGTTGTATACCACTATACAGTTGGCAACACCCATATCGGCAAGCTCGTAGAGCTCCTCGCCGTTTTTCCATACTTTGAGGACACCTCCTTCGCTGCCTGCCACATATATATCTTCCCCTGCTACATATACAGAGTTGGCAATTGAATACTTAGAGCCGTCTGTCTTGAATACCACCTTTTTGTTTTTCCACACCTTGGCTACATATTCTGTACCGTTGTGCTCAAAGCCGGCGGTATATACATCTTCTCCCGCCACAAATACGGAGTAAGCTTGGGCAGTATTATCACCGTTGGTAAGGGCATAGAGTTCGCTGCCTTTTTTCCATACCTTGGCTACATTTTTTGTGCCGTTGCTCTCATAGCCGGCGGTATATACGTTGCTGCCCGCTACAAATACGGAGAGGGCTTCGGCATTATTAGAGCCGGTGGTAAGGTTGGTGGCGTTTTTGTTTTTCCAAAGTTTGGCAAATTTGCCGTCCTTTCCTGCGGTATATACTTTACCATCTGCTACGAATACGGAGTGTGCTTCCGCATAATTATCACCGTTGCTAAGGGCATAGAGTTCGTCTTCGTTTTTCCACACCTTGGCTACCCAGTTTGTGCCGTTGTACTCATTTCCTGCGGTATATACATCGCTGCCTGCCACAAACAGGGAGCTGGCTTCGGCATTATTATCACCGGTGGTAAGGGCGTAAAGCTCCTTGCCGTTTTTCCATACTCTGGCTACGCTCTTTGCCCCTGTATTGTCATAGCCTGCCACATAGATATCTATCTCCTTAGGCGGTTCGGGCGGGGTGGGTTTGCAGGCTATAAAGCCTGTTGCTAACATTGCTGCTACGGCAGCTCCAACTAAAATTACTTTTTTCATTACTTTTTAATATTTTTGAAATTAAACAATTATTTTATTTGGGGTTTTAGGTATTGGGTTTTGGGTTGTTTTATTTTGGGCGAACACGTAAGTATGCCCCTACATACCCAATACCCAAACCCCAACACCTAAGCCCTGACCTACGGTCTTTCGGCAATGAATATGGAGTTGGCTGAGCCTTTGTCGGCAAGTGCGTAAAGCTCTTTGCCGTTTTTCCAAACCTTGGCTACAAAGTCCGAGCCCTCTATTTCGTATCCTGCCACATATACATCGCCGTTGTATACCACTATACAGTTGGCTTCGCCCCTATCGGCAAGCTCGTAGAGCTCCTCGCCGTTTTTCCATACTTTGGCTACCCAATTTGAACCTGATATTTCGAATCCTGCCGTATATATATCTTCCCCGACCACATATACGGAGTTGAAGGAGCTACTACCAGAGCCGGAGACCTTGAATACCACTTTTTTGTTTTTCCATACCTTGGCAACCCAGCTTCCGCTGTTGTCCTCATAGCCGGCGGTATATACATCTTCGCCTGCCACAAATACGGAGCGGGCTCTGGCATGATTATCTCCGTTGGTAAGGGCATAGAGTTCGCTGCCTTTTTTCCACACCTTGGCTACATCGTTTGTGCCGTTGTGCTCATAGCCGGCGGTATATACGTTGCTGCCCGCTACAAATACGGAGTAGGCGACTGCCTCGTTAGTACCGGTGGTAAGGTTGGTGGCGCTTTTGTTTTTCCAAAGTTTGGCGACATTTTTTGTACCATTGCTCTCGTACCCTGCGGTATATACTTTATCCTCCGATACGAATACGGAGTATGCTTCCGCATAATTATCACCGGAGGTAAGGGCATAGAGTTCGTCTTCGTTTTTCCATACTTTGGCAACGTAATCTCCTTCATCGTCGCTCTCATATCCGGCGGTATATACGTCATTGCCCGCTACAAATACGGAGTGGGCGTTTGCAGTTCTAGAGTCTTCTGTAAGGGCGTAAAGCTCTTTGCCGTTTTTCCATACTTTGGCTACTCTCTTTGCCCCTGTATTGTCAGAACCTGCCACATAGATATCTATCTCCTTAGGCGGTTCGGGCGGGGTGGGTTTGCAGGCAGTAAAGCCTGTTGCTAACATTGCTGCTACGGCNTTGTCAGAACCTGCCACATAGATATCTATCTCCTTAGGCGGTTCGGGCGGGGTGGGTTTGCAGGCAGTAAAGCCTGTTGCTAACATTGCTGCTACGGCAGCTCCAACTAAAATTACTTTTTTCATTACTTTTTAATATTTTTGAAATTAAACAATTATTTTATTTTGGGTTTTAGGTTTTAGGTATTGGGTTTTGGGTTGTTTTATTTTGGGCGAACTCGTGGGTATGCCCCTACACACCTAACACCCAATACCCAATACCCAACACCTAAGCCCTGACCTACATTCTTTCGGCAATGAATATGGAGTAGGCTGCACCTTTGTCGGCAAGTGCATAAAGCTCTTTGCCGTTTTTCCAAACCTTGGCTACAAAGTCCGAGCCCTCTCCTTCGTATCCTGCCACATATACATCGCCGTTGTACACCACCATGGAAAAGGGAATGCCCTTATCGGCAAGCTCGTAGAGCTCCTCACCGTTTTTCCATACTTTGGCTACATCTCCTTCTTCACCTGCCACATATATATCTTCTCCTGCCACATATACGGAGTAAACATAGGCATCCTTAGAGCCGTCGGTCTTGAATACCACTTTTTTGTTTTTCCACACTTTGGCGACCCAATTGCTACCGTTGTACTCTTCGCCTCCGGTATATACATCTTCGCCCGCCACAAACAGGGAGTAGGCTTCGGCATTATTATCGCCGGTGGTAAGGGCATAGAGTTCGCTGCCTTTTTTCCACACCTTGGCTACATTTTTTGTACCGTTGAACTCATAGCCGGCGGTATATACCTTGCTGCCTGCCACAAATACGGAGTTGGCGGCTGCCTCGTTAGTACCTGTGGTAAGGTTGGTGGCGCTTTTGTTTTTCCAAAGTTTGGCGAAGTTGCCATCCCTCCCTGCGGTATATACTTTATCCTCCGATACGAATACGGAGCGTGCTTCCGCGTCATCATCACCGGTTGTAAGGGCATAGAGTTCGTCTTCGTTTTTCCACACCTTGGCTACATTTTTTGTACCGTTATTCTCATAGCCGGCGGTATATACATCGCTGCCTACCACAAACAGGGAGTAGGCTTCGGCAGTATTATCACCGGTGGTAATGTCGTAAAGCTCCTTGCCGTTTTTCCATACTTTGGCTACGCTCTTTGCACCTGTATTGTCAGAACCTGCCACATAGATATCTACTTCCTTAGGCGGTTCGGGCGGGGTGGGTTTGCAGGCAGTAAAGCCTGTTGCTAACATTGCTGCTACGGCAGNAGGCGGTTCGGGCGGGGTGGGTTTGCAGGCAGTAAAGCCTGTTGCTAACATTGCTGCTACGGCAGCTCCAACTAAAATTACTTTTTTCATAACTTTTTAATATTTTTGAAATTAAACAAATTTTATTTTAGGTTTTGGGTTTTAGGTTTTAGGTGTTGGGTTGTTTTATTTTGGGCGAACACGTAGGTACGCCCCTACATACCCAATACCCAACACCTAACACCTAAGCCCTAACCTACGGTCTTTCGGCAATGAATATGGAGTAGGCGAAGCCTTTGTCGGCAAGTGCATAAAGCTCTTTGCCGTTTTTCCACACCTTGGCTACAAAGTCCGAGCCCTCTTTTTCGACCCCTGCCACATATACATCACCGTTGTGTACCACCATGGAATAGGGAATGCCCATATCGGCAAGTTCGTATAGCTCCTCGCCGTTTTTCCATACTTTGATTGCCCAATTTGAACCTACTTCTTCGAACCCTGTCGCATATATATCTTCCCCTACCACATATACGGATGCAAAGATGCTATTACCGGAACCGTCGGTTTTGAATACCACCTTTTTGTTTTTCCACACCTTGGCTACCCATTTTGTGCCGTTGTCCTCATAGCCGGCGGTATATATATCTTCGCCCACCACAAATACGGAATTGGCATTAGCACTATTAGAGCCGGTGGTAAGGGCATAGAGTTCGCTGCCTTTTTTCCACACCTTGGCTACCCATTTTGTGCCGTTGCTCTCATAACCGGCGGTATATACGTTGCTGCCCGCTACGAATAGGGAGTTGGCGGCTGCCTCGTTAGTACCGGTGGTAAGGTTGGTGGCGCTTTTGTTTTTCCAAAGTTTGGCAAATTTGCCATCCATCCCTGCGGTATATACTTTATCATCCGCTACGAATACGGAGCGTGCTTCCGCGTCATCATCACCGGTTGTAAGGGCATAGAGTTCTTTGTCGTTTTTCCACACTTTGGCAACTCTCTTTCCGCCGTCCTTCTCATATCCTGCGGTATATACATCGCTGCCTACCACAAACAGGGAGCTGGCTTCGGCAGCATTATCACCGGTGGTAAGGTCGTAAAGTTCCTTGCCGTTTTTCCATACTTTGGCTACATCATTTGCACCTGTACCGTCAGAACCTGCCACATAGATATCTACTTCCTTAGGCGGTTCGGGCGGGGTGGGTTTGCAGGCAGTAAAGCCTGTTGCTAACATTGCTGCTACGGCAGNGGCGGTTCGGGCGGGGTGGGTTTGCAGGCAGTAAAGCCTGTTGCTAACATTGCTGCTACGGCAGCTCCAACTAAAATTACTTTTTTCATAACTTTTTTTGATTTTTTTGAAATTAAACAATTAGATTTTTTATTTTGGGGTGTTAGGTTTTAGGTATTGGGTTTTGGGTAAAATGTTTTTCAGGAGTTTTTTGTGTGATATAGTTTTATAAATTAAAAGAACAAAATACAAAACAGATTTTTGGTCTTATTGAAAATAAAA
>JRAN01000033.1 GCA_000768855.1 Porphyromonadaceae bacterium COT-184 OH4590 | reverse complement strand
CCTATTACAAAGGTAAGAAAACTTGCAGATTTATCAAAGGGTTTCGAAGATTAATTTACTAAATATCAGATGATCGATGGTTTTTAAGGGACAACTAATTACTATTATCTTAATATCGATTTTATTCTTTCCCTAAGTAAAACATTACTTTGCATTGGCAAGTCTTCTGGATTGTTCCTGATTTTGCAGGTCTTCCCTTTTCGTTATAGAAAAAGTAACACTTGTAGAGCAAAATCACTATAAAGACTCACAACTGGGGATACAATTCCGGACTTGCACCGGATTCTCTTTTCAATTTCATTATCTAAAAAACTGATAATAAAATTACCAATACAATTGCAAAGGTAGTACAAAAAACTAATACTAAGCAGTTTTTGCAATAGCTTACAAAACCTTAAGTTTTATTAACGCTTAGAGAAATCTATCTTTTTTGTATCTGTAATGAATATATAGGTTTGTAAAACATCTTTCTATATGAAACCAAAAATGTTAATATAATATAAAAATAGTTTTAGGCGATATAATTGTTTAACATATATATAGAATATAAAATCGCAGTATTTATTTTTTGTCAGACAACAATTATATTTTTTTCTTCCATAAACTAATGCGGAATTTAGGTTGTTTCACATATTTACCTTGCTATTCATATCGAGCCTTATAAATATAAAGAATAAAATAGTAAAAGCAAGTAGAGATGAGCCCCCATAAGAGAAAAACGGCAGAGGAATACCTATTACAGGCATTATCCCAAGTACCATTCCTATATTTACTATAAAATGAAATCCAAATATGCCCATTACACAATAGCCATATACGCGAGCAAATACCCCTGTCTGTCGTTCACTGAGATAAACTATTCGGTATATAAAAGCAAAAAACAGAAGTATTACCAATACACTTCCCGCAAAGCCCCACTCCTCGGATATGGTACAAAAAACGAAGTCGGTATCTTGTTCGGGAACAAACTTGAGTTTGGTTTGTGTCCCTTTTAGAAATCCTTTGCCAAATAGTCTTCCCGACGATATTGCTATTTTCGATTGATTGGTATTCCATTCGGCTCCCTGAGGGTCTTCTTTTAGCCCCAAAAGAGTCTCTATTCGTATTTTTTGATGAGGTTCGAGTACTTTTTCGAAAATAAATTCGGCTGAATATGAATATGATATAAATGATACTATAAATATTATTATCATAATATAAAACCTCTTTAGGGTATCAATATACATAAATGCCAAAAAAAACACAAACAATACTGTAGCCAAAAGTGCCACATATATAAGGTCTATGTGTATCACAAACCTGTTTGCCAAAAATGCAATTGCATATAGCCCCGCTATAGCCAGCAATATATACTGGGTTTTTAGTTTTACATTATATTTGCAGTATCTGTCGTAAATAAGAGCTGCTATTATCAGCACAATGTTTATAGATAAGAATACACCCAAATACTCGGTGTAAAATATTTCTATATTACTAGAAAAACGTATAGTAAGAATAAAAATAGTAATTGCCAACACTGTTATCAGCAATACAAAAGCCGAAAGACCTTCGCGATACAACATTATCATAAACGCCAAAAATACCAAAGCAGAGCCTGTCTCTTTCTGCAACAGAATGATGCTCATAGGCAGAGCAATAATCAAGATTGTAATAAATATCTTACGTGTGCCCGATATAGCTGAAAAGCTTTGAAGACTATAGAAATAGGCTATCACTAAGGCAGTGGCAAATTTGGCAAACTCGGCAGGTTGCAACGAAAATCGCCCTATCACAATCCAAGAGTGCGACCCCTTAATGTTAGGAGCGATAAATAATGTAAGTATCAATAACAGTATGACTGCAACATATATTATATACGACCAAGAGTAGAAAAAAAGTGGTTTTATATTAAGTATTACTATGGCTGCTACTATGCTCACTCCAATCCATATCAACTGCATACCCGAACGATAGCTGATATCGAATATCGAAGTCTGGGTCTTGACATAGCTTGCCTCGTAGATACAGACCCAACCCAAAAGCAGAAACACCACATATAAGATAACCAAAGGCTTATCAATACGTTTTAAAAATGAACCTTGCATTATTATGTGGCAGCATTATAGTGGTGGTTATCTCTTTTTTTTTCTAAGTAACGAAAAAACCGTCTTGGATACCGATATTGCTATCGGCATCCAAGATATGGATCTGTATATTGGTTTGGCAACTATTGATATTATGCTCAAGGGGAGCGAAATCCCCGCGAATCTGTCTGCAACAGCCTTTTTCTTACTGTTACGTATATCCAACAGTTCCTCTTTTTTGAGCTGTAGGTCGTGTATTGATTCAATAGTGTTTTTCATATTTGTGGTATATTTTCGGTATTTTGTGGTTGATCTTTTGCCTTATCAGACGATTGAAACAACACACTATATATCTTTTTGATAAAGTAATTGAGAAATAGCTTTTCGCTGAAAATCACTATAAAAACCGAAAAAATCAAAAATAGTACAATCATTAGTATGGTTGCCCAAAAATTTGAACCGGTCAATTGGTTGAACAAATCGAAAAGCATAACCGAAAAATAGGCTATGGCGATTAGAGAGAGTACCGCTGCAATAATTATTCCCACAATAAGGGTAAGAATCTTTGCCATCTTTTCCAATAGATTCAACTTGAATATTTCAAACTCTGTTTGCAGGTACTCTTTGAGGTCTTGAAATACGGTTGATTTATCGTCGCTCATAACTGCTTATGTTTTTAATTCGGCAAACTATCACTCTATTGAAGCAACAGTTTGCCAAATTAGTTTCAATTATGCCTCTTTGGGGTTAATTTTGTTTGTAACACTTGTTTTAAGGTCTTGAATCTTGTCGCACAATTCGTTATAATGCTCTTCACCCAAACCCGACTTTATGCCACCTTTGATTTTATCCGAAAGGTATTCACGAGTCTCTTCTCCACTTTTAGGAGCAAGCAACAAAGCGGCAAAGCCTCCTGCTACTATTCCGCCTAAAAATGCTAACAATACGTTCTTATTCATGATATTATAGGATTAAATGGTTTATATTGATTACAAAGATATAAAAAAATCAAGAACAATACAAATCTTTAAAGATTTTTAACACCACATTTGCCGAATTTTCAATACCGATAAGCGATGTGTTGATACAAAGGTCATACGACGAAGCCTCTCCCCAATTCTTGCCTGTATAAAAGTTGTAGTAGTCGGCACGTTTTTTGTCGGTACGCTCTATAAACTTCAACGCATCTTCGTCCGATAGATTAAGGTTGTGGGCGACAGCCTTTTGTCGTTGTTCGATAGGAGCACACAGAAATACTCTCAGCAGTTTCGGATATTGTCGCAAAACATAGTCGGCACACCTACCTATAAATATACAACTGTGTTTTGATGCTAAATTATTTATAGTTTGGCTCTGTATCTTAAACAGATTGTCGTTGCAGATATAACTGTCGTTACCGGCAAACACCGAACTGAATGCCTTCTGCAAAAAACCATAGCTCTCTTTTTCGTCTGCTTTCTCAAATATATCGGGCGACAAGCCACTCTCTTTGGCTGCCACCACTAAAAGTTCTTTGTCATACAAAGGGATATTAAGGTTTTCGGATAGTATTTTACCTATGGTATTACCTCTACAGCCAGTCTCTCTACCTATGGTTATAATTGGGTATTTCATAACTACTTATAAATATTTTTATTACAAAACTATCATAATTAGCAAAGGTAAAAAACTTTTTGTAAAGCAACCGCACATTTAACACAATTAATATTACAAATCTGCGTAACAATACTTAATTGCTTAAAAACAAAAAAGCACCTACATAACACAGGTGCTTTTCGTGAAGTTTATTTATCTATAAAAGCAAACTGATCTTCAAAATATTTACCTATAAAAGGTAATGGCTTTTTCTCTTCTTTGGCAGCATTTATTATACCGACAATCGTTAGTACTAAGAAAAGGATAGATATAAGACTATAGATTAGATAACCCATTTTAGGTAAAATTACTATAATTATCCCTAATACAAATCCAAATATAAACATTATTATTGCAAATCCCAAACTCTGTTTGAAATGATAACGGCTAAGATCAGTGTGATTCTCTTTTCCCCCAAAATATGCTATCAACCAACCGATTAAGGTAAGATAGCTGATGATAGATTGTACTTTCGCAGTCATAAAAAACTATTATTTTATTAGTTAAACATTTAAAAATTAATTTTGCAAAGATATATAAAAAATCTTAGGACACAAGATTTTGGACTTATATTTTGATAAAAACAATCTATATAGATATAAAATATATCTGTTGTGTCATAAACACATTGTATGTAATTTTGCAAAGAATCTAAAAAACTTTAATAGTAAAATAAAAACAGAATAAAATACTTTATCATTTATCAAGGAGGGTGCCGGTTTATGAGGCACCTTTTTATTTTGCTAATAAATTACTGATAAAATATATAACAACAATAAAGGCTGTCTTTACTTTTTAGACAGCCTCATAAATCTCAATCCTGAATCAAACGAAAGTTCAAATATTAGATATTATTTCGAAAGTACGAGTCTAAATCCTATAAAATGAAAACCTCCTTTGGCTTTTGCTCTATCGGCAGAACGGCAAACTTTACCAAAAAGGCACCATGCTCCGCCCCGACATACTCTATAATTATCATCATTTTCTTTAGGACCAGACGGATTGTCTTCCGGACTGTTTTTATAATAATTTTCCTGATATAAATCATTACACCATTCAGATACATTACCACACATATTGTATAATCCCCATGCATTGGGTGCAAAAGTATCTACTTTTACTGTTTTTTCTCTGTACTCTCCTTTAGGATTACCATTATAAGGGTAATTTCCATTATAATTAGCCTGATCGGTGGTAATATTTTCTCCTGTAAAGAAAGGAGTAGTAGTACCTGCACGACAAGCGTATTCCCATTCCGCTTCTGTGGGGAGACGATATTGTTTACCTGTAAGTTGATTAAGTTTTTTTATAAACTGCTCTACATTTTCCCAACTAACCTTTTCTACAGGTAGGCTGTCTCCTTTGAAATGACTTGGATTATTATCCGCACCCATAACAGCTTTCCATTGTGCTTGTGTTATTTCATATTTACACATATAAAAACCGTTTAAATTCACTTTATGTAAAGGTTTTTCGTCATGGTCGCTCTTTTTTTCAGTATCAGGGGCTCCCATCATAAAACTTCCTTTTGGTATTTCTACGAACTCAAATGCTACTCCTCCAATATTACAATCTGCACCCTCTGAATTCGACTTTACCAATACTTTACATGTCGCCTTTTTATTACCATCTTCTGTTATTACAGTAATAATGGATAGTCCTGCACTTATAGCTTTGACCTCTCCATTAGAATTGACCACGGCAATTTTTTCGTCACTGCTTTGCCATATTACTCTATTGTTCGAAGCATTTGACGGTAATACCTCTGCTTTTAACATTTTACTCTCACCTTTGGTCAGAATCAATTCTTCAAAATCAAGTTTTACTTTAGTTACATGCACTAGATTATTAACAGGTTTACAACTGATTAATATTACTGTAATGATGACTAAAAATGATACTTTTCTCATAATTTTTTTTGTTTAATAAATTAATAAAATATGGTTATTAATAGAAATTATTCTATTTTTATACGATTTTGTATATAAAAACTATTATTTTATTTGTTAAATATCTTAAAATTAACACTGCAAAGATATATAAAAAATCTTAGGACATAAAATTTTTGACTTATAATTTGATAAAATAATCTATATCGATATAAAATATTATTATATCTGTTGTGATATAAATCATATTGTATGCAATTTTGTAAAAAACACCACTTTTGTACAATAATATTTCTATTTATAGATTTCTACCAAACCTATTCCACCTATATAATCGGCTGAACTAATATCAGTCTTAGTCGTTTCTACTATAGGAGTGCAGGGGTTATACGACACCAGACCTAATACAATAGTTGCTATAATAAGGTTAGATAGTAATTAGAACTCTTGTTTTTTGCTAATAAATAATAAAAAACCAAAACTTTAATTTAGCATTATCAAAGTTTTGGTTTTTCTTTTTGATAAATTCTAATAGTTAGAACTCTTTTATTTAAAACATTATCTGTACATTCCGTTTAATGTTTCATAAATTACATCTCTATCTTCTGCTTTTTTAAGGTACAAACCTTTTGTCGCTTTAGAATATTCAGGAGCTACTCCCTGAGACACTTTCATACTTCCTGTATAGGTTATTTTTAGAGTACTTCCAAAATGAGATATTACATTAAACTCTATTTTAGAGTCTGTAACAACAGCAGTTCCACTATCGAAGAACCAACATTTTGTCACCTGCCTTTTTTCATTCACTTCAGCATATATTGAAAAATATACCAAACCTTTTTTTATTCCTGGCGACTTATATAATGTATTTTTTTCTTGAGAGTCAGACACATTGTAGGTTCCCGGAGTTAGTTGATTGTCGTCTTTGTCGATGTAAAACTGTGTTCCTATCAAGGTTTTGTTCTTTATTACTGACATTATTGTAAAAACCCTGGTTCCTTTATCCGTAACTCCTTTTTGCAAAGAAGCCGTTCCTTTATCATAGGTCTCATTTATGGTAGTTTTTTCTTTAGGCTCTGCGTCGTACGGATGCGGACTAGCGTCATTAACTTTGTAGTTACCTTCGAAAACAATATCATACTCAACGCCGTTCTCGTCTTTTCCTTTAAAAGTTATTTTATTTGCAGCCAAAGTCAACTCCCCAGAATTGAAAACAGCTACAGTGCTGTTATCTAACTGGGAATCCACAATTTTACCGGTATAGGTAAAACTTTTATGATTAACTAGAGTCATTAAATCGAATTTACCCTGTTCACCAAGTTTGTACACACCATAGCCTCCAGATTTAGGAGTAAAATCCGTATCTGATGTAGGTTCATTGGCAGATATCAAAAAAACATAAGTTTGGCCATCTTTTACGAATTTTTTGTCTTTTAACATACCTTCCTCTAGCAGATTAATATGATAAAAATGTTTACCCTCAATCTCCAGATCTCCTTTGTAAACAAAGAAAAAGAAATCTACTTTTTTGGAGATAGTTCCCCCCTGTTCAGTCACTGTTACTGCACAAGTGGCTTTTTTTTCACCATCTTCTGTGGTTACTGTGATAGCAGCACTACCTGCACCTACAGCTGTTACTTTACCTGAATCATCTACTGTAGCTACCTTAGCGTCAGAAGATGCCCATTTTACCTTTTTGTTAGTAGCGTTGTTAGGTGCTACGGTAGCTGTAAGCTTTGAAGTAGCTCCCACTTTTAGTTGAAGAGTAGTCGGGCTAACAGTAACGCCTGTTACTGTTACATTTTCTGGTTCGTTAGGTTTACAAGAAGCCAAACCAATCATTACCAATGCTGCCATAAGCAGACTTAAACTAAATACTTTTTTCATAAAATCAAAATTTTAATTAGTTATTAAAAAAAAATATATATAAGAAGTTATTTTTTGTAATACTAATAATAATCGAAATTATGTAATATGCGTTTGCAAAGATATATAATATTTTTTATAAAAGCAATAAAAAAACGGCATTGTTAAATAAATATATCAATCTCATTATTTAGCTTTAGAAAAAGAAGGTTTAGGTATATTTATTTATATTAATATGTTCCGCCTTGCTATAACGCTTCCCTTTTCGTTTGAATCTTGCTAAATAATGTCTTATTACGCTATTATAACGTTCAGCCGTATAAGTTTATGCCTTTGTTTGAATATGTTTCCCATTAATAATAAACTCCTTATAACTACCCCAATAGTCAGAATAATAAACTGATGCAGGAATGTTTTTTATCTTCTCCCAAAGCTTTACTAGCGTACCTGTGCTTCTGTACCCATATACAAAAGAGATAAATCGTTTTCCGAATCTATCAACAGCAATCCATACTCGGCAGTAGTTTTTTTGAATCTATATACGTGTGTATCTCATCTAATTCAATAACGAAAACTGACTCCTCATTTTGTGGTACAGCAACCCTTTCACCCCATTCTTTTACTCAATAGTAAAGAGTTGTATGACTTATTTTCAATATCCGTCCAATAGCCTTAAATTCAAGCATCTCCAAGTACATCTCAAAAGCTAACCTAAGAGTTAGACTGTTTTTCCTCTGTTTAACAGTATAACGATAATACCATCTTTACGATGATTTATGCTTCCACTTCTCGGACAATCCATAACTTTTTGAGCAAAGATAATAATGCTATAGAAATTTAACAATACCAAAAATAGAATAATTTTTTTGGAATTGCTAACTAAGTATATATAGACTTCCGTTGCGATGATGCATTAGCAAAAGTATGGATAATTTTAGCATCTCCATCTTTTTTGAATAG
>JRAN01000032.1 GCA_000768855.1 Porphyromonadaceae bacterium COT-184 OH4590 | reverse complement strand
TTATGCCAGATCTGACACTTTCTTCACATAAACACTTGGGGCAATTCATATTTTTTTTGCACAAAGATACATATATATATTTAATTAGCAATACCCAATTTTTACCTACTCAAAAACCTTTGTTATGGTTTTCGTTATTACCTTTCCTCCACGAATATATATGGTTACGGTAAGAAGATGTTCTTTTTGGGCAGTTGGTGATTTGTCGAAAATAAGATACCCATGACGAGACTTGGGCAACATCTGCATATCATCACTGCCAATTTCTGTAAGTAGTTTATTGATTACAAAAAAAGCACTTAAATCTTTCCAACCTGCATTTAAAATTTTTTCCCCGATTTTATTTTCCATTTCAGGTTCTCTATCAAAAATTTGGGGTTTGGATGATACCCAATCAGATCTATCCTTATAACCGCTGTCGATAAACCTCTTGGGAGAAAACGACACAAAGCGTACAATATCCCCCAAGGAGCTACCAGCAGGGTGTTCAGCATCAAAGTCATTATTGCTCTTGATGTCAATACTCGTAAAATCTGTAGCAGAGACTGTGGCTATACCTGGTCCGTGAACTTTCTTATTCCTTTTATTATTGTACGTCATATCGTTATGCTCTTTACAAAATTTGTCGTACAGTTCTTTTTCTTTACCCTTTGAATCATAGGATACATACATACTATTAGCATTGTAGTTGCGAGTGATTGCTATATTGCCGGCTTTAGTATTTCTAAGATCAATATCATTGTCAGACCACACTAAATACGTGGTAATAAATGACCTGTATACTACATCGTAATTCATACAGTTTTGTAACAACACAAATATCACCACAATACCTAAGCCTATTACTATTTTTTTCATATACTATTTTTTTAGATTGTTAGTAAATTAATTATTTATTTGGATTTTTATATGAGAATATATGAAAACCCCAATTGAAGTTGTTGCCATCTTTTTTATCTTTGCCCATTGTAACTCTGCTCATGTCATGCTCTTTGCCTGCATGAAAAATACCCATAATATAATAACCATCGTCTTTTTCTCCCCAACCCCAGTTGCAGTGGATAAATTGTTGTTTTTGGATTGTTGTTTTTATTTCCACTTTTGTTGGACCACTATGATACCTGTATGTGGTCTCAATTTTGCGTTGTCTGTCTATATACCCATCTATGACCCAAGCGTGTCCTGTGGCAACTTTGGCTATTGAGGCTATAAAAACAGGATTGTCATTTCGTAGCATATCCATCACAACATTAGCGTGATTATTATCCCATGCACTCCAACTTGTATGCATATACATACCTTTGTAGCCCATAGTCTCCATTGTTTTCTTGGCTCTGCTTGGTAATACAAAAGCAAATTTAGGGGTATAATGAGCACCGCTCCATTCTCCCAATCTACTAATAAATCCGGCAATCGCATTTTTGTTATATTCGGATAGCCCATTTCCTGTTCTATCTTTCCTTATTACGTCCCAATTAAGATAGTAGCCATTAACCTCGTAGTTTCTTGGGAATTTATGATATGCCATTATCTGTGCCATAGCTATCGGGACACAGCCGGCAGGACTTTTTTGCCATTTATGGAATAAAGTCCATCTAGTAAGAGGTGCATAGTTGTTAAAAGGAGGGTCTTGATGCCAAGCGGTAGTTAGTAATGGACCTATTTTCTCCAGTACTTCCCAGTCGCCTATTTTAGTGGTTGTATAGTAAGAAGGTTTGATATCTGTATCTTTCTCATCATATGCCCTTAATTTTTGTAGAACATAGCCCTCTATATAATCTAAAACACGATTGTTACCAGCCACATAATAGTCATTAAATTCAGCGTTATAAATACTAAACCCCTTCATAAGTTCACTGTCGGCATACATACCCTCTCTGTACATCGGAAATACTTCTTTATCTAGTAGGCTGCCTTGCTCCGTGATAGCCAATACGGGGTCGGGTATTCTGCGGTCGGCAGCAAGTACAGCACTCCCCGCATTGTTTTTAAAATCAACTACATATAGCAGCGAATCTTTGTGTGTTGTTGCAAAAGTCTGCCTATCGGCATCAGATGAGTTATTTTTAGGTTTTGCCGTTACATTGCCATATATTACCGATATTTTGTCTATCTCTCTTCTTTTGCCTTGTGAGGCAAATTGAGAAGGAGCGGCAGATATACGTTCCCTCTCTATAAAGTCGAGAGTAGAATATAATTCATCTATAGCCTCTTCTACGGAAATAGTGTAGTTGGCAGCACTTGCCATTTCTTGGTTTTCGACCTTAATATTTTTAAGGTCTTTGGTACATGCAGTCAATGATAATATTGCCACTGCAAACAAAAGATTAAATTTTTTCATTAGCGATTAAAGTTTGAAATTAATAAATAGTTTTGCAGCTAAATAGTTTTGCGAGATATAGCTACCTGTCTTTTTTGCTTGTACTATTTGCAAAAGTACAACATTATTTTCATATATCTATTTGCAAAAGCAAAAAAATATATGCCATTTTCTCATAATTGCATTTTGCAGTTTTTTAGAAACTATATAGGATTACCCCCTCAAAAATACAGAGATATAATGGGTTGATTAACAGTTTTAAATGATGTGTTTTTGTCCTTATATGTACGGTTTTCAATTTGTTGCCGTTGAAAATTGAGTAGCCCCTCTACTGCCTACCTGTGTTTGATGATGGGCATTCCAATAAAATTTTGTAACTTTGGCAGTTAAAAATTATTAAATTAATAGATAGATTATGAGAAGATTATTTGGTTTTATTTTGCTTCTGTTTATAACAGGGGTTTTTGCTTTTTCGCAAAAGAGCGGAGGGATGTGGATACCCACCGAGCTAAACGAAAAAGAGATGAAAGAGTTGGGCTTACAAATATCCGTATCGGATATTTTCAATACCACACGTCCGAGTATCAAGGATGCCATTGTGCAGTTTGGGGGAGGCTGTACCGGTGAGGTTATCTCTCCAAGAGGGCTTGTTCTTACCAATCACCATTGCGGTTATGGCGAAATACAGTCGCACTCTTCGGTAGATAACGATTTGCTCACCAATGGCTTTTGGGCAAAAAACAACAAAGAAGAGCTACCTAATCCCGACCTTAGTGTTACTTTTGTGACAGAAATACATAATGTCACACAAGCCGTTTTTGCCAATACAGCCAATCTGTCTGGGGCAGAGACACAGAAGGTTATAGAAAAGAATATAGAAGAACTCAAAAAAGATTTTCCAAAAAAATCTTATCAGCATATAGTTGTGAAACCTATGTATGCGGATAATCAGTACTACGCTTTTGTATCAGAGACATACCGTGATATTCGTTTGGTAGGAGCCCCGCCACAGTCTATAGGCAAATTTGGCTCCGACACCGACAACTGGGTGTGGCCCCGTCATACTGGCGATTTTGCTCTGTTTCGAATTTATGCCAACAAAAACAACGAGCCGGCAGATTATTCCGAAGATAATGTGCCTTTTATACCTAAACATTATCTTCCTATTTCCGTAAAAGAGCTTAAGGAGGGCGATTTTACATTTATATTCGGCTATCCGGGTAGAACATCAGAGTATCTGCCGTCAATAGCCATAGAGCAGATTATAAACGACTTGAATCCTGTTAGAATAGCAATACGAGATATTACTCTGAAAACTCTTGACGAAAAGATGCGTCAAGACAATGCCACAAGAATAAAATATGCAGCTAAATATGCAGGTATATCTAATGCGTGGAAAAAATGGCAGGGCGAATCAAAAGGTCTTAAACGTAGTAATGCTGTTGCTAAAAGAGAAAAGTACGAAAACGAACTGGCAGACAAAAATCCGGAAATAAAATCTATTTTAGCCGATTTTCGGAGACTTTATGCCGAGCAAAAGCCATATGCCGTAAACAACGCACTTTGGGGAGAGTTGTCGAGAAATTCCGAAACATTTTATCTTGCAGCTCTGTTTAATAGAATTAGCCAAATGCAGGCAAACGGCTCTTTGACAAAAGATAAATCTGATGAACTAAAAGCCGAGATTAGACAGATATACAAAGATTATGACAAAACTCTTGATGCTAAGGTTACTGCCAAAATTATTTCGTATTACATAGCTCAATTACCCAAACAGTTTTTACCACTCGACTATGCTAAATACACAGACGAAAATCGCAACTTGAGTCTGTTCGAAAAATGGAACAAAAAATCGATGGTAACCAACAACTACAATGATTTGGATAAAATATTTGCCGACACACAAAAGCTTGCAAATAGTATCAAAAAAGACCCTTTTGTAATATTTTACAATAACCTTTTGGAGGCTTATAATGCAAATGTTAACGAAAAGTATAGAGGTATCCAAGAGCAGATAAACGGCTTGCAGAAAAGTTATATGGCTCTGCAAATGGCGACAGATAAAGAAAAAGTATTTTTCCCCGATGCCAATTTTACTCTTAGGGTATCTTATGGGCAGGTACATGGCTCTAAGCCTGCCGACGGAGTAGAGTACAGTTATCAGACTACGCTTGACGGTGTTGTCGAAAAATATATTCCGGACGATTATGAGTTTGACGTACCTCAAAAGCTTTTGGATATTTATCACAAGCAGGATTTTGTACCATATACCAACGCACAAGGAAAAGTGCCTGTAGCATTTACAGCTACCAATCATACTACCGGAGGTAATTCAGGGTCGCCTGCTCTTGATGCGCAAGGTAATCTTATTGGGTTAAATTTCGACCGTCAATGGGAAGGTACTATGAGCGATATATACTTCGACCCGGAGCTATGTCGTAATATAATGGTCGATGCACGATATATACTGTTTATAATAGATAAATTTGCCGATGCCGATTGGCTACTGGACGAACTTACCATAGTTAAGTAAAATTGATTTTAAGAGCTGCCTCTTTGTGTGGTAGCTCTTTTTTGTAGTAAAAGATTTATAATAGAGGGCTAAAGAGGCGGGCAAGCGACTCTTTGAGACGGGTAAACATATTGCGATTACTCCATACAACCATATCTATTTGACTGCACGAAAGCAAATCATTCTCGAATGCCTCTCTAAGTTTTATAGCCGTAGGTCTATCGTATATAAAGGCATTGACCTCATAATTTTGTTCGAAAGAGCGTATATCTATATTGGCAGTACCTACAATACCTATCTCATCATCTACGGTTATTGCTTTGCTATGCAAAAAATTGTCTTTGTACAGATAAATTTTTACGCCTGCCTCCATAATTTTTAGGAAAAAAGAACTGCTTGCTGCCGAGGCTATTAGAGTGTCGCTTTTAAGAGGTAACATAAGCCTTACATCTACTCCGCTTAAAGCAGCCATCTGCATCGCTATCAACAGACTTTCGGGTGGTAAAAAATATGGAGTATGTATGTATATATTCTTTTTTGCATTGCTAAATACTGTAAGTAAACCTTGTAATATAGATTCCCAGTCGGTATCCGGACCGGAGTTTACTATCTGAGTGTAATTTGTCGCCGATATATGTGTGGCAGGGTAATATTTGGGTTCGTCAATAAGTTTATTGTCAACAAAATACCAATCTGTAAGAAACAAGTTCTGCAACCCATGTACAGCAGCCCCCTCCATTCTTACAATAGTATCACGCCACTTGCCTAAACGATTACCTTTGATATATCTGTCGGCTATATTTATTCCTCCTGTATAGCCTATTTTACCGTCTATAACCACTATTTTTCTGTGGTTGCGATAGTTGATTTTGCTAAAACCAATCTTTAACCCAACAGGCAGGAAAGCGTGTATGAAAATACCTCCGTTGCGTAGAGATTGTTTGTAAGAATCTGACAAACGGAATGCTCCGAGATAGTCGTAAATAATACGTACCTTTACCCTCTCTTGAGCCTTTCGTATAAGAAGACGTCGGAGTTGATTACCAATATTATCGTCTTCTATGATGAAAAATTCGATGTGAATATGTTCTTTGGCATTCTCTATATCTTCAAAAATTTTTTTGAATGACTCTTCGCCTGATGTTAATATATCAAATTTAGTGTCCGAATATAAGGGCGCATCACTGCTCTTTACCAATAACTGTGCCGATTTATGAAAATATGAAGGGATGTTTGAGTCTTTTAGTTTAGCTACTTCCGATTCATAATCGGGCTTTATTCTTATCGGAGAGTTGGAGGGTACTTTGTTTGCAAAAAACTTGTTTTTCCTAAAATTCCTACCGAAAAAAATATAAAAAACTAAACCAGCTACTGGTAGAAATATAAGGCATAGTATCCACGCAATCTGCTTTACGGGGTTACGATTGTCGAGCAATACTACGGATATAGCCACAACTACCATATATAAATACAGTATAAGCAATATGTAGTATATAATAGATAATACAACAGCCATAAAAACTTTAAATCTCTAATATTGTTTGTTTAGGACTTGCTCACAAAGATAAGCAAAATCCCCGATTGTGATGCAAAAAATATTGTTGTTATGTATTGATAAGTATTTATAACAAAATTAGTGAAATTTTGCTAAATGTATTTATTTTATGTCTGTTTAGTCGATTTATTGCTTTGTAGTTATTTTATTGTATTCTAAAAATAAAAGAAAGAATACTCATTCAAAACTCTTAATTTTGTTTAATTCCTGCGTTTACATTATTACATCCTGCATTCAATCATATCTCCGCCAACCACTCTATAAAGTCTCTGATTTGTGGTGGATTTGTCTAAGCCGCCGAGTGTTTCTATGTATTCACCTATTTTTATAAAATCAAAACTGTTGAGCAGGCTTTTGTTGTACAGCTCGTTGTTGCCCGAATACCATGCTGTCTTTAGTTGCCCGCCCCAACGCTTTTTTACGAAATCAGCCAAGCACCCTACCGCTTGGCTGTCGGCGTCGCCTCCCATAAAGCAGACACAGGTAACAGCCGTCAGGTAACGTTCGACGATAAGGCTTAGAGCCCTCTCATCGAGCTCCTCGCCTATGTCTTGTTGCAGCTGTGGACTGTGGCAACCACGGCAGCGATGCGGACAGTTCGATAGGTTGATGGCGAGCGTTACTTCATCGGGTACTTCGCGAAAAACCACATCGTAGTCGGTGTATTTCAGCATTCTGTTTCGGCTTTTTCGGGTTCTAAAACGTTGTAGTGGCGTTTGGCTGCTTCTACCTGTCGGGCTGCCGAGAAGTTGCTGATACGCTTCATATAGCCGATGATTCGGGTTAGATAGTCGATATTTTCGGAGCCGCATTTGGGGCATCGTTTCAAATAACGTTTGTCTATCGTGCCACAGTCGTTGCATACGGTGTTGGGTATGTTGAATGTGAAGTAGTTGCACCCCTCGCGTGCCGCTACTCGAAGCAATTGACGATATTGTGGTTGCGATAGATGTTCCGATAGGTTAGCATGCAAGGCAGAGCCTCCTGTTAGGTTACGGATATACTTTTCACCGTGTAAGCGGAATTTGTCCACTACATTAAGCGTATCATCTTCGACAATATAGAAATAGCTATTGTAGCAGTCGCGACGGACATGGTAACCATCTTCTTTGTCCCATTTTGCATGTTTTACACCAACATTTTCGGCAGGTATCATCTCGCAGTTGAACATTAGTTCTTTACTCCTGTATCTCTTGTTGTAATGCTCTATCAATCCGAGCACCTCTTGTATAAATGCCACATACTGAGGGTTGTCATCGATAACGATACCCAACGACTCGGCAGCCTCTACCAATCCATTTACTCCGATAGTAAGGTATTGACGTTTAATGTCAATGTATCCGGCATCAAATAGAGGTAGCATACCTTTTTGTTGCAATACTTTTAGATTCTCGTTATAGGCAGTTTGTGCCTTATGTGCAAGGTCAACCACCTCTTCAAGGAGAGTCATATATGATTTGTTATTGCGGTTTGCATACTGTACACAACGGTTGATATTGATAGTAAGTACACTCTTAGACCCTGTCGATACACCACCGGCTCCAAGCGTGTAGCTGAATCCATTGTCGGTTATTTCGTTTCTTAAACGGCAACAACTCGACAGCGAGTCTGCATTGTCACTCATATAGGTGAAAAACGAGTGTCCTTCAGCATACATTTCGGCTGTAAAGTCTGCATACTCTTTGTCGATAACATCGCCATCTTTCGATAGCAACGCCATTGTTTCCACAGGGAAGGTCAGTACTGTTTTGGTGCGTTCGCGGTTGAACCACTTCATAAAGCGTTTTTGCAACCAGCTGAGCGACTCCCATATAGGACGTGTTCCGTCGGGAAATACAAATTCACCGAAAATACTCTCAAAATATAGGCGGTCGTAATAAGCTATATTCCAGAATACTGCTTGAAAATTGCGTGCGCCGGTTGGTTGATTGATAGAGTAAACCACCTGCTCGAAGAAGTCACATATTACTTTGTCGAGTGAGCGTTGACGTTTTGACAAATCGACCGTTCTTTCTATATCTAAATAATAATCGTCTCCATACTCTTGACGGATAAAGTAGTCCATATACATCAGAAATTCGGGTGTGGCACAAGCTCCACTCAACATACTGGATACTATGAATACCATATTGACAAATCCGCCGGCAAACGATTTGAGATTAGTCGGTGGTGTTGAATTACCTCCAATGGTAGTAGTGCCATTGAGTAACCAAGGATACATGGTAATACTTGCACAATAGTTGGCAAGACTTGTCTCATCATTTTTGTAGATGAAATGAGAGTTGAGCAGATCTATGTATTTGTCAGCCACCTCTTTGCCATACATCTCTTTCATGCGGTCTGTTATCATCTTGCGGTTAAGGTTGATAAAGTTCTTTTTGGGTAGTTCGCCAATGAGTGTTGCAATATTTTTTTTCTCCACATTAGCGTTGGCATCGAATTTAGAGCCTGTTGCGGCATTTGATGCATCACAGTAGTTTATAAGAAATTCGAGTTTGTCGCGTGTTTCGCGTGTCTCAGTGTGTTTCTGACGATAGAGCATATACGACTTTGCCACAGAAAAATATTTCTCTGCCATAAGTGCTACTTCTACCTGATTTTGAATCTCTTCCACAGTCATACCATTTGCCACGTGGATACGTGACAAAATGGCGATAAAATCGTCATCTGTGGCAAATGTGCCTACTGATAGAAATGCCTTGGCAATAGCTGCCTTTATCTTTTCGAGCGAAAATGGTACCGACTTGCCGTCGCGTTTGATGATATAAATCTCTTTATTTCCCATAGTGTTTATTGATTTGATTATTAATTATTATATGGTTACAAAAAAATCTTTTTCTTTTTTTGAATAAAAATTGGGAAAATAAGAGAGTGTTTTTTTGTTGCGAATAAATGATTGAAATAGGGTATATTCTTATCATTTTTGGCTCTTTTATTCCCGAAAGATTCAAAAAAATGTTGCATTGAGGCAGGTCTTCTGACTTGTTCTGTTGCCCAAACCGCCTTCCCGTCGTTTAATATTTTGTAAAACAGTGGCTTTGATGGTTTGAACTATTGCCTACATTTATGGTAGACAAAGAACTCACAGCAGCGGGTACTATAATCGAATTTCACGATTTTCCCTTTTAATTTACGCCTCTATGTATATAGAAACGTAAAACCAAATGCTCCGACAAAGGTAGATAAATTTATCATTATGGAAAACGATTTTGAAATAATTTTATAGTTAAATTTTCTTAAAATAAAGATTATTTTTTGATTATAAGTATTTTATTTTTTTGGTCTGATGGAAAAAATTTTCAGAAAAGCAAATTTGCAAATGTTGTAAAAGTGTATTGCTTGCGTACTTGTAAACATATTTCTTATTGCCATATTAAAAAGGGTGTTAGTGTACCAACTATCACCCTTTTCTAATTTGTATAAAAAATTGTTCTAATCGAACATTTGTTTGAATCTATTGAAGAATCCTTTTGTAGAGCTCTCTTTGGGCTTGAAGTTTGGAGAGAGGTTGAATTGTTCAAATGTTTTTTTCTCCTCACCAGAAAGGGTTTCAGGTATATATATCCCAATATTTACGAGTAAGTCTCCTGAACCATAAGAATTTAGACGAGGTAATCCTTTATTCCTAAGCCTTAGCACCTTGTTGGGTTGAGTGCCTTTCTCTATTTTTACTTTCACTTTACTGTCTACTGTAGGTATCTCTACTGTACCGCCCAAAACAGCTGTAGGTAAATCAAGTAAAAGATTATATATAAGGTCGCTGCCGTCTCTTATCAATTCGGGATGCTCTTCCTCTTCTATCAGTACAAGCAAATCGCCCGGAACGCCTCCATTACGAGCCGCATTGCCCTTGCCTCTAAGAGTGAACTGCATATTGTCCTCTATTCCGGCAGGTATGTTTATTGGTATAATCTCTTCGGCACGCACTACTCCTTCTCCGCTACAATATTCGCATTTGTCGGTAATTATTTTACCTGTACCTCCACACGTCTGACAATAAGACTGTGTCTGCATAGAGCCAAGTATGGTACGCTGAATGTGTGTAACCACACCACTACCTTTACAGGTAGAGCAGGTCTTTATACTATTGGCGTCTTTGGCTCCGCTGCCATTACAGTGAGAGCAGCTTACAAGCTTATTTACCTTTATCTTCTTCTCTACTCCGGAGGCTACCTCTTGGAGACTTACATTTACCTTCACTCTAAGGGTAGAACCTTTTGAGGTAGCCCTTCTATTAGACGACGAACCATCGTAAAATCCACCTCCGCCAAAACTGCTTGCAAAATCCCTAAAAGCACTGCCAAAATGTCCGCCGAATATATCGCCAAAGTTGGCAAAAATGTCGTCCATAGACATGCCTCCGCCGCTAAATCCGCCAGAGCCTCCTCCCATTGCAGAGTGTCCGAAACGGTCGTATTGCTGACGCTTTTGTGGATCAGACAATACTTCGTAAGCCTCGGCTGCCTCTTTAAATTTCTCTTCGGCACCTTTGTCTCCGGGGTTTTTGTCGGGGTGGTACTTTATTGCCTTTTTGCGATATGCTTTTTTTATCTCCTCTGCAGATGCAGTCTTTGATACCTCCAGAACTTCGTAGTAATCTCTCTTTGTTGCCATATGCCGGTTTTATTACTGTATTATTCGCCTACAACTACTTTTGAATGTCTTATTACCTTCTCATTTAGCATATACCCCTTGAGAGTACAGTCAACTATCTTGCCTTTTGCATCATCGGTTGGAGCTGGTATGGTGGTAATCGCCTCGTGGTATTCGGTATCGAAATCCCGATTTTCGGTTTCGATTGCTTTTACTCCATGCTGTTTGAGCATAGATATTAGTTGGTTATAAATAAGCTCTACACCCTGTTTGATTGCATCTACATCAGTTGCCGATTCCATATTACTCAAAGCACGTTCAAAATTATCCACAATAGGCAATGTGTCTGATATTACCCGCTCTCCGCCATTCTGTATGAGTTCTAACTTCTCTTTAAGGGTGCGCTTGCGGTAATTGTCGAATTCTGCCATAAGACGCACATAACTATCGTTGAGAGTTGCATATTTTTGCTCCCAACTGTTTTGGTTATCCTCTGTGGTTTCGCATTCGTTTGATGCTATAGTGTCTTTGTTTTCTTCTGTTTGATTATTGCAAGCTTCGTCTTGCTGTTTTATATCTTCGGTTTCTTTGTTATCCATTGTAGTGTAACTGATTTTATTTGTTATTTATTTGATGAATAGCTAAAACAAAACCTGCAAAAATCTTGCCATATACATTAATCGTTCGTGAAACTGCAATTTTGGCAGTATTTTTTTTAAAAATAAGTTTTTTTGCTACAATAAAGTATAAGGTCCCTAATGGAACTAATTTTGAATGGTTTATTATCCGAATCACATTCCTCATTTGTTAAGTATTTAGATAAAGTTGATATTAGTTGTGTTTTGATAAAATATTATAAACGACTTGCATCTGTAAACAAGAAATCAAAAAAAGTAGTAATTTTGCACATTAAAACTCATACTTTTGATAAGAATATGAAAAATAATAGTAATAATAAGACATCTAAAACGACAATCGACAGTAGCACCAAAAAGTTATTCCTAAAATGGTTTTGGGGAGTACTGGGTGGAGTTGTCTTATTTATAGCTTTAATATTTGTGCTTATCTCAATAGGTTGGATAGGCTATGTGCCTCCTTTGGAAGAGTTGGAAAACCCCAAAAACAAACTCGCCACAGAGATATACTCATCTGATAATAAAATACTTGGTACATTCTACACCGGCAAAGATAATCGTATGAAGACTACCTACGACGAACTTTCGCCTAATCTTATAAATGCTCTGCTTGCAACCGAAGATATAAGATTTTATAAACATTCGGGAATAGATGGTAAGGCGCTTATGAGAGCTGTACTATCATTCGGTGGAGGTGGCGGTGCATCTACCATCAGCCAACAGACGGCTAAACTCCTTTATACTCAACGAGCAGGAAATATTTTCAAACGTATTCCTCAGAAACTCAACGAATGGGTTATAGCCATCAGGCTAGAAAAACTATTTACCAAAGAGGAAATTATATCATTGTATTTCAATAAATTTGATTTCTTAAATAATGCTGTTGGTATCAAAACCGCATCACGGGTATATTTCAATACCACTCCTGATAAATTAACTGTACCTCAGGCTGCTATGTTGGTGGGAATGTGTAAAAATCCATCTTTATACAATCCTGCAAGTCGTCGTGAGCAGACCCGTCAGCGTGCTCTTAATCGTCGTAATACTGTTATCGATCAAATGGCTAAATATAAGTTCATTACCAAAATAGAAGCCGAAGAATATAAGAAGTTGCCTGTCGAACTTGACTACCACTCTGTAGGACACGACCAAGGACTTGCCCCATATATGCGTGAATATCTCCGTACAAGACTTAATGCAAAAAAGCCAAAAACTTCCAATTATGCCGATTGGCAGCTAAAACCTTATGGTCAGTATTATCTGGATTCGCTTGCGTGGGAGACCGACCCGCTATATGGCTTTATCGAGAAAAACCCGAAATCGGATGGCTCTAAGTATGATCTGTATCACGACGGATTGAAAATATATACAACTATTGATAGTCGTATGCAATCTTATGCCGAAATCGTTGTACGCGAGTGGCTTACAGGCATGCAAGATGATTTCTTCAAAGAGAAGAAAAAACGTAAAAATGGTATTTTCCCCTCCGAATTTACTCAAAAAGATATAAATAATTTTATAGAAAGATCGATATTGCAAAGTGAACGATACCGTACAATGAAAGCAGGTGGTATGAGCAAAGATAACATATTGAAGGAGTTCGAAGTGCCTGTTGATATGAAGATATTTTCGTGGCGAGGCGAGATTGATACCGTTATGTCGCCCAAAGACTCTATACTGTGGGCAAAAAGTTTTGCTCGCGTAGGCTTTATGAGTATGGAGCCTGCTAATGGATATGTGCGTGCTTATGTGGGAGGTCCCGACTTTAGCTACTTCAAATACGATATGACTACACAGGGCAGACGACAGGTTGGCTCTACGGTTAAGCCATTTGTCTACACTTTGGCAATGGAGGAAGGTATGTTTCCTTGTGATAAGGTTATTAATCAGCCTATTACTCTTATAGATGCCAATGGCAAACCCTTCACTCCTCGTAATGGTTCAAAGGCACGCTTGAACGAAGAAGTTACTCTGCGTTGGATGCTCCAAAACTCTAACAACTGGGGCTCAGCAACATTGATGAATATGCTCGCCCCCGAACAACTGGTAAAGTTGATGCGTTCGTTCGGAATATCGGGATATATACCGCCTGTGGTATCGCTCTGCTTGGGACCAAATGAGGTATCGGTATCCGAAATGGTAAGTGCTTACACGACATTCCCAAACAAAGGTATAAGGGTAACGCCGATATTCGTTACACGTATCACGGACAATAAGGGCAATATAATAGCCAATTTTACCACCAATACCACTGAGGTAATCAACGAGAAAACCGCATACAAAATGATAAATATGATGCAGGCAGTGGTAGATGGCGGTACCGGTTCGCGTGTACGTTATAAGTATGGAGTAAATGCCCCCGCCGCAGGCAAAACAGGTACCACCAACGACAACTCAGACGGTTGGTTTATTGGATATACACCCGAATTGGTGAGTGGTGTTTGGGTTGGTTGGGAAGACCGTCAAATACACTTTGCAAGTATGGCTGAAGGACAAGGGGCTAATATGGCATTGCCTATATGGGCTCTGTATATGAAAAAAGTGTTGGAAGATAAGTCATTAGGCTACAATCCTGCTGCAAGATTCAATATCCCCGAGTGGTTCAATCCAAACGAAGGGTGTGAGTAATAAGAACTTATTTATTATTTAGAGTTATAAAAAATATTGTATAATATAAATATATATGAATTATCGTGTTTTTGTAGAGAAAAAAGCTGATTTTAGAGTTGAGGCAGAGGAGTTGCAAAATGAGTTGAACTCAAACCTTGGATTCAATCTGTGTAATTTGCGACTGATAAACGTGTACGACCTGTTTGGTTTTAGCCCCGAATTGCTCGACAAATGTCTATATTCTGTTTTTGGCGAAATTGTTACCGATAGGGTTACTACCGAGTTTGAGTTTGGCAATAAACCATATTTGGCTGTTGAGTTTCTGCCCGGTCAGTTCGACCAAAGGGCAAGCTCCGCCGAAGATTGTGTGCGCCTCATCGATCCTAAGGCAGATATTACTATAAAAAGCGGTAAGATACTGATTTTTGACGACAACTTTTCGGCTGATGATATGGAGAAGGTAAAAAAATATTTCATCAATCCCATTGAGAGCCGTATCAAAGATATATCCGTTTTGGAGACATTTGACCACCCTGTAGCCGAGCATGTGCCGGTACTCGAAGGCTTTATCGATATCAAAGATAGTGAACTTGCCGATTATTGCAGGGCTAACTCTTTGGCAATGAATGCTGACGACCTTAGAGAAGTAGTAACTTATTTCAGAAAGGAGAATCGTAATCCTTACGAAACAGAATTAAAGATACTCGACACTTATTGGAGCGATCACTGCCGACACACTACATTTAATACATCACTCGAAAATATAGAGATAGAAGATAGCTTTGTTGCCCGTAGTATAAGCCAGTCTCTCGATTTGTACCAATCCATTCGTAATGACCTCAAACGCGAACATAAAGATGTTTGCCTTATGGATATTGCCACAATTGGTGCCAAATATCTTAGAAAGCACGGATACCTTGACGATTTGGAGCAGAGTGAGGAAAACAATGCCTGTTCGATTTTTGTCGATGTAGATGTGGATGGGCAGATCGAAAAGTGGTTGTTGCAATTCAAAAATGAGACACATAACCACCCTACCGAGATAGAGCCTTTTGGTGGTGCCTCTACCTGCCTTGGCGGAGCTATTCGCGACCCACTGTCGGGACGTAGCTATGTGTATCAGGCTATGAGAGTTACCGGAGCAGGCAATATATATCAGCCTGTTTACGAAACTATGCAAGGTAAATTGCCGCAAAAGATAATATCAACCAAAGCGGCTCACGGCTATTCTTCGTATGGTAACCAAATAGGACTTGCTACCACCTTTGTTCGCGAGATATATCACGACAACTATGTTGCCAAACGCCTCGAGGTAGGTGCGGTCGTTGGTGCGGTAAAGGCAGATAATGTACATCGCGATACTCCACAAGCCGGAGATGTGGTAATGATGTTCGGAGGGCGTACCGGACGCGATGGTATAGGCGGCGCCACAGGTTCATCGAAAGAACACACAACTGATAGTCTTGAACTCTGCAGTAGTGAGGTGCAGAAGGGGAATGCCCCTGAGGAGCGTAAACTCGAACGGCTCTTCCGTCGTGGGGAAGTTACACGCCTTATAAAAAAATCTAACGACTTTGGAGCTGGCGGTGTGTGTGTAGCTATTGGCGAACTTGCTGATGGACTCGACATATATTTGGATCGCATCAAGACCAAGTATTCGGGATTGTCGGGCACGGAGCTTGCTATATCCGAGAGTCAGGAACGTATGGCAGTGGTAATCGAATGCAATAATATGGAGAAGTTTGTAAAATATTGCGAAGAGGAGAATATTGAAGTCTCGCATATAGCCGATGTTACCGATAAGGGGCGTCTTCGTATGTATTTTCGCCATGAAATGATAGTGGATATCTCACGCGAATTTATCGACTCGGCAGGCGCCAAACACACAGCAACAGCCAAAATATCGGCAGTCGAAAACCGAAATCCATTCGAAGCTGTTTTTTAATGCCTGTAATTGACTATTTGTACAACAGATAAGAAAATTGTTAGTGAAAAATAGGTATAAATACTTATTTCAATAGATTTTAATTAGTTGATAAAGGTATGAATATATCCTTAGACGATTATATAATTAACCATATAGAGGCAGAACCAGATTATTTAAAAAAAATATACCGTAATACCAATATACGTCTATTGAATCCACGTATGCAAAGTGGTCATTATCAAGGTAGGCTACTGAAATTATTTACACAGATAATTAACCCGAATAATATACTCGAAATAGGCACATTTTCGGGATATGCTACTCTTTGTATAGCCGAAGGTATGTCGAACAAGGCTCATATAGACACTATAGAGATAGACGACGAACTCGAAGATTTTATTCAAGATAACTTTCTTCTTTCACCTTTTGCCGACAAAATAACATTGCATATCGGAGATGCCTTAACTATTGTACCAAAGCTTAATAAAACATTCGAGTTAGCTTTTATCGATGGCAATAAGCGACACTACTGTCAATATTTCGATACAATATTTTCATATATCGCACCTAATGGTATTATTTTGGTAGATAATACTCTTTGGAGTGGCAAAGTGCTTAATATACCTCAGGATAACGATTATCAAACAAAGGAGATTGTTAAGTTTAATAAATATATGTGTCAACGCTCTGATATTGACCAAATAATATTGCCTATCAGAGATGGACTTACCATTATTCGTAAAAAATAAAAATTCTTTGTATTAGTTATTTTTTGTAATTTTGTCGGATATTACTATTAATAATTTAAATAAAAAATAATATGAAAAGAGTAATTAATTCTACAAATGCCCCTGCGGCAATCGGTCCTTACAGTCAAGCAATAGAGGCAAACGGGACATTGTATATTTCCGGTCAATTGCCGGTAAACCCAGCTACAGGTGAAGTGCCTGAGACTATCGAAGGACAGGTAGAGCAATGTTTTGCGAATATCAAAGCTATTCTGAATGAAGCCGGCTATACTTTTGATGATGTAGTAAAGTCTGTTGTGTTGCTTGATGATTTGGCTAACTTCACTGCCATGAACGATATTTATGCCAAATATTACACAAAAGATATGCCTGCAAGAGTTTGTTACCAGGTGTCGAAATTACCCAAAGGAGTGAAAGTAGAGATAGAGACAACTGCTGTTAAGTAAAGTTTGTTTTAATATACTTTTATTGATAAAATGATTGCAATTTTTCTTAATTTTGCAATCATTTATTTTTACAAACAGTATATCTAAAATGTTGAAATTTTCCATAATAGTTCCGGTTTATAATCGTCCCGATGAGGTTGATGAGCTTCTTCAAAGTCTTGAAAAACAAACTGATAAAGACTTTGAGGTGGTGATTGTGGAAGATGGTTCACAAGTACCATGCAAATATATTTGTGATAAATACTCTTCGACTCTTGATGTTAAATATTTTTATAAAGACAATTCAGGTCCCGGACAAAGCCGAAACTATGGAGCTAAACACAGTAGTGGCAACTACTTTGTGATACTTGACTCCGATGTTATTGTACCGAATCATTATGTATCTGTTTTACGTCGTGAACTTACTGATAATTATTGCGATGCCTTTGGTGGAGCAGATGCGGCAGATGAATCGTTTTCGGATATGCAGAAGGCGGTAAACTATGCAATGACTTCGTTTTTTACTACCGGTGGTATACGTGGAGGCAAAAAACAGATGGAGAAATTTCATCCTCGCAGTTTCAATCTTGGTGTAAGCAAAGAAGTTTTTGAGGCTCTGGGAGGATTTTCGAAGATGCGTTACGGCGAAGATATAGACTTTAGTATAAGGATTTATAAGGCTGGTTATTCGGTACGTCTGCTTCGTGATGTATTTGTTTATCACAAACGTCGAACTGATTTGGAACAGTTTTTTGCTCAGGTGCGACATTCAGGTAATGCACGAATAATATTGTGGAAAAAGCATTCGGATTATACCGGAGCCCTTAAAATAGTACATCTTCTTCCCTCTGCTTTTATGGTAGGTACTATACTATTTGCTTTTCTAGGATTGTTCAACTATGTGTTTTGGATACCGATTCTTCTATTTGCTATTATGATTTTTGTTGATTCATCTATGAAAAATAAAAGTGTCAATATCGGATTTTTATCAATAGCTACGGCTTTTGTACAACTTTTTGGCTACGGTTTGGGATTTATCGAAGAGTATCTAAAACAGAGATAATAAGCTATTTGTTAATTTTTATAGACAAATATATGTTTAGATTTAAGCAATTTGATATAATACAGGCTAAAAATGCTATGAAAGTAGGCACTGATAGTGTATTACTGGGAGCATGGTGTAGTGTGGAGCATGCAGAGAAAGTTTTGGATATTGGTACAGGTACAGGATTGCTGTCTCTTATGATTGCTCAGCGCAACGACAAAGCACGAATAGATGCGGTAGAGATTGATGCAGAGGCTGCTGAGGAGGCTAATTTGAATGTGGCAAACTCCAAGTTTAACAGTGCGATAGAGGTATTCAACACTTCGATACAAGATTTTGTAAAACATATGATTAAGATAGAATAAAAATTATTTAACTATAAAATATACATTGTATGAGAGATGTAATTATAGCTCTTGATTTCCCAAACAGAGACAAGACTTTGGCTTTTTTAGACCTTTTTGGCAATAAAAAACCTTTTGTAAAAATAGGTATGGAGCTTTTTTATGCCGAAGGTCATTCGCTTTTACGCGATATAAAAGCTCGCGGGCATAAAATTTTTCTCGACTTAAAGCTTCACGATATTCCCAATACCGTAAAGAGTGCTATGAGGGCTATTAGCAACCTTGGTATTGATATGGTCAATGTACATGCTTCGGGTGGTATTATTATGATGCAGGCGGCTTTAGAGGGGCTATCGGAAGCCAATAGTGCCCCTATACTGATAGCAGTTACACAACTTACATCTACCTCGCAAGATATACTGCAAAAGGAGTTGATGATAAATTCGCCTATAAATGATGTGATAGTTCATTATGCTCTAAACGCCCGTTTTTCAGGGTTGAGAGGAGTAGTATGCTCACCTCTCGA
The DNA here is from genome assembly GCA_000768855.1 of Porphyromonadaceae bacterium COT-184 OH4590. Taxonomy (GTDB): domain Bacteria; phylum Bacteroidota; class Bacteroidia; order Bacteroidales; family Paludibacteraceae; genus F0058. Next base: position 51,046 of record JRAN01000032.1, on the reverse strand, counting down.
AGTTGCAGCTATAAAGCAGGCATGTGGTAATGATTTTATAACGGTTACACCGGGAATAAGGTTTGCCGACAATAACAAAGATGATCAGGTACGTATTACTACACCAGCTGATGCAAAAAAGAATGGCTCGGATTTTATAGTTGTAGGTCGTCCGATTACTCAAGCCGATAACCCTGTGGAGATGTATTGCCGTTGTTTAAATGATTTCTGTGGCTGAAAATAAAAGATTACAATTGACCTTTAAATCTGTTGGTAAAATTTATTTACTCATTTTCGCAGCTGAATGAAATATTTTTTGTAACTTTGCAAACTTTTTTTTGAGAAGAAAATCTTTATTTAAATATAAGATAACAAGGAGATTATAAAATAATGGCAAAACAAAATTTAGCTTTTACAAGAAATATCGGTATCATGGCTCATATTGATGCTGGTAAGACCACAACGTCGGAACGTATTCTATTCTATACCGGTCTCACCCATAAAATAGGAGAGGTTCACGACGGAGCTGCTACCATGGACTGGATGGAACAGGAACAGGAACGCGGTATCACTATCACTTCTGCTGCTACCACTACTCGTTGGAAATACAGAAATGAAGAATATAAAATAAACCTCATTGACACTCCGGGGCACGTTGACTTTACTGTGGAGGTAGAACGCTCACTTCGTATCCTCGACGGTGCTGTAGCTACTTTTTGTGCTGTTGGTGGTGTAGAGCCACAGTCGGAGACGGTTTGGCGTCAGGCAGATAAATATAGTGTGCCTCGTATCGGTTATGTTAACAAAATGGACCGTTCGGGAGCCAATTTTTTCGAGGTGGTAACACAAATCAAAGAGGTACTTGGTGCAAACCCTTGTCCGATACAGATACCCATAGGTGCGGAAGAGAACTTCAAGGGTATTATAGATCTTGTTGCTATGAAGGCTCTCTATTGGAGGGATGAGACTATAGGTGCCCACTACCAAATCGAAGATATACCTGCAGAATGGCAGGACGAAGCTGCCGAATGGAGAGATAAGATGCTCGAAACATTGGCATCATTCGATGATCAGTTGATGGAGAAATATTTCGACAACCCGGATACAATAACTGAAGAAGAAATACGTGCAGCTATCCGCAAATCTACTGTTGCTATGCAGATAAATCCTATTATTTGTGGTAGCTCATTCAAAAATAAAGGTGTGCAAACACTGCTTGACTCTGTTTGTGCATACCTTCCTTCGCCTCTTGATACTGAGTTTATCGAAGGTACCTTGCCCGACGATCCTGAGAAAACACTTCAACGCAAACCGGACGACAGCGAGCCTTTGTGTGCTTTGGCATTTAAAATTGCTACCGACCCTTATGTAGGTCGTTTGTGTTTCTTCCGCGTATATTCAGGTAAACTCGAAGCAGGTTCGTATGTATATAATGTGCGTTCGGGCAAAAAAGAGAGAATTTCGAGAATATTCCAGATGCACTCAAACAAACAGAACCCTGTCGATTTCATCGGTGCAGGTGATATCGGTGCAGGGGTTGGTTTCAAAGATATTCGTACCGGCGATACATTGTCGAGCGAAGATCATCCAATAGCACTCGAAAGTATGGATTTCCCCGATCCTGTAATCGGTATTGCAGTAGAGCCCAAGACACAGTCAGACCTTGACAAACTCGGTGTTGGCCTTAGCAAACTTGCCGAAGAAGACCCAACATTCACAGTTAGAACCGACGAACAGACAGGTCAAACTATCATTTCGGGTATGGGTGAATTACACTTGGAAATCATTATTGACCGTCTAAAACGTGAGTTTAAGGTTGAATGTAACCAAGGTAAACCGCAAGTTACTTACAAAGAGGCTATTACAAAAGAGGTTGAGCTTCGCGAGGTTTATAAGAAACAGACAGGTGGTCGCGGTAAGTTTGCCGATATTATAGTAAAGGTAGGACCTGTTGACCCCGATTTCGAAGGTGCATTACAGTTTATTGACGAAGTAAAAGGCGGAAACATCCCTAAAGAGTATATACCATCGGTACAGAAAGGTTTTGTTGCTGCAATGAAAAATGGTGTTTTGGCAGGTTTCCCTGTTGATACTCTCAAAGTTACTCTTGTTGATGGTAGCTACCACGCTGTTGACTCCGATCAGCTTTCATTTGAAATATGTGCTCAACTTGCATTCAAAAATGCTTGTGCTAAGGCTAAACCCGTGCTTATGGAGCCGATAATGAAACTCGAAGTGGTAACGCCCGAAGAGAGTATGGGTGATGTCATAGGTGACCTCAACAAACGTCGAGGAGACGTCGAAGGTATGGACAACTCACGTACAGGTGCTCGTATTGTTAGAGCAAAAGTGCCTTTGGCGGAGTTGTTTGGCTATGTTACAGCATTACGTACTATTACTTCCGGTAGGGCTACAAGTTCTATGGAGTTCTCGCACTATGCCGAAGTATCGTCGTCACTTGCAAAAGCTGTTATCGAAGAGAACAAAGGACGTGTCGAGTTGCTCTAATCGTCTGACAATAAATATCAAAAGCCCTACTTTACGAAGTGGGGCTTTTTTGTTTTATGGGCATAAAAAATAAGTATCTTATGTTTTCTTCCCCCTTTTATCGGATCTACATTTAGGATACTACATGGTATTTTGCACAAATAAATATCTATATATGAATTTGCCAAATCTAATCTTTTAGTTGTTGTACAAAGATTATGTTACTGATACTACTTTTTTTCTTCTATTTTGTGTAATCATGTTAAAATATTGTTGTGTAATTTATTATTGTATTTCAAAAACAATAGTAGAACTCTACTTTTATTAGAGGCAATAGCTACACCTTCTTGTGGAAAATTATAATATTCTCTTGTCAGACAGTTTCTCTAATTATGTGATTGCAAATTCAGTGATTCTTTTATTATTCGATTTATCTAAAAATGGGAATAACTGCCAAGTATCCGTCTATTGTTAATTCTCCATCATTGTTTTTCAATATTCTTTGTTTAAATTATCAGGAAATAAAATATTGAGTTCCTGCTATGCCTCAATTATATATATAGATATCTGTAAATAAACAAAAAAGGATTTTATCTAAAAATCCTTTTTTGTTTTTGTGAAATAATTAGTTGCCAAAATCATTTACCCCAACCCTATATTATGCTTAGGGCAGGGATTGAGAAACGAGGGACAAATTGGCATGTAATTTGGGAAACAAGTTCCCCAAAAAGTTCCTTGATTTATTCCACATAATGTTGGGTTTCCTCCTTTTGATACCTTCATTTCGCCTTGAGAAATCATACCTTCCTCAATGATTTTAAATTTAGTTTTCATACAATATTTACTACATACAACCTGTGTAGTCAGGATTAAAGTTAAAAGAATAATTTATTTTAATTCATTGCAAAGATAATAAAAAAAAATTATATCTCACAAAAAATCTACCACTTCTCATTTAAGTCAAATTAAAGTGTTGAGAAAATAAAAAAATAATTACCTTTGTATTCTGCCAATATATGAATAAAAAAAATAACTTATTTAAATGTAAAAATTAATAATTAAAAATTATGATGAAAAGGACATTCTTGATGTTAATGGCTTTTGTGGCTGTTAGTTTAGGAGTTTTCTCTCAGACCAATCTTAGAGAAGGCTTTGAGGAGTACAAACTCAAAAATGGTTTGACTGTCTATCTTTGGGTTGACAAAGAGAAACCTAATGTTTATGGTCAGCTTACTGTAAGAGCGGGATCTATCGACGAACCGGCAGATTTTACAGGATTGGCTCACTATTTGGAGCATATGTTGTTTAAAGGTACACAGGAGATAGGTGCTCTCGATTGGGAAAAAGAGAAGCCTATGTATGAGCAAATTATCAAACTATACGACGAAAAGGCAAAACTCAAAGACCCCAAAAAAGATAAGGCTAAAAGAGACGAACTTACAAAAAAAATCAACGAGCTATCGGTAGCCGCATCTAAAATCAGCAAAGGTTCTGAGTTCTCGACACTTATTCAAAACCTTGGAGGTATCGGTCTGAATGCTTATACCGCTTATGACCAAACGGTATATCACAATGAGTTTCCCGCTCATGAAACAGGCAGATGGTTGAAACTATATGTCGATCACTTTACCAATCCTGTTTATCGCGAATTCCAAGCAGAGATGGAAAACGTTTTTGAAGAGTTGAATATGAGAATGCCTCAAATGAGGGCTCAAATAACACAAGCTCTATTCGCAAATCTCTTTAAAGGGTCAAATTACGCTCGTGATATAATAGGTTCACCCGAACACTTAAAGAACCCGAGTCTTTCACCAATGATTAAGTTCTTCGACGATTGGTATGTGCCTAATAATATGGGGCTTTTGCTTTATGGTAACTTCGACCCTGCCGTTGTAAAACCGATGATTGAGAAGACTTTTGGTCAAATGAAATATAAAGAGTTGCCCAAACGAACACCTACGGTACCTATGCCACTTAAAAATAATGAAAAAATTAAAGTTAAAATGGGCTACTCTCCAATGGTTGTATGGGGCTTTGACGGTGTAAAGAAAGGACACCCCGACGAGTTTAAAATAGAATTTATGCTTTCGCTCTTGAACAATCAATATAATACAGGTCTTTTGGATAAACTATCTATGGAAGGTGATGTTCAGGAGGCAGGAGCAAGCCTAATATCGTTCCGTGATTGCGGTAGGATTGTGGTACAAGCCTCTCCATACTTTGATGTAAGCCAATATACATACGCCTCCGACGCAGCTACCGAAAGGCTTATAATGGCAGAAATAAACAAACTAAAACGAGGACAAGTGCCAACTTGGCTTTTCCAATCGGTAAAAGACTCTTATCTAAATATGGTAAAACTATACGATGAGTCTGAAAGAGCTAAGATTAGCGTAGCTACAGACTCTTATCTATATGGCATACCTATGGAAGACTTCTTTAGTATGGAGCAACAGATAAAGGCTATAACATTGGACGATATCAAGGCTGTTGCTAACAAGTATTTTTCGGGTAATTACCTTACTATCTCTTTTTCAGAAGGAGAGCCTAAAATACAGCTTTACGACAGGTCTGACATAGCCAAACTCGAGTCGCCTGCCGAGGAGTACTCTAAGTACTACAAAGAGTTTACCAAAAATCAGATTCAAGCACCGGCTCCTAAGTTTACAGATTTTTCGGATATCAAAACCGAGCATCTTTTCAATGGCGGACAACTTTTTTATGTAGAGAATAAGAAAAACGATATTTTCTCTCTTACTCTTGAGTATAAGGTTGGTACACATACAGATCCTAAACTGCGATATGCTGCTACACTTATGAACTATGCGGGTACTATGCCGAGCCAGTCTAATAACGACCTTAGACGTGAACTGTCGAGATATGGAGCTTCTTATGGAGTTGGTATCAACGACAACTCTTTCTTTATCAACGTGCAAGGTAACGAAAAAGACTTGGACAAGATTATGCCTATTATTTTCCGTCTGTTTTTGATGCCAAAGCTCGACAATAAACAGATAGAGGCTGTTATGGCAGGTGAAGTACAAGGTCGTATGTTCGAAAAGCGTATTCCGGGCATTATATCTTCTGCCCTTATGCAATATATACAGTATGGCGACAAATCTCCATATATCGACCGTATCCCTTCCAAAGAGCTTATATTTATGGGCCAATCGGGTTACAACTTCCTCGTTACCAACTCCGACCTTACCGCAGCTATACAGAAAGTAACTTCTTATCCTGTCGATGTGCATTATGCCGGTGCAAAACCTATCGGTGAAGTAGCCGGTATCCTAAAAGGTACAGTACCTACACAGAAAACGGTGGTAGAGGCTCAGAAACCATTCTATCGCGACCGTGTAGCATACAGCAGTCCGGAAATTTACTTCTTGCCTAACTCAGACATACAACAAGCAGATGTTACTATGTACTTCCCTATAGGTAACTACGACAAGTCTGAGGCAATGGACTATTCCGCATTCTCCAGATATTTTGGTGCTGGTGGTCTCAATACCCTGACTTTTACGGAAATACGTGAAAAACGCTCTTTGGCTTATAGCACTTATGGCTTTGCATCAGGCAATCCCCTTAACAACACAAGTTGGTTTATGGGCTCTACTGGCACTCAAAATGATAAGGTGAATATAGTAGTGGACGTTTATATGGATTTGTTGAAAAATATGCCTCTGCATACTTCATATATAGGTGAGCTAAAAGCACAACTCAAGTCTGAACTTCAGTCTGACAATATTTCATTTAGAGCAAAGAGTATGTATTTTGAGAATCTGAAAAAAATGGGATACACTGAAGACCCTGCCAAAACGCTTTACCCCAAAGCAGAGGCACTTACATTCGATAATATAACCAAATTCTACAACGAAAAAATCAAAAATGCTCCGGTTATCATCGTTATACACGGCAATCCTAAGTATATCGACCTCAAAGCTATCGAACGTAAATACGGTAAAGTAAATCGTGTGCCACTTACAAAAATATTTAAAGGAGGCGAAATGTAATTTGTATAAATTATAGAGACAATAAAAAAGAGACTTTCTTGTAAGGTCTCTTTTTTTTGTAGAATTAATGAATTTTATCGGTTGTCTGTACCATAATTTGAGTTTATTCCAAAAAAAATATTAATTTTGCACCCTAATCGGAGAGAATACAATTAATTAAAATGATATACATAAAAACAGAGGAAGAGATAGAAAAAATCCGTGAAAATTGCCTTTTGGTATCACAAACATTGGCAATGCTTGCCCCTTTGGTAAAGCCCGGAGTATCTACTAAGTATCTTGATAGTCTTGCCGAAGAGTTCATTAAAGACCACGGAGCAGAGGCTCCTTGCAAGGGCTATCACGGATATCCGAATGCTACTTGTATGTCGTTGAATGATGTGGTGGTGCACGGTATCCCTTCTGAATCTACTATTCTCAAAGAGGGCGATATACTCTCTATCGACCTGTGTACACGCAAAAATGGATTTATCGGAGATAGTGCTTATACATTTGCTGTGGGCGAAGTGTCTGATGAGGTGAAACGTCTGCTCAAAACTACCAAAGAGTCGTTGTATAAAGGAATAGAGATGGCTGTGGCGGGCAATCGTGTGGGCGATATATCCAACGCTATACAGACCTATTGCGAGGCAGCAGGCTACTCTTGTGTAAGAGAGATGGTAGGGCATGGTATAGGTAAAAGTATGCACGAAGACCCACAAGTACCTAATTATGGCAGGCGAGGACAAGGTCCTATGCTCAAATCGAATATGGTTATATGTATAGAACCAATGATAAATATAGGCCGGTATCCAATATCTATTGACCCGGACGGATGGACTGCTCGTACCAGAGACCACAAATGGGCAGCTCATTACGAACACGCGGTAGCAGTACGTAAGGGCAAAGCCGATATTCTTTCGGACTTTTCGTTGATAGAAAAAGCCCTTGAATCTTAAATTACTTAATACAATATAAAATTATTAATAATCTATGGCAAAACAAGAGGCAATAGAAATAGATGGTACTATCTTAGAAGCTCTTTCGAACGCAATGTTTCGTGTAAAATTACAAAATGGACACGAAATAATAGCTCATATATCGGGCAAGATGCGTATGCACTATATCAGAATACTGCCGGGCGACAAGGTAAAAGTAGAGATGTCGCCGTATGACCTGTCTAAGGGAAGAATATCGTTTAGATATAAGTGATGAATAAAGTTTGTTGAGATACAATCCCGAAAGGCGATATTTTGCTTATCAGACCAACGAGTTCGAAAAATAATTAAGGGTAGTAATACTCTAATTTTTTTGTGTGAATTTATTAAGTTGTTGATTTGTAGTGTGTATTGTCGATTTAGCCTAACGAAAATTTATCAGGAAGAGGTCAAAAGATGTGTTTTGTTTAGCAGTTGAGTTCGATACACAACCCCAATAGCCAAATGAGTAACAACCACACAAACAGTTATTGTTACTTTTTTACAAATGGCAAAAATATTAACTGTGTCCTAAAAATAGGGCGATATTCTCCAAGCTAATATCGCTTTCTAACAGGTGTTTAGCTATTTAGTGGGGTAGTGTGTGGAAGTGTAACCGTTTGCATTCAATCCGGATTACGCGATAAAAATGTTTTTGAGATTTTTTCAATATAATCAATTATCAAGCGTACCAAATCTACACCTCTGTCTCCGATACCATATTTGTGTAAAAATTTATTTGGGTGTAATAAAAAAAAATATTATTTTTGCATTTCAATTTTAATAAATAATGTTTAGTATCTAAATCTTTGAGACTCTTGTTTTTATTGGTGAGACTACTTAAAGGTTGGCTCTGCTAAAAAGAATGTAAACATAAAAAATAAATTAAAAGAATGCGTCAAACAAACTTTGAAGAGTTATTAGAAGCAGGTGCTCACTTTGGGCACATGAAAAGAAAATGGAATCCGGCAATGGCTCCTTACATCTTTATGGAACGTAATGGTATTCATATTATCGACTTGCACAAAACAGTTGCTAAAATAGAAGAAGCTGCCAAAGCAATTCGTCAAATTGCCAAATCGGACAAGAAAGTGCTCTTTGTTGCTACCAAAAAACAAGCCAAGCAAATTGTTGCAGACAAAGCTATGGAGGCAGGTATGCCTTTTATTACCGAGCGTTGGGCAGGAGGTATGCTTACCAACTTCCAGACAATCCGTAAGGCTGTTAAAAAGATGGATGCTATAGATAAAATGAATGCAGACGGTACTCTGGATACTATGTCTAAACGTGAAAGACTTCAAATAAGCCGTCAGCGTGAGAAGCTCGAACTAAATCTTGGTTCTATCTCGGATATGACAAGAATTCCTGCTGCCATATTTGTCGTTGATGTTATGAAAGAACACATTGCTGTGGCAGAAGCAAACAAACTTGGTATTCCTGTTTTTGGTATAGTAGATACCAACTCTGACCCAACCAATATTGATTTTGTAATACCTTGTAATGATGATGCTACAAAAGCTGTAGATATTGTTTTATCTATTATGGTAGATGCTATCAAAGAGGGAAGACAAGAACTCAAAATGAACAAAGCCGAAGAGGATACCCCTTCGACTATCGAGGTAAAAAGAGAAAGACGTGCTCGTGCCAGACGTACTCGTTCCGAAATAGAAGATAGCAACGAAACAAAAAGTGAAGGCAACGAAGAATAAATTTTTGTAAAAAATTAGAAAAAATAGAATAGGCGTTGCTCTCACATTGACATGTGATTGGTAACGCCTATTAATTATAAACGTATCATTAACAAAACATCTAAAATATTAATAATATGGCAGTAACAATGGCGGATATACAGAAGCTCCGCACAATGACAGGCGCCGGAATGATGGACTGTAAGAACGCTCTTACAGAAGCCAACGGCGATATGGAAAAGGCAATAGAACTTATTCGCAAACGCGGACAGGCAATAGCAGCTAAGCGTAGCGACAGAGAAGCAGCTGAAGGTTGTGTGCTTTCGGGTGTTAAAGATGGTTTTGCGGCAATCGTAGCCGTAAAATGTGAAACAGACTTTGTCGCTAAGAATGAAGATTTTGTAGGTTTAACCAAAAAAATTCTTGAAGTTGCTTTGGACAAACAGCCTGCAACAACAGAAGAATTATTGAATTTTACCATTGATGGTAGAACTCTTCAAGACCTTATAACTGAGCGTTCGGGTGTTACAGGAGAAAAGATGGAACTTGGATATTACGAGTTTGTAAAAGGTGCTTCGGTAGTAGAATATAACCATACTGGAAACAAGCTTTCGACTGTAGTAGCCTTCGAACAGGCTAATGTTGACCGTCAAGTAGCACGCGACATAGCTATGCAGGTGGCCTCTATGAACCCTATATCACTTACCAAAGAAGGTATTCCCGAAAAGATTATTAATCAGGAACTTGAGATAGGCAGAGATAAAGCTCGTCAAGAGGGTAAACCCGAAAATATTATAGAAAATATAGCACAAGGACGTTTGGCGAAATTCTTTAAAGAGGCGACACTTCTTTCACAGGAATTTATCAAAGACGGCAAAATAACTGTAGAGCAGTATGCCAAATCAAACAATGCTATGCCTACAGATTTCAAACGTGTAACTTTGAATCAGGATTAAAATTATTGATTGGATTATAAATTAGGTTATTCGTACACACGAATAGCCTTTTTTGTTTTTTTTGTATCTTTGCAAAAAAATATTTTATGGATTTCGAAGCTATTCTTAAACAGAGAGATATAAAACCTACTGCTATTAGATTGTTGATATTAAAGGAGATATTGCAGTTTAAGCAGGCTTTTTCTTTGCTTATGCTCGAAAATAAACTGCAAACGGTTGATAAATCTACTATTTTCCGCACATTGACTCTTTTTCACAACAATCATCTGGTACATACTATAGACGATGGTTCGGGTTCGGTTAAATATTCTATGTGTAGCAATCATTGTTGTTCCGAGATAGAGGATTTGCATCCTCATTTTTATTGTCAAAGATGTGGAAATATCTTTTGCCAGACCTTGACCAAAATACCTAAAATACTATTGCCGGAAGGTTATCTGCTTTCGAGTATCAATTTCGTTATAAAAGGTGTGTGTAAGGATTGCAATAAATAAACCTTGTTTGATGTGATAGCAAACTTTGCAACCTGATTTCAAATAATATCAATTAACTTTGCAATGTAATATATTTAGGTTTCTTGAACTATTTAATTGAAAATTACAGATATGATACACCATACAGAAGGCAAACATTGTTGCGACAATGACAATCAATATAATGATATATCAAGTAAATGTTCATGTTGTTGTGAAATTTATACGGATGACACGCACAATCATCATAATCACGACAATAGCCTACAGCGCTGGTTGCTTGTGGGAGTAAGTTTCTTACTGCTTTTACTCGGTTTGTGGTTCAACTATCAATCAATGGATTTTTTTAAGGGATATATCAAATTTATATGGTTCATTGTTGCTTATTTGGTAGTAGCTACACCGGTACTGATAAATACATTCAAAGAATTTTTAAATAGAGATTTTTTCAACGAATTTTCTCTTATGAGCCTTGCTACAATAGGTGCTTTTTGTATAGGAGAGTATCCGGAGGCTGTAGGGGTAATGCTTTTTTATACTGTTGGAGAAATCTTTCAAGAGATGGCAATAAATAGTGCAAAGAGTAGTATCAAATCACTGCTTGATATTCGTCCCAATAAAGCATTAGTCAAACGGAACGGTGTTTTTGTAGAAGATAACCCACGAAATGTACAGATAGGAGAGATTGTTCAGGTCCGGGTAGGCGATAAAGTACCATTAGATGGCATTATGCTTAATGACAAATCATCATTTAATACAGCTGCTATTACAGGTGAGAGTGTGCCTAAAACTATACACAAGGGGCAAAGGGTATTGGCTGGTATGATTAATATGGACTATGTGTCGGAGATAGAGGTAGATAAGTTATATGAAGACAGCTCTTTGGCAAAGATATTGTATCTTACACAAAATGCTATTTCTCGCAAAGCCAAGGCAGAGCTTTTTATCCGCAAATTTGCAAGAGTTTATACTCCGGTTGTATTTGTATTGGCTCTTATTATTACATTTCTGCCTGGGTTGTTTGTAGATAATTATCTTTTGTCCGAATGGTTGTACAGAGGGCTTGTGTTTCTGGTTATATCTTGCCCTTGTGCTTTGGTTATTTCTGTGCCTTTGGGTTATTTTAGCGGTATAGGACTTGCTTCGAAAAACGGAATTCTGTTCAAAGGGGCTAACTATCTCGAGACTCTCACTAATATTACTCATATTGCTTTCGACAAAACAGGAACACTTACAAAGGGAACGTTTAGTGTGAAGTTTATAGAGAGTTTAACTTTACCAGATGACGAATTTATTGCTCTTGTAGCTGAGATGGAGAAACACTCCAATCATCCGATAGCTAAGGCAATTGTAGATTTTGCCAAAACAAAAGAGATAGCATTTAAGGGTAATTTAGAGGGAATCAAAGAAATTGCAGGGCATGGATTAGAAGCTTATGTGAATGATAAAAGAGTATTGGTTGGTAATTGTAAATTGTTGAAAGATAATAATATATCCTTTAGCTCGGCAATAGAAGATATAGTTGAAACCAAAATATTAGTCTCTATCGGTGAGGTTTTTGCCGGCTATATAATTATTGCAGATGAGCTTAGGCAGGAGTCATCTAATCTTATAAAGATGTTGAAGGAAATGGGCAATATAAAGACATTAATGCTTTCGGGCGATAATGATACAATAGCCCAAAAAGTAGGTAAAGAGATAAAAATAGACATTGCATATGGCAATCTTTTACCCGAAGATAAAGTGGAGTTTATAGAGAAGTTAAAGTCCGACAAAAATAATGTATTAGCCTATGTTGGCGATGGTATTAACGATTCGCCTGCGTTGGCTCTAAGTGATATAGGTATAGCTATAGGTTCGCTAAGTTCTCAAGCTGCTATAGAGGTAGCTGATATGGTAATACAGACAGATGATATAACTTCTATTGCCACTGCTATAAAGATAGCAAAATCGACACAATCAATTGTTATTCAGAATATAGCATTGGCTCTTGGAATAAAAGTTGTTATAATGCTGCTCGGAGCTTTTGGCTATGCGTCAATGTGGCTTGCTGTATTTGCCGATGTAGGTGTAGCCTTGCTTGCTATATTAAATTCGGTAAGGCTTATTTTTAAGAAAATATAGTATCTAAATAAAGCTGATTGATATGAAAATACTTACATCCCTGCAAATATCAGAATGGGACAGATATACTATACAAAATGAGCCAATAGAGTCTTTAGCACTTATGGAGAGAGCAGCAGAAAGGCTTTCCGAAGCATTGCAAAGACGATTGTCAGTCGGCGTAAAACTAACATTTCTGATTGGTAAAGGCAATAATGGCGGAGACGGTTTGGCTATGGCTCGTATATTGAGTGGTAGAGGATTTTGTTGCAGGGTTATAATGATTTTTGAAACCAATGAGTTGAATGAAAACTGTGCAATAAATTTTGCTCGATTGCCTTCTTATATTGAGATAAATCAATATCCGTGTGAGATATGTGATGATGAAGTATTGATAGATGCAATACTTGGGTCGGGGTTTCGTGGTAAGGCTAATAACTATATTTTGAATGTAATCAAACATATCAATAAATTGCCTAACTACAAGGTTTCTATTGATCTACCTTCCGCAATGTCATCGGAGTTTGACAATGATTATGAGATGGTATTACATACGGAACTTACCCTTACTATCCAAATCCCTAAGTTGGCTTTTATGTTGCCTGAAGCAGGCAATGCTTGCGGTGAGGTTGAGATTGTTGAAATTGGTTTGGATAGTAAATTTATAAATAACGCAAAAACGTGTTTTTACTATATAGACAGCAATTTTATTGCTTCTAATAGTCTAAGACGAACTAAATTTTCGCACAAAGGTAATTATGGACATACACTTTTAATTTGTGGTTCTGAGGGTATGGTAGGAGCTGCTTTTTTGGCTACCGGTGCAGCTTTGAGGTCGGGTTGTGGATATGTTACGGTTTCGTTGTCATTTGACTATATACCTTCATTGCTGTCGAGATACCCTTCGGCTCTTACTTGGGGTTGGCATACCGATGTTTTGAACCGACTTCCTCCCAATCTCGAAAAATACACATCCATCGCAATCGGTTGTGGATTAGGGCAAAATACTCAAATAGTAGATTTGCTCGAACAACTGTTTCGTCTATATAATCGTCCTATAGTAATAGATGCCGATGCTATTAATGTTTTGACAGTCAATCGTTCTTTGCTTAAATATATACCTAAACATTCGATATTGACACCTCATCTCGGCGAACTTAGACAACTTATAGGAGATTGGGCTGATGATAAGGACAAAATCGACAAGATTCGAGCTTTTACACTAAAATATGATGTTTTGCTTGTTGTCAAAGGAGCCCATACAATGATTTGCTGTCCGAATGGAGATATATGGTTCAATTCTACAGGTAATGCTTTTATGGCAAAGGCTGGTGCGGGTGATATTCTTACAGGACTTATTTCAGGGCTTTTGTCACGTGGCTATTCTCCGCATTTGGCTGCATGTATAGGAGTATATTATCATGGGATTGCTGCTGAGAAGGCAGCAGAAGCTATTTCTGGCGAAAGTATCAATTCTAATGATTTTATTGATTTTATACGAATTTAAATCAATTATTCATAAGATTGAAAAGGTGGTTTTTAGTATGGGGTAAGGAAAAAACAAGAAAGTTATTATATGTAAATTATTTTACATATAATAACTTTTAATACTTGTACCCGGGGCGGGACTTGAACCCGCACAGCCGTGAGGCCAAAGGATTTTAAGTCCTTCGTGTCTACCATTCCACCACCTGGGCAAACCTTATTTTAGAGCGGAAAACGGGACTCGAACCCGCGACCCCGACCTTGGCAAGGTCGTGCTCTACCAACTGAGCTATTTCCGCAATTAGTTTGCAAAGGTAATATTTTTTTTATTATTATAGTGTATAAATGTGATTTTTTTTGCACTCAAAATCATGATTTTTTATTTGTTTAATTAAATACAATTATGTAATTTTGTAAATTATCCGCTTATAAAGTAAAGCGAAGGTTTAAATGTTTGATTAATATTTAATTAAATAGATATTTTTAAAATTTTATTACTATTATGGATGTAAAAAAAATTATGACCTCGTTGGAGGCAAAGCACCCCGGTGAAGTAGAGTATCTACAGGCAGTGCATGAAGTGTTGGAATCTATTGAAGAGGTGTATAACCAACACCCTGAGTTTGCAAAAGCAAAAATCGTTGAACGTATTGTTGAGCCTGACAGAATTTTCACATTCCGTGTTGACTGGGTTGATGACAAGGGTGAAGTACAAACCAATATCGGTTACAGAGTACAGTTCAACTCTGCTATCGGACCTTACAAAGGTGGTTTGCGTTTTCACAAGGCGGTAAACTTGTCAATGTTGAAATTCTTAGGCTTTGAGCAGACTTTTAAAAATGCTTTGACCACATTGCCTATGGGTGGTGCAAAAGGTGGCTCCGACTTCGACCCAACAGGTAAATCGGATGGCGAAATCATGCGTTTTTGTCATGCGTTTATGCTTGAATTGTGGCAAAATATCGGTCCTGACACTGACGTTCCTGCCGGAGATGTAGGCGTAGGTGCTCGTGAAATAGGCTATATGTACGGTATGTACAAAAAATTAGCTCGTGAGTACAATACAGGTGTTATTACCGGTAAGAGCATCAATTGGGGAGGCTCGTTGATTCGTCCCGAAGCTACAGGTTACGGCGGTCTTTATTTCGTAGAACACATGCTCAAAAAATTGAATCGCTCTATCGTTGGTCAGCGTGTAATTGTTTCGGGCTTCGGTAATGTAGCTTGGGGAGCGGCTCAAAAAGCTACTCAACTTGGAGCTAAAGTGGTAGGTCTGTCGGGTCCTGATGGTTGTGTCGAAGTACCAAACGGTATGACAAACGAAATGATCTATTATATGCTCGAACTCCGTGCTTCAAACCAAAATATTGTTGAGCCCTTTGCTAAGAAATTCGCAAGTGAAAGCAAATTCACAGCAGGCAAAAAAGTATGGATTATCCCTTGCGATATCGCTCTTCCTAGTGCTTTCCAAAACGAACTTAATGGTGATGATGCTCAAACACTCATCAATAATGGTGTAAAACTTGTAGCCGAAATCTCTAATATGGGTTGTACTCCAGAGGCTATTAAGGCATTCCAAGATAATAAAATTCCTTTTGCTCCGGGTAAGGCTGTTAATGCAGGTGGTGTGGCTACTTCAGGTTTAGAAATGACACAAAATGCTATACATCTGTCTTGGACAAGTGAGGAAGTTGATGAAAGACTGCATCAAATAATGGAATCGATTCACAACGCTTGCGTAAAATATGGTCAAGAAGATGGCTATATTAACTACGTTAAAGGTGCGAACATTGCCGGCTTTATGAAGGTAGCTATTGCAATGAAAGAACAAGGTGTTATTTAATCGACTATTAATGGTTATATGAAAAACGGAGGTTGCAGCTTTTGCAACCTCCGTTTTTTTTGATTGTTTTTCAATATTTTACTGCTATAGTAGCTACTATATTATGATAGTTGTTTAGAATATCTCCTTTTATTGTGTTTTTGTACATTTCGAAAGGAGTAAATCTTTGATTTTGACGATTATAGACGTAAGCCAAATCGAGAAATACATTGTTGAAGTTGAATCCTATACCACATGTTCCATATAGCTGAGCATTGTCTATAAAGTATTCCATATCGGTCTGCACTGTGTTGTTCATAATATTCTTTTGAGCTTCTGCAGACATTGGCGATGTGATATAGGCAAAACCGCCTCTTAGCTTGATATTTGAGGCAATCTTTGCTTCTGCACCGACTTTGATAGTGTGTGCCAATTGTGAATATTGTTTGAAATCCCTATTTTCGTTATTGAAAATACTTGTCTCTCCATTAAGTTTGAATTTTTGTGTATTGTTGTCGGTCAAAACATAGTCTATATTTATTGCCGCATTACGCGCAACGATAAACCCTACACTAAACTGAGCTTTCAGGGGAGATGTGTAGTCGTAGTCCCATACACCTTTTTTATCGTCAGGTACTGTTATAACCATCTGTCTTCCGGCAGCTGCCATATTCGACGTTAGCGTTGTAAATTGTTGGTTTTTAAACGAATATGATGTAGGGGTTTTTAACGAAGCACCTATGCGAATCGCTCGGCTCAATCTCGCTATGAATCCAAAATTGAAATTAACCCCTGATCCGTCTTGAATAGTTGTGGTAGCGAGGTTAAATTTACCATTCGAAAACACTTCTCCATAATAGGTCTGTGCTACTCTGTAATAATCTTGTAGCGATACTCCTATCCCAAAATAAAAAACATCGTTGATATTACCCGAATATGTAAAGTTATAATCATTTAGTTGTCCCCACTCGTTTAGTCGATAAGTTGCTTGAGGAGCGCCTGTTACTCCACTTTCCCATTGATTGCTTCCTATTGCTTTGGGGTTGATTAGATAGCCGTGATACCCAAGTATCGACAAATAACCTGCTCTTTTGTTCAAATAAGCATCTGGCAGTTTGTTCAAATCGTTCTCGTACAATCCGTTGGTAATATCTACTATCAAATCAGAAAGAGAATGGTCAAGAGCGTTGTGTTTGAAGATAGCACGTCTATTGAAGTTTTTCAGCCTATTGAAGCTAAAACTAAAGTTTGAATTCAGATACCCCCATTCTTTGTAAGAGGGGAAATTGATTACCCACGAGAAGTTATTTATATTAAATTTTGTACGATTGCCTGTGAGCGATATACCGCCCCAATCCGATTTTGTAAAGGCATGTTGTAGGTTGGTAGAGAAATTTAATTCGCTGCTGCGAAATATACCTAATGCCGCCGGATTGTCGATAATAGCCGACACATCGCCGCCCAACGCTCCAAAACTACCTCCCATAGACATATAACGGGCAGTACCGTTGATAGCAGGTGTAGTCAATCCCGGAAAATCGAAAATGCTTTGTGCCTTTGCTGTAACAACAGATAATAACAATATGATTGCAAAAAATATTTTTTTCATTGTCAATTCAATTAAAGAAATTTATAATATAATATTAACTCAGTATTAGCGTCTTCTATCGCTACTTGACGAACCGCCTCCTCTTGAGGAGCCGGAAGAAGAACGGGTGCTACCGCCGGATGACCCAAATGAACTATTAGACGACGAACGAGTCGATAAACTGCTACTCGACGATGTTCTCGAAGAAGACCGCGAAGAGTTGTCTTGTGTGCGAACGCTTGAGTTCGAACCTCTGCCTCTGTCGCTATTAAAGCTCGAAGAGCTTCGTCTGTCGGTTGTGCTGCCTCGTAGGTTATCTTGAGTGCGTATAGTTGTGCCTGAGCCTCTTGTGCGGTCGCGTAGGTTGTCCTGAGTGCGTATAGTTGTGCCTGAGCTTCTTGTGCGGTCTGAACCCGAAGTTGAGCGACCGTCTCTAATGGTTGACCCCCGCAAACTGTTGTCGCGTAAGATTCCCCTGTCGTTTGTACCAATAGGACGTCTCACGCTATTATCTCTAATGTTGTTATTTGTAGCTGTACGCCTGCCGTCGAGCATTCTACTGGTGCGAGTTGCCGAGGTATAGCGTCTGTAGTTGTCGGAGGCGGTTCTGTATTCTCCGGTTCTACGTCTGTCCATTTGATTATGGATTCTTGTGTGGTAGTTGTTGTTGTAATATCCGCTATGCCACCACCAATTATTGTATCCGCCATAGCCCCAAGGATAATAACACCAACCCCAGTAATAGTCGTAATCCCAATAGAATCGTGAGGAGTGCCAATACCAAGAAGGATAGCCCCAATAACGATACGGACGACCCCAATAGTCCCAATAATATGGGTAATCCCAATAATTGTTGTAGTTGTAATAGCTGCCGGTATAGTAAACTCTGTTGGCAGGTTGTATCACAACAGACTCGTCGCTTACATATATAGTGTAATATCCGCTGCTAAGGTTATAAATATTGGTAATATCGTCAAATTCGTTATAAAGCGAATGAATCGAATATCTATCGACCTCCACCTCATACTTTCCGTTCGGCAAGCCAAGTACATTGCTTATTCGCTCACCAACTACAGTAACCGAGTTTTTGCCATTTGCCTCTTTTATCTGTCTTTCGTAAAATCCTTCTTCATAGGAATAGTCGTCATTACTGTTGTAGATAGTGGTGTTCGAAGTATTCGAATTGGAAACGGCTTTAGTGTAATTTGCCTTATCTTTCTTCTTAGGCATATAATAGACATCGTCCCATTGGGCAAATCCAGAGAGTGTCCATACTGCCATCAACGATAAAAAAAGTGCTTTTTTCATAATAATAAAAATTGATTTATAGTTTATAAAAATATTTGTTTATTATGTGATTTTGACTGCAAAGATAATAAAAGGTTTATTGTACAACTATCTTCTTTATAAGAGAATTACCATTATTAAGATAAAGTTTCAAATAATATATGCCGATAGGAATTTTGCTTACATTTATTATTTGTTCCGCTCCTTTATCAATAATTCTTCCTCCAAAATCAAGCAATTGCCAACGAACGACTTCTTCATCAAGATTTATATATGTTTTTGCAGGATTGGGGTAGAAATAGGTTTTATCTTCAATATTAATGTCTGTTATACTACTTATTTGAGAGACTTCAATATCAAGTTTTTTGGTTTCTGCTCTACCCGATACATATACGGCAGTTACCTCTACCGTATGAATGCCGTGTTTCAGATTGCTTAATGTTAATGTTTTTTCCGTAGAATTATCGGATATGACCTCGCCGTCAAGTTTGACTTCGTATTTGGCACGGTCGATAAGCGGTTTCTTTATCGAACCGTCGGCATAAGGGCACTCTTCGCCCACAAACAAATTATCTATCATAAGAAAAATAGATTTTTGAGAGACATGAGCAATCACCATTCTTGATGCCTCTTTTGGAATGGTTATCTCTATCAATTGCCAATCTTTATCCGATATTTTAACCGATTGATTAATCCATGTAATATCAGCCGAAGTTTTGGGATACTCTGTTTTCGTATATCCTATATTTATGAGTTCATTGCCAAGCTGATTGGAAAAACTCCTCACCATAAACCGCAATGTTGCTTTACCGTCAAATTTCAAAATAGGAGAGAAAATATAATCCTGATTATCGGTGGTTCTGTTGCCAAATGAAGCCAAATATTGCTTGCCGTCATAAGGTATTGATGCATTATCGAGAAAAGCCATATTAGGATTGGTCTCATACGGATTAAATACCAGATAACTCATAGCTTCACCCGAATGTTTAAAGGTAAGTCCCTCGAATTCGACTGTAAGAGCTTTGTCCAAATCCCAATAAATCCAGTTTTTGGTCGGAGTAGCAGGTTCGGTCGTAAATGCGGGGTACTCTTCAAATCCATCGAATATATAGTTGTCGCTATTCCACGACAGTGTCATTTCAGACGGCTTGTCGGTAGGTATGGCTTTGAGGTTATATGCAGCAAGCAGGCGTTCCTTAAACATCAAATCATATTGATATTCATTCTGTTTGTCGAAACGAATGCTGTCGGTTTCAATATTTTCAAATCCGTCTAACAGTGCCGTCAATTTATATATACCTTTAGGTAATCTCACAGTCCATTTGTTATTATCATTGGAAGCTTTATAAATTTTTTTGGAATCGGAAACATCTTCTAACATTATCTCCGTATCGGCACTATGGTTTCCTGCATTGGTAGTGATATTAAACGTTACCTGAGTATCCAAATCTTTTCCTACTATTTGGGATACGGCAAAAAGAGATTTTTCGGTATCGGATACCACACTTTTTACGGCATATCTGTAATATCCCATCGGAAGATTTCCCCATTGGTCGTCGCTAAACGAACGGACTTCGTTTGTTGTTGTTCCTATCAATTGCCATTCCGCAATATTGCCGTTTGTTTCTGCCCGACGAAAAACCTCGTATGAGGTATGTCTGTGCAATGTGTTAGGCAGTTTGTTTTCGGCATTCAGCGGAGTGTGTTCGATTTGTATGAGAAGATTTTTTTTCATATCATGATTATCCAAATACTCGAACGGCGATGAGGTATAGTCATTGTTGATTACATGTACATTAGGGGTAAACGGCAATCCCATAATAGTACCTCCGTCGGCACGAAGACTTAAATATCCGTTATAGCGAAGTGCTATTAATGCCCCTCCTTTGATACAAATGGGTTCGGGCAATTCGTAACTGCTCCATTCGTTATCAATATTATTGATACCTGTTTTTTCATAAATAATATTATTGGTAGGCTCACCATTTGCATCCAATGCGAAGACAACCAAATCTACCAATTTATGAGGTCCTCTGTATTCGTCTGTTTGCCACGAAACTTTTGTAAGAGCCATATCGCGACGAAAAACAGAGCCGACAATACTATTGGGGGTATATGAGAAAATACCGATACGTGCAATACCTTCACCTTTATAATAATACAGAGATGAGGCATCGATAGGTTCGCTCCATGTAACAATATTGCCCGTATGGTATGGGGCTACCTCAACCAAACGTGGAGCTACCGCTTTGTCTTTGAGCTCTATAACGGATATGTTCGAAATGTTTTTGTCGAGGATTAATGTATCTGCAAAAGGATATAATCCCTGACGCGACACATTGAGGACATATTCGCCTTCGTATATGTTAGCAAAAGAGTATTCTCCCGCTTCGTTGCTACTAACAATATACTTTGAAGGAGTACTTATGTTTGTTGTGGGAGTCAAAGTAACGGTTGCTCCGTTAAGCGGAGTGTTATTGCCATAGGTTACTTTACCTCCGATATTAAGTTTTTCCAAAGAGTTCAGTTCGCAAACAACCTCTGTTTCTATTTCTGTTTTGACCTCTACTTCTTTTACAAACATGGCAAATCCTTCTTTTACAATTTCTAACGAATAGACTGCTTCGGGAATATTTGTAAGTCGCCATCTTCCTTCGCTATCGGTTTGAACGCTAAAATCCGTACCCTTGATTCTTACAACGGCACCGTATACTGCGTTATTTTTGTGTAGTACTTGCCCATACAGAATACCTTCGCCTGCTTCGGCAATATCGATACTATGTACCTCCAACTGGTACATATCGGGGTCAGAATACATACGGATAGCAATATTGTAACTATCGCTCGGAGGCAAGGTAAAATCATCCGTTTTAAAATATGCTTTATAACTGTTACGTCCTCCTTCGGTATTTGTTACTTCATATTCGGCAATACGAAAAAAATCGGTATTTAAAACATCTTCCGTATTGCCTTTACCTATATGCAAACTCATCTTTTCGGGGGTATATTCATCGTAAGAAGAGGCTACAACATTGATTTTATATTTAACTCCTTTTTTCAACAATATTGGCGAGGATATAAGCCAATCATCTCCGGGCAACGAACTGTAAAGACATCTCACGCCTTTGTCTATCATTGTTCGTTCCCAAGTTTTGCCGTCTTTGTTACGGTCAATAATTTTCCAAAAAGACATATCTGCGTTTGTAAAACTGCAATGATACGGCAATTCATAAGATGTGCCGTTCCACTTATTAACGTTCACTTGTGATTGTAACAAAGGAATACAACCAATCCAACAAAAAAAGAAAAAAAACAAGGCTATTTTTTTCATCTCCATAAAAAAAATTAATGTTGTGTTATAAAAAGTATAATGATATAAAAAAAACTGCAATCGGGGAAAATGTTGTGCTTGTCGTTTAATGATAGTATCAACATAACTTCGCTGCCCCAATTGTTAGAGTGCAAAGATAGTAAAAAATGGCAAAAAGGCACAATATATCTTTGCAAAAACTGCAAACGGCAATTCATAGGCAACTATAATATGCCGAGCCTTACGCCGCCGGGTTTATTTATTGTGTATTTTTTTTAAAAAATATATTGTTTTTAAAAAATATTTTATTATCTTTGCACGTGAATATTTTAAAAAAATAAAAAGATGGCACACGGACAAAAACATCATTTAGGTGGCGATAGCGACAGAAGACGAGCAAATACCCTTTTGTCTTCGCTTTGGGCGAGTTCGTGCAGCAGAGGCGGTGAAAGTGCCTCCATAGACCATATTTACCCCCCCCCCAATTCTTTTAAGCTATCCCTGTTTTAGGCTCTGCAAGAGAATGAAAATTTGCGGACGTCAGAAAATTTTTTTCTTGACGTCAAGAAATTTATTTCCGCACGTCAAGAAATTTCGTCGCGGACGTCAGGAATTTTTTATGCATAAATACCAAAATCCGCCTCTCGGCTTATTTGATGATTGTCGGCACGTTACGAAAAAAATGCCGATAACGTAAGAATATAATTTTATATACCGTTTAATAATTAAAAAAAACAGTTAAGATTATGAAAATTAAATTAGTAAAGAAAGCAAACCCTGCCGACAGGGACAAGAAAAAGTATTACGCCAATGCGGTGAATGCAGGTAAAAAAGAGCTTCGTGCTATAGCCGACGATATTGCGGGTCGCTCGTCGCTGACAAAAGGAGATGTCGAAAATGTGCTGAGCAACCTTATAGACCGTCTTCCGATGTACCTAAACGACGGATTCAGCGTACAGCTTGGGCATTTCGGCACTATGAGGATATCTCTGTCGAGCGACGGAGCCGAAAGCCCCGAACAGTTTAAGACCGGCTCCATAAAGCCAAAGATAGTATTTACGCCCGGCACGGAGCTAAAAAAGCAGATGGAAAAAATATCGTACGAAACAGTAGAGAGTGAATGATAAATTGGGTGTTGGGTATTAGGTATGTAGGGGCAATCCCTTGTGGTTGCCCAAATAAAGAAATAATGATTAATGATTAATGTGTAGGGGCGTACCCACGTGTCCGCCCGAATAATAAAAAGGTATTGGATATTAGGTGTTAGGTATTGGGTATTGGGTATGTAGGGGCATACTTACGTGTTCGCCCAAAATAAAACAACCCAAAACCCAATACCTAAAACCCAAAATAATTGTTTAATTTCAAAAAAATCAAAAAAGTTATGAAAAAAGTAATTTTAGTTGGAGCTGCCGTAGCAGCAATGTTAGCAACAGGCTTTACTGCCTGCAAACCCACCCCGCCCGAACCGCCTAAGGAGATAGATATCTATGTGGCAGGTTCTGACAAAACAGGTGCAAATGGTGTAGCCAAAGTATGGAAAAACGGCAAGGAGCTTTACCAGCTTACCACCGGTGATAAAGATGCCGAAGCCTACTCACTGTTTGTGGCGGGCAGCGATGTATATACCGCCGGCTATGAGAGCAACGTCGCCAAGGTGTGGAAAAACGAAGACGAACTCTATGCCCTTACCAACGCTTCTAATACTGCCCGAGCCCAATCCGTATTCGTATCGGAGGATAAAGTATATACCGCAGGGTGGGACGGCAAAGTGGCCAAACTTTGGAAAAACAAAAGCGCCACCGACCTTACCACAGGTACTAACGATGCAGCCGCCTACTCCGTATTTGTGGCGGGCAGCAACGTATATACCGCCGGACATGAGAGCAACGGTACAAACTATGTAGCCAAGGTGTGGAAAAAAGGCAGCGAACTCTATGCCCTTACCAACGGTGATAATACTGCCTATGCCTTCTCCGTATTTGTAGTGGGCGAAGATGTATATACCGCCGGCTATGAGACCAGCCGCCCAAACTGGGTCGCCAAAGTGTGGAAAAACAAAAAGGTGGTATTCAAGACCGACGGTTCTAAAAGCGCCCGAGCCTTCTCCGTATATGTGGCGGGAGAAGATATATATGTGGTAGGGGATGAAGGAACTGCAGGCAAAGTATGGAAAAACGGCGAGGAGCTCTACGAGCTTGCCGATAATGGCGTAGCCCGTTCCATAGTGGTATATAACGGCGATGTATATGTGGCAGGGTCCGAAACGGAGGGCTCGGATAATGTAGCCAAAGTATGGAAAAACGGCAAAGAGCTCTACACACTTGCCGACAAAGGCGAAGCCCGCTCCATATTCATTGCCGAAAGACCGTAGGTCAGGGCTTAGGTATTGGGTATTGGGTGTTAGGTATGTAGGGGCGTACCCACGTATTCGCCCGAATAACTGATGTAGAGACGTAATGAATTTTGCGTCTCTACGTTGTTTTTTCAGAACAGGACACTACAACCCCAATACCCAACACCTAACACCCAAAACCTAAACCCAATACCTAACGAAGTTTTATATTTAACTTTTTTTGCCCGAAACCAAAAGCAACAAACAATCCTTATGTTTCTAAACACCCAAACTGTTTTTTTTTATTACTTTTGTACTCTGAAATTATTAATAATAGTATATATGACAAATTTAACATCGGAACAGGATAAAAAGTCACTGAATTTTATCGAACAGATAGTAGAGACCGACCTGCAACAGGGCTTAAACGACGGCAGGATACAGACCAGATTTCCACCGGAACCCAACGGCTACCTGCATATAGGGCATGCCAAGGCAATATGCCTCGATTTTGGTATTGCACAGAAATACAAAGGTATATGCAATCTCCGTTTCGACGATACCAATCCGGTAAAAGAAGATGTCGAGTATGTGGATTCTATCAAAGAAGATATAGAGTGGCTCGGCTTTCGGTGGGCAAATGTATATTATGCTTCGGATTACTTCAAGCAGTTGCACGACCTTGCCATACGCTTTATCAAAGATGGCAAGGCGTATGTCGATGAGCAGACTTCGGAGGAGATAGCCAAGCAAAAGGGTACGCCCACTACCGCCGGTACCGATAGTCCTTTTAGGAATCGTTCGGTTGAGGAGAATCTGGATTTGTTTGAAAAAATGACAAAAGGGGAGGTTGCCGATGGCAAAATGGTGCTGCGTGCCAAGATAGACATGGCTCACCCCAATATGCACTTTCGCGACCCTATTATGTATCGCATTATCACCTCGCACCCACACCACCGCACAGGCTACCAATGGAAGGTATATCCGATGTACGACTTTGCACACGGTCAAAGCGACTATTTTGAGGGTGTTACGCACTCGTTGTGTACCCTTGAGTTTGAGGTACATCGCCCCTTGTACGATTGGTATATCGACCAGTTTGCCGATAGTAGCTATCGCCCCAAACAGAGGGAGTTTAACCGCCTCAACCTCACATACACCGTTATGAGTAAGCGTAAGTTGCTACAGCTTGTTGAAGAAGGCTTGGTATCCGGTTGGGACGACCCTCGTATGCCTACGCTTTGCGGGCTTCGCCGTAGAGGTTATACTCCTAAGGCTATACGCGACTTTGTTGATAAGATTGGTTATACAAAATTTGAGGCGTTGAATGATATTTCCCTATTGGAGTCTGCCGTAAGAGACGATTTGAACAAGACAGCCCAACGTGTTGCGGCGATATTGAATCCCATAAAGGTAACCATTACCAACTACCCCGAAGGGACTACCGAACCACTGCTTGCCGAAAACAACCCCGAAGACCCGAACGCAGGTATGCGTCGGATAGAGTTTTCGCGTAATATCTACATTGAGCGAGACGACTTTATGGAGAATCCGCCTAAGGACTACTTCCGCCTTTCGCTTGGCAAAGAGGTTAGGCTCAAAAACGCATACATTATCAAATGTACCGATATAGTAAAGGACGAAAACGGCAATGTCGTCGAAATACTATGCACCTACGACCCCGACACAAAGAGCGGTATGCCTCAGGCTAACCGCAAAGTGAAAGGCACTCTGCATTGGGTATCGGCTCACAATTGTATCGATGCCGAAGTGCGATTGTACGACAGATTGTTTGTTGTCGAAAATCCTTCTGACGATGAGCGCGATTTCCGTTCGCTTATCAATCCCGACTCGAAAAAGGTAATGACAGGATGCAAACTTGAGCCTTGCCTTAGAGACGCCAAACCGATGGATAAGTTCCAATTTATCCGTTTGGGTTACTTCTGTGTCGATAAAGACTCAAAAGAAGGAGCTCTAATAGTCAACCGCACGGCAACGCTCAAAGACGGTTGGAAGAAGAAGTAATTGCAATTGTGCTTGATAAGTAGATGGTTGTGCCTGTTTGTCAAATATTTGTGCTTGATTGAATAACGATTTTTTTTTACAATAAAAGCAAATTCTTAAAATGAAAAAATCAATAATTGTAATCTTGCTATTACTATCTATTGGGAGTATGTATGGTTTTAATAATCGGTCGACCGTAGATGATAGCAAATGGAATAATAGCAACGATAAGATTGAGGCAATAGCCAATCTATACGGTTATACCAGATACTATTATCCTAATAAATATGCCAAAAAAATCAATTGGTACAAGTTTTTGATGCATACGTTACGGGAGGCTAAAAAGATAGACAACAGCACCGATATATTGGCAGAGTTTTTATATCGCTCTTTTTCGCCATTAATGCCCGAAATGCAGATTATAACGTCTGACAAAACCTTTGGAGCAGAGCCTAAAAGGAGCAGGGCAGCCTCTTTTTACTTAATGGAACATTACGGAGTGGGGGCTAAGAGCGTATTAGGTATTAAGGTGCCCTACCATTCTAAAATAGTTAGTAAAAAACAATCGAACGAGCTGCCTGTAGCCGACTCTCTATACAGCTATCGCTTAACTGATGAAATAACATTGCGTTACCCGATAGCAATAAGCAGATTCGATCCGTCGCTGAAAAAAAATACTAAAAACATAATAGAGAAAATTGACACGATTGATTTGAGAACAACCACATCGGTGATTAAGACTATTACCACAAAAACAGCAACTATAAAGCCTATAACAGCTAAAGACGAAACTTTGAAAATTGCCGACATTATAGTTCATTGGACTGTATTACGCCTATTTTATCCATATCTAAAAGAAGATGGATTAGACGATGCAAAAATGACCGAATTGCTATTGTCGTACACCCAAAAAGCAGCACTAACAGACGACATTGGAGAGTATTATTTATATGTTCTGCGTGAGTTTATGGGGAATTTTAAAGACCAGCACATTGTGCTTTCGTCTGATTTTTGCGGAGAGGGAGTTGTCGGTGCTTATTTGGCTACACACTATAATTCTATCGGATTGAAGTATATCGATGGCGAAGTTGTATTGTCTGGCAATATTAAAACTCACGATAATAGGATGATAGACAAGGGCGATTTGTTGATTTCTGTCAATGATGTGCCAACAGATAGATTTTTGGACGAACAGTTGAAATATGTTTCTGCTGCCACGCACAAACCTAAGGTTGAGCAGTTGCTCTATTTTGGTTTCCCGACATTAGACCCCGACTCGGTAATGAAATACACTTTTAGAAAACAAAACGGCGATACGGTAAGCTATACCGGAGACTCAAGCGGTACTTATTATGAGAACTTTTCGTCCGAAGCCAAACCTCGAAACGAAAGTTTTATACAAGATATGGGCAATGGGGTATTTTATGTATTGCTTTCGTCTCGCAAATGTACACCAAAAGCGTTTAAACAATTTCTTACCAATACACCCAATATAAGTAAGATAATCTTTGACAATCGTCAATATCCGAGTTGGCATGCTTTAGATATACTGGCGTTTGTTACCGAAAAGCCTGTAGTTTGGGGCGACTATCGGTTGCCTATGCGATATTTCCCCGAACAAGACAAAACTATTTGGAAAGAAAACCAGAATACAATATTACCGATACAACCGACAATTAAGGCACCTATCTATTTTTTGATAAGCAGCAGCTCTACAAGCTATGCCGAAAGTATAGCCAATACAGTTAAAAAAAATGGTCTCGGCACACTTGTAGGCGAAAATACCTCAGGTACCAATGGTGATGTAGGTCGTGCAAATGTACGACTGTTCCCTTTTATGCTGTCGATAGGAAAAGATTTTGACGGCTATCACGGCAAAGGCGTGGCACCCGATATAGAGGTGAAACAAACCTTAGAGGACTACATAAAAGGCAAAGACACCATACTTGAGTATGTTTTAAACTTATAAATTAAAATGAGTATCAAGATTAAGAATAATAGTTGATTTTGGGCTGTTTGTCGGTGTTAAATAAAATCTTGTAAAATATTATCATTATGCAGAAAAAATTTGATTTTGTGGTAGTGGGCAGTGGTATTGCAGGTATGAGTTTCGCTCTGAAAGTTGCTCATAAAGGTAAAGTAGCTCTTTTGTGTAAGACAGAACTTGTAGAAGCTAATACCACATTGGCTCAAGGCGGTATCTCTTCGGTAACTAATTATATTCTCGACAATTACGAAAAACATATAGAAGATACTCTTATTGCAGGCGACGGTATCTGCGATATAAAAGCCGTAGAAAAGGTTGTTACCAACGCTCCCAAAGAGATAAACCAGCTTTTGGAGTGGGGTGTAGATTTCGATAAATCTCCAGACGGCACGTTCGACCTACACAAGGAGGGCGGACACTCTGAATTTAGAATACTCCACCACAAAGACTCCACCGGAGCCGAGATACAGAATTCTCTGATTAAAAGAGTTCGTCAACATCCCAATATAGAGGTTTTTGAACATTGTTTCGTAATAGAATTATTGACACAACACCACCTCGGACAGATAGTAACACGTCATACTCCCAATATAGAATGCTTCGGCGTTTACGCTCTGGATATTGACAGTAGCAGAATATATACGATTTTGGGTAAGGTAACTATGCTTGCCACAGGCGGTATCGGTAATATATATCAAACTACCACCAATCCTTTGGTGGCAACAGGTGATGGTATAGCTATGGTACATAGGGCAAGGGGTAAGATAAAAGATATGGAGTTTGTGCAGTTTCATCCTACAGCCTTTTATAATGCTCACAATCGCCCCTCTTTTTTGATAACTGAGGCTATGCGTGGCTATGGTGCCGTATTGCGGGATATAAAAGGAGAAGAGTTTATGCATAAATACGATAGCAGGTTGTCGTTGGCTCCTCGCGATATTGTGGCACGCGCCATAGATACCGAGATGAAGCAAGCCGGTAGCGACTACGTTTATCTCGATGTTACAGACAAAAATCCCGAGACTACCAAAGAGCATTTCCCGACCATATATGAAAAATTGCTGTTGTACGGTATCGATTGTACCAAGCAACCTATACCTGTCGCTCCTGCGGCACACTATTTGTGTGGTGGCATTGAGGTCGATCTTAACGCCCAAACATCAATAAAGCGTCTGTACGCCAGTGGCGAATGTTCCTGTACCGGACTGCACGGCGCCAATCGTTTGGCTTCCAATTCTTTGATAGAGGCAATTGTATATGCCAATGCTGCGGCAACAGATGCTTTGACAAAAATAGACCATCTTACATGGCAAGAAGATATTCCGAATTGGAGTGCAGAAGGGACTAAACTAACCGAAGAGATGGTGCTTATAACACAATCGCTCAAAGAGGTGCAGCAGATAATGAGTTCTTATGTGGGTATAGTTCGTTCTAATCTTCGCCTGCAGCGTGCTTTGGTAAGGCTCGAAATATTGTATGAAGAGACCGAAAACTTATTTAAACGCTCTGTTGTATCGCCTCATATATGCGAACTTCGTAACTCTATAAGCGTGGCATATCTAATCATAAAGCAGGCTATGGCTCGCCACGAAAGCAGAGGGTTGCACTATACTATAGACTATCCGAACAAGATACAATAATTCCGATTAGGGGCATACGGTATTAACTACTTACTAAGTGTTTGGAGGACTTTATCTTTAAGTCCCATTTTTACAAATTCATCGTTGTTTATATCAAGCTCTACAAGAACTTTTGTGGAGTAAGACGATTTAGCCGGCTGATATACTTCGGGGTAGGTAATAAGGTCTATTACAGACATCGAAAAAGCTCTTGCAATTTTTGCAATATGGCTATAAGAGAGAGTGATTTTCCCGCTCTCTATACGGTTGTATGTCGCCTCAGAAACACCTAACGAGAGACTAAGGTCTTTTTGAGTTAACCGCTTTTTAATACGTATTTGCAAAATATTGGTAATAATATCTTTTTCTGTTTTCATATTAACAAAGTTAAAAAAAATAAACCTGCTATAATTTAGTATTCATAGCTATTTATGCGATAATATTGCTATTAATGCACAAAGTTACTGCACAAACCTAAACGATATTAGGTTTTTATTATTTTTGCAAAGTTTTTTTAACACATAAATGGAGTAGCCGATAGCCAAAAAAGTGGAGGTAAAATTCTAAACTTTATATTTATCAGAAAATGACAAGACGTTTACTTTTAGCATTATCTTTATTGTTTATTATTGTAATTGGGATGTATGGACAAGTCAAAAAGTGGCCAGATGAAATACGTCTGAAAGACGGAACTTTGATTATCGGAGAAATTGTAGAACATAAACCCGATAAAGGTTATTGGATTTTATTACCGACAGGAGAAACTAAGTTTTATAAAAATGAAGATATAGAATCTGTTAGAGATAAAGAAGATAATACAAAAGATAGTAACAATCCTGTAATAATCAACAACAATATTATAAATAATAACAACAACAACAATAATGTTATTGTTGAGAGACGAGTACATATAGATACTTTGTACGTACGCAAAAAAATTAGACCTGAACATAAAGGTTATCTGGCTATTGTTGGGGGTGGCGGTTCATCTTTAGCGCCTATTAAAAAAATTTTTGGTATGATAGGTCTTGACTTCAGCTATTTAGTAAGACAGAATATAGGTGCAAGTTTACTTCTGTCATCTACCCAACAAGAGCCGTATTCTATCAGTTCTTATGTTGCCGGACCTATGATTTCATTTGAGATTATTCCCGCAATACGAGTAGAAAGCAAAACAATGATTGGCTTTGGCAACATCAAATTTGTAGAACGGGAAAAATCATCTTCTACTACACAACTTAATGCAATAAAAGATTATTTGAATACAGGAGTCAAATTTTCTTATGCAATAAATGCACAAGCCCGATTAAATCTCGGTCATAGTTGGTGTTTTCTGTTAGGCTACAGTTTGGCAGGCACAGGTATATTTGTTAAATCTGAATTTTTTGCAGGTTTGGGGTTAAGAATATTTTAGTATCTTTGCATTAAATTAAATAAAAATAAAAAAGGAATTCAAAACAACAGTAAAACTAAGATACAATACAAATGATATAAGGGAACTAATGAATACAAAGCACAAAATAACAACTTTGCCACACAAATATATTTTTAATAATAAACAAATAACAATCTTATGACAATGAAAAAAGTATCACTTAAAGACAACAGTGCAAATCAACAAAATTCAAACAAAGGTACTTCGGGCACCAATAAAGCCTATGACAAAGCACAAGGCAATAGAGGAAAACAACTGAATCCTAACCAAAAAAATAAGTTTTGTATATGAAACAGGTAAATTAAGAGTAAGGGCTTTTTTTAGAGTTTTTGCTTAAAAACTAAAAATCGTATTTAACAACAATTTTCTTTATAATATTAATAAAAAATAAAAAAGTTATGTACAAATCAATTAAAAAAGTGGCATTAATTATTGCCGTAGTGTTTGTAAGTGTCAATATGACGGCACAGAAAGGTCTTATGGTAAACTTTGGATATATCAATATCAATTCCATAAGCAAAACATCATCTATTTTAGGAGAGCTTTCGGTAAATTTGCCTTTAGACGGGTTTTTGGTAGGTGCAGGGTATGACTTAATGTTTACCGAAAATTTAGGTATAAACGCAGGGCTAAACTACTCCTTGACTTTTGGTAAGGTACCACTATTGACAGAAACGTATAATGTTCACACATTGTATGTGCCGGTACGTTTTATGTATCAATACGCTCTAACAGATGATGTTACGATATTTGCTTATGCAGGTCCCAAATTCTCTTTTGATGTAGCCAGCTCCGGTTCTATAAATGATAACAAAAAATTCAATCTGCTTGTTGGACCGGGGGTAGGTGTTACTTATCAAAAATATGGTTTACAACTAGGCTATGATTTAGGTTTGATAAATCGTATATCAACACAAACATCCGGTATAACCGGAAGCATTAAAACAAACAATTTTTATATTTCGCTGATATACAAATTTTAAATTTGATGCTTAAATGTAATACAAAAGAGAAGATAAAACACTATCTTCTCTTTTGTATTACTGCAATTACTCTTCTACGTCTCTATTTGCTTTGCTCGAAATAATTGATTACCTCCTCTTTGTCGTCGAAGTGGTGTTTGTTTTTGCCTATTATTTGGTAGTTTTCGTGCCCCTTGCCTGCTATCAGCACCACATCGCCTCGCTTGGCAAGTTTGCAGGCGGTTTTTATAGCCTGTCGTCGGTCGGGTATAACGATAGTTCGTTCGGTCTGCTGCTTGTTGAGTCCGCCGAGCATATCGTCGAGTATATCCTGTGGGTTTTCGGTGCGTGGATTGTCGGATGTAAGCACAATGGTATCAGATTCGTTTGCGGCTATCTGTGCCATTATAGGACGTTTGGTTTTGTCGCGGTCGCCTCCGCAGCCCACTACTGTAATCACTTGGGCATCTGCTCCTTTTATGTCGTTGATGGTCGAAAGCACATTTTTGAGTGCGTCGGGCGTATGGGCATAATCGACTATTGCGGCGATACCACCGATATGTAGCATCTCGAACCTGCCCGATACAGGACGAAGTCCGCTTAGAGCTGTTAGAATAGTTTGATTATCAATGTTTAATCCTTTGCACAAAAGTGCTGCTGCCCCAAATACTGCTGTAAGGTTTTGGGCGTTGAAACTGCCTGCAAAAGGCGTAACCATCTCATAAACACCACTCCTAAAGCCATCAGTACGCACCTCCATTGTGAGGGTCATACCATCGAAGGTATTTTCTATGATTTTTGTCTTAAAGTCGGCTAATGAGCGTGTAGAGTAGGTTATCTTGGTTGCTTTTGTGTTTTGTAACATAAACATACCATTGCGGTCGTCGAGATTGGTAATAGCAAAGGCGGTCGGTGGCAGGTGGTCGAAAAATAGTTTTTTGGCATAGCGGTAGTTATCCATTGTCTCGTGATAGTCGAGATGGTCTTGCGTTAGATTGGTAAAGATAGCCCCGGCGAAGTGCAAACCTGCAATGCGCTGCTGTATAGTGGCATGCGATGAGACCTCCATAAAGCAGTAACTGCAACCGCAGGTTACCATTTCGGCGAGCAATCTGTTTGTTTCTAATACATTGGGTGTGGTGTTGATAGTCTCTATCGGTGTTTGACAGATATAGTTTCGGATAGTTGACAGCAACCCTGTCTTAAAACCCAACAATAGAAACAGGTTGTAGAGCAATGTAGCAGTGGTAGTTTTGCCATTTGTGCCTGTAACGCCCACAAGATAAAGTTTTTGTGAAGGGTGGTCGTAGAAGTTGGAGGCTATCTCGCCCAATGCCTTGGCGGAGTCGTCCACCTCTATTACCTGTACGTGGCTATAGTCGGCTAAGCACGGTACGTGATGCGAGCGGTTTACCACAACGGCAACAGCTCCATTTTTGACGGCACGCTCTATAAAGTTGTGTCCGTCGGATGTTACGCCGCAAACGGCTACAAAAAGGTCGCCCTTGACAACCTTACGCGAATCGTCGGTTATGTTATTTATCTCCACATCGTTGGAGTAACTCTTAATAGTTGCAATATTTGCTAATACTTTGGAAATAAGCATTGTCTGTTGTGTTATAATGATTTTGTATATGCTTTTTAATAATTCTAATTTAGCTCTAATCTTATGGTTTGCCCTTTTATTACCTTTGTACCTGGTCCAATAGACTGTTGTCTTACCGTACCTCTGCCGTATATATGTACTCTAAGACCGCTTTTTTCTAAAAGATATACGGCATCTTTGGCACCCATTCCTACTACATTGGGTACAAGGTTGTCTATAAGCGTAAGTGTCGAGGTATTTACTCTAAGACTGTCTTTAGAGGCAATTAACCAAGGCGAATTGCTAATATTCGATTTTATGTCCAGAGTGTTAAGTATATATTTTAATGTCTCTTTTTTGCTGTTTTTTACCGAAGGCAGATAAGTTATGGTATCTTGTAAATCGCCAATATCCAATGTAGTATTGATTGATGTTATCTTTTCGGCGATATTGCGAAATACTTCACAGCTTTGAGACCCCCAAATACCGGGGCGTTGCATAACAACTATACAGGAATATTTCGGATTGTCGGCAGGGAAGTAACCGCAAAAACTTACTTGGTCGGTAATTCCTTCGTTTGTCTGGAAAACTGCTGTACCTGTTTTGCCTGCAAAACTAACTTTCGACGAACGATAGGCATAACCCGTACCTCCTTTTTGTTCTATTACTTTACGAAGCATTGTCTGTATCTGCTTTATGGTTCTGCTCGACGCTATAGACGATTTGACAGTTTTTGTGTTAAATTTCGTAATATTTCCGTTGTTGTCTATCTCTTTCACTATAAACGGATTAATCATTTTGCCATTGTTTGCAATAGCATTATAGAAACGCAACATATAAATAGGTGGCACAGCCGTCTGGTAGCCGAACGACAATGTAGGCAAATCGGTACGATTTATTGTGTCCTTGATATTCCAATATCGCATAGGACCTATTTTGAATCCAGTTGCTCCGGGCAATTGTATATCGAATGGTTCATTGACACCTGTCTTTTGTATCTCTCTTACAAACCTCATCGGGTCACGTTCGAAGGCATCGCCTATAATATTGGATATACCGATATTAGACGAATATACAAATACGTCTGAAGCGCTGATGGCACCCCAAAATGGTTGTGGAGAGTGGTCTGTAACTTTCGGATATTTTTTGTCTAAAGCGTTTATAATAGTATCGGGTGTGATAATGCCATTCTCAAGGGCTATCATCATTGTAAGGGCTTTAAATGTAGAGCCCGGTGGATTGAGGTCTGATATTGCCATATTACCTCCCTCAAAGTAGCCTTTGGGCGAATAGTATAGGTTTGATATAGCTTTTATCTCACCCGTGGCAACCTCCATCAATATGGCACAACCACGCTCTATTCCAAGCTTTTGGGCTTGCTCCATAAGGCAGTTTTGTACTATGTCTTGCATATCAATGTTTAAAGTCAGAGTTATATCTGCTCCATTGACTGCTTTTTTTTCTTCATCAAAAACAGTTTTACGCCTACTTATTCTTAAAGGATTGCTAACACCCTCTACTCCACGCAGTAATGAGTCGAATTGAAGTTCGATGCCAAAACGTCCGTCTGTCTTTTGACTTTTGTCTATATAGACATCGCCTATGGTACGGAGAGCCAAATTGCCATAAGGATGTATGCGTCTGTTTACCTCTTCGGATATAAGACAGTCGGTGTATTTGCCCTTTGCAGAGTTTAGAAGTGGCATTTTGATAAGCTCTTTTCGTTCGAGATAGTCTATGTTTCGAGCTACCAACTGTACTCGTTTTTTTGTGTTATATGCTTTGTTTATAATGGCTTTGTAGTGAGACGGTGGTGCATTGTTGAAGAACTTCGAAAGTGCCTCCGAAAGCCTGTTGATACTGTCGGTGGTATTGAATTTTTTGTTTTTCTCTCTTAGGTCTTTTTCTATTGCGTGTAGCTGTGTACCATTGAAGTATACCTTATATACTTTCATCGAAGCCGCCACTATCTCTTTTTCGCCGTGTATATTGTAACAATAAATTTTCCCTCTCAAAGGCTCTATTTTACGTGGTTGCATAGAGCTTTTTATTGTTTGCCCTATTGCTTTCCAAGTGTCGCCATTAATGTATTGAATATCTATGATGTAGCATATACAAAATAGAAAAAGCATTAAAAAGATTGCATATATTATATGAAATCCAATATTTATCCTGCTTTTTGCCTCCATCTATTGTAAAATTATTCGTTTTCTAAAAAAACCTACAAAGTTAATAAAAAACCGAACAATATATCATATCAGAGTTTGATTGGGTAGAGGTGTTTTTTTTAAAATCAAAGAAATATAAAGCGATTTTTTTAAGAACATTAGTGATGAATATCTCAGAAAAAAGTACTACCTTTGTGTGCTTTTTTAACAGGCAGTGGCAGAAATTTTTTCAACAGGTTATCAGCTTGTTGAGGGTGTGTTTTTCGTGATATAATAAACAATATAATAATTAATAAGATTCATTATGGATTTTGGCTTATCAAAAACTGAAGAGCTTTTTCTACAAATGATACGTGAGTTTGCAGAAAAAGAGGTAAAACCTTTGGCTGCCGAAGTGGACGAGGATGAGCGTTTCCCCTTGGAGACTGTCGAAAAAATGGCAAAGATTGGTTTAATGGGTATTCCTATACCTGCAAAGTACGGCGGTGTCGGTGGTACAAACCAGATGTATGGTATGGCTGTCGAAGAGCTGTCGAGAGTGTGTGGTACCACAGGTGTGATACTCTCTGCACACACCTCACTATGTTGTGCCCCGATACTCGAATCGGGTACAGAGGAGCAAAAAATGAAATACCTGCCCAAACTCGCTTCGGGCGAATGGATTGGTGCTTTCGGGCTTACCGAGCCTAATGCGGGTACCGACGCCGCTATGCAACAGACTACAGCTGTACTCGACGGCGGCGATCACTACATTATCAACGGCAGTAAGATTTTTATCACAAATGCCATCTATGCACACGTGTATGTGATATTTGCTATGACCGATAAGTCGCTGGGTAACAAAGGTATTACCGCATTTATTATCGAGAAAGGCACTCCCGGATTCTCTATCGGTAAAAAAGAGAAGAAGATGGGTATCCGCGGGTCGGCTACTACCGAACTTATCTTCGAGGATTGTCGCGTACCCAAAGAGAATATGCTCGGACAGATAGGAAAAGGTTTTGGCATAGCTATGAAGACTCTCGATGGCGGTCGTATAGGTATCGCTGCTCAGGCTTTGGGTATTGCTCAAGGTGCTATGGACGAAACAATACGCTATACCAAAGAGCGTAAGCAGTTTGGACGCAGTATATCGCAGTTTCAGAACACACAATTTCAGCTCGCAGAGCTCGAAACCAAAGTACAGGCGGCTCGTATGCTGGTGCGTAGTGCAAGCTATAAGAAAGACAACGGCATACCGTATTCGGTAGACGCTGCTATGGCCAAACTTTTCGGAGCCGAAACAGCTATGGAGGTTACTACCAAAGCGGTGCAGCTACACGGCGGTTATGGTTACACTCGCGAATATCCTGTAGAGCGTATGATGCGCGATGCCAAGATTACCGAGATTTACGAAGGTACTTCGGAGGTGCAAAAAATGGTTATTGCTGCTAAATTACTTAAATAACCGTGCTAGCCTTGTTTAATTATTTGTAAAAAGCCTCTTAAAAAGAAAAGGTATTTGTTGTCGAACACATACATTGCTATTTATGAGGCATATACAACATTTATTATTATTAAAAACATATCAGAAAAATTGTAACTAAATGAATATTATAGTTTGTATCAAACAGGTGCCGGATACTACTGAGGTAAAGATAAATCCTCAGACAGGCACATTGATTCGTGAAGGTGTGCCAAGCATTATGAACCCCGACGATAAGGGCGGATTGGAGTTTGCTTTACAGCTCAAAGATAAGTTTAACGCACACGTTACCGTTATCACAATGGGGCTGCCACAGGCTGATGCTATCCTTCGTGAGGCTTTGGCAATGGGTGTTGACCGTGCCATATTGCTTACCGACCGTAAGCTTGGCGGTGCCGATACTTTGGCAACATCAAATGCTATTGCAGGAGCGTTGCGTACTTTAGAATACGACCTTGTTGTTGCCGGTCGTCAAGCTATCGACGGCGATACGGCACAGGTAGGTCCTCAGATAGCCGAACATCTCGACATACCGCAGGTGTCGTACCTCGAAGATATTGACTTCGATGGCAATAAAACATTTACTCTACGTAAACAGACCGATGACGGCTATCAGGTGCTTCAGATGGATGCCCCTTGTCTTGTAACGGTGTTGGCATCGGCTGTTAAACCTCGTTATATGAATATGAGAGGGATAGTTGAGGCATATCAAAGAGAGGTAGAGGTTTGGGGTGCCGACCGCATCGACGTTGCCGAAGATAAAATCGGTAAAGCGGGTTCGCCCACAAGCGTTATGAAAGCCTTCCCTAAGAGTTTGAAGCCTGCCGGAGCCACATTTGAGGTATCGGCTGAGGAGGCGGTAGATATAATAGTTGAAAAACTTAAAGAACGACACATCATTTAACCTTTTAATACAAAAAAAGATGGATATTTCTCAATATAAAGATATATATGTTTTTGTAGAACAACGTGATGGTGCAGTGCAAAGCGTTGGTCTTGAGCTTTTGGGTAAAGCTCGTGAACTTGCCGACCGCGTTGGCGAAAAAGTAGTGGCTCTTATTTTGGGTAAAGGTATTTCGGATAAGGCTCAAGAGCTTATCGCTGCCGGAGCCGATAAGGTTTTGGTAGTGGACAATGAATATCTGAAAAGCTACCTTACCGAACCTTATACACAAGCAGTAAGCCAGATTATACTTGAGCAGAAACCCGCTATATTGCTACTTGGTGCTACTATCATCGGACGTGACCTCGCTCCGAGACTATCGGCACGCACCAACACTGGGCTTACTGCCGACTGTACACAACTCGAAATAGGCGAAAGCGGAGAGCTTCTTATGACCCGTCCTGCCTTTGGTGGTAACCTTATGGCAACAATTCTTTGTAAAAATCATCGCCCGCAGATGTCAACCGTGCGTCCGGGTGTGATGCAGAGAATAGCTCCCGACGTATCTCGTAAAGGAGAGATTGTAAACTACAATGTTAATTTTGATAAGGCAAAAATAAATCGTGTACGCATTGTAGAGGAGGTAAAAGAGTGCAAATGTGTTGCCGATATTTCGGAATCGAAAATATTGGTTGCCGGAGGACGTGGTGTAGGCAATGCCGAAGGATTCAACAAGCTGAGAGCATTGGCTCAAACCCTCGGTGGTGAGATAGCAGCCTCGCGTGCAATGGTCGATGCAGGTATTATAGAACACTGTTCGCAGGTAGGGCAGACAGGCAAAACCGTTCGCCCCGAACTTTATATTGCTTGCGGTATATCGGGTGCTATTCAGCACTTGGCAGGTATGGAGGAGAGCGAATATATCATCGCTATCAACCGCGACAAATATGCTCCCATATTCAGCGTTGCCGATATAGGCATAGTGGGCGATGTGCATAAAATAGTGCCACTTCTCAACGAAAAAATCAAAAACATTAAAAAGTTTTGAGTTAAAAAGGGGTTTCTGAAAAAGGAAACCTCTTTTTTTAATGTAAAATTAATAATTTGTTGCGTTCTGTCATTCCTGCGAAGGTGGACTTTACTTGAAAAGCCAAAGGAAAGTCTGCTTTGGTATTGGGAGTATTGATAACCTACAATCGTACTAAAGCTGCAATCGCATTTACATACTCTTAGGTCGAGGCAGACAGTATACATTTTTTCTAATGCGTAATCCGGGTTAAAAACTACACAACCGTAATTTTCTAAAATTTTATTGTTAATTTTGCCAAACTGCAAAGAGGTTCGAAAAATATTAATCCAAAGCTAATAAAATGCAATCGTTACAATCTCTATACCAACAATATACAAAAGAGAAAAAGTGCCAAATTACACCATTGGCTCAATCGGGGAGCAATAGGAGGTATTATCGTATAACAGGCGACAACAGCCCCTCTTTAATCGGAGTTGTGGGTATGTCGGTAGATGAGAATAGGGCTTTTGTGGCAATATCACAAGCCTTTGCTGAGGTTAATATACCTGCTCCTAAGGTGCTGGCAATCAGCGATGATGCAATGTCGTACATACAGACCGATCTTGCTGACAATACCCTGTTTGATACCATTTATCAGGGGCGACAGAGTGGTTCGTTTAGCTCACAAGAGTTGGCTTTGCTACATAAAACAATTGCGTATCTGCCTGATATTCAGTTTGGAGTAGATAAGAGGCTCGACTATTCGGTATGCTACCCTCAGGCGAGGCTTGATAGGCGTAATGTGTGGTTCGACCTCAACTATTTCAAATATTGTTTCCTAAAAATTATCGGAGTGGAGATTGACGAGATTGCACTTGATAAAGATTTTGAGACTTTGGCGAAGATAATTTTGCAAAATCGTGATGAAGAGGTTTTTATGTATCGAGACTTTCAGAGTCGTAATGTTATGATAAAAGACGACTGTCCATATTTCATCGACTTCCAAGGAGGACGAAAAGGTTCGTTTTACTACGATGTGGCATCGTTTCTGTGGCAGGCAAAGGCTAATTTCTCGGAAGATGTACGCAACAAGCTAATCGACACATATTTGGAGAGATTGCAACGCTACAAAACCATATCGAAAGCCGACTTCATAGAGCGTTTGAAATATTTTGTATTATTTCGCCAGCTACAAGTACTTGGTGCTTACGGGTTGAGGGGGTTGATTGAGAAAAAGCCTCATTTTATAGAGTCTATACCTTTGGCATTGGCAAATATAGGACAACTTATGCCATTTGAGGAACTACCATACTTGTCGGAAGTTTTTGATAATAAGCAATTCGACTGTTATAAAAGAGATAAAATAATTAATCGCAGCAATCAACCTGCACGTTTACAGGTGCAAATCGAAAGTTTTTCGTACAAAAAATGTGGCATTCCTATCGACTATTCGGGCAATGGAGGCGGTTATGTATTTGATTGTCGCAGCATTTACAATCCCGGCAGATATGCAGAATACAAACACCTTACAGGCAGAGACAAAAAGGTAAAAGATTTTTTGCTTGCCAATGGAGAAGTGCAGGTTTTTCTCAACAATGTTTATTCGTTAATAACCAAGCATATAGAGGTCTATTCCAAACGCAGATTTACGCACTTGTCGGTATTTTTCGGATGCACGGGCGGACAGCACCGTTCGGTGTTTTGTGCCGAAAGTTTGGCAGAGTATCTAAAAGATTTTGATGTAGATATAAAGTTGAAACATAATGAGTTATTCTAAACGAACTGCACTTATATTTGCTGCAGGGCTTGGCACTCGCCTCCGACCGCTCACTGACGACAAACCCAAGGCATTGGTAACGATTGGGAATAAAACCCTGTTGGAGATAGCCATAGGGCGATTGCAAAAAGCCGGTTTTGACCATATCGTAATCAATGCACACCATTTTGCCGAACAAATTTTTGACTTTGTGGCAAAAACTCATTTTGACGCCAACATCTACATTTCGTACGAAAAGGAGCAACTGCTCGATACAGGTGGAGGAATTTTATATGCAAAACAATTGCTTGGAAATAAACCATTTTTAGCATACAATGTAGATATTATTTCGGACCTCGATGTAGAGAAGTTTTATGCCACACACAGAGAAGAAAACCTTGCTACACTATTGGTAAGTGATAGACAAACAAGTCGTTACCTGCTTTTCGATAAAAACAACCATTTGGCAGGATGGAAAAATGTCAAAACCGACGAACTGAAAACACCTTTTGCCGACTTCGATGAAAGACAATATATTCCGTTGGCATTCAACGGTATACACGTG
Source organism: Porphyromonadaceae bacterium COT-184 OH4590 (assembly GCA_000768855.1). Lineage (GTDB taxonomy): Bacteria > Bacteroidota > Bacteroidia > Bacteroidales > Paludibacteraceae > F0058. The sequence continues at coordinate 9,126 of JRAN01000032.1, read as the reverse complement.
ATTTCTCCTCGCATATTCTCTCTTATGCAGTGTCGTACAGAACCATTCTCTATAACCGATTTTTACCTCTCTGTCTGCGATAAGGAACGGATAGTAGCTTATCAACAGCCCGATTTGCAAGTAACCGATGTGGGCAAAATAGAACAACTCAAAGTGATTTCTAATGTTTTTATATAAATTTATGTTTAGTTTTTTTAGAAAAAAGAGAAGTTTAATTGTGAAGTATTTGTGAAAATATGTGATTTATTGCCCAACAAATACTCTTTCTTGTCTAATCGAATAAAAGACAATGTCATTTTGTCCTTAAAAAAGGTAACGGATATTTTAAATTCAATTTAGACAATAACCTTGTGGGTAAGTATGAAGACAAAAAAGGCAGATATTACCAAATAAAAGGGATATTGTTGTCGGATAGAGACACAAATATAGCCATTAGTTTAAGATTCGGTTATGGGATTTTATTGGGATATTTAACCAAAGATAATATTTTGTTCAACTCCTTGAATGGAGATGTTAATGTAGATGTTTCAAGCATTGAAATTGAGTTTTTTGATGACCTCGAAAAATATCCGATGAATTTATTTTTGTAAGAGGAGTTGAAGAGCACATAGTGCCTAATGACATATACGAAATAGTATTGAAAGGTAAATAGTATTATCACTTACGAGATATTGAAGAAGGTAATTTTATGGCAATAGATAAAGAAAAAAAGTGTTTATACAATTACCCATAACCCACTCTAAATAAAAATTATATCGGATAATTTACTAAACATTTTATGTAAACTATAATTGTTTCAATGAGATAAGTAAAAAATGCTCGTAGAGATTAGATTTGCTGTTGTGTGGTTAGCTTTTGGCTTGGGGCGAAGTACTTCATCAATCTAAGGGCATATAATACGACTACTTTTTATTATTAAAAAAAATGTAACTTTGCACGGAAAAAGTCATCTAATTTTAGGAAACATACAATGTCGGATATTATCAACATCCTTCCCGATGCCATTGCCAATCAGATTGCTGCGGGCGAAGTCATTCAGCGTCCTGCCTCGGTAGTAAAAGAGTTGGTTGAGAACGCCATAGATGCCGGTGCAAATCGTATTTCGGTGGTGATAACTAATGCCGGACGTACCTCGATACAGGTTGTCGACAATGGCAAAGGTATGTCGCATACCGATGCCCGTATGGCGTTTGAGCGACACGCCACATCGAAGATAACCGATGCGTCCGACATTTTTAGCCTTCGCACGATGGGTTTTCGAGGCGAAGCGTTGGCGTCCATTGCTGCCGTAGCTTCTGTGGAGCTTCGCACCAGACAGACTGGAGCCGATTTCGGCACATTGGTAGAGATAGCCGCATCGTCGATATTACGCCACGAAGCTGATTCGTGTGTTGAGGGAACTTCTTTTTTGGTCAAAAATCTCTTTTACAACGTGCCGGCACGAAGGAAGTTCCTAAAATCGGACAACACCGAGCTACAACACATTATCAACGAGTTTCATCGTGTTGCCTTGGCAAATCCGCATATAGAGCTGTCGCTGTATAGCAATAATGAGCCTATATACGAATTGCAAGCAGGTAACTTCAAACAGCGTATCACAGCCATTTTCGGCAAAAAGACACGCAATTATGCCAACCAGCTCATTGCCATAAGTATCGATACCAATATGGTAAAAATCAGCGGTTTTGTGGGTACTCCACAGTCCGCCACACGCTCCGCCACACAATTTTTCTTTGCTAATGGGCGTTATATGCGACACCCATATTTCAACAAGGCGGTACAGGCAGCTTACGCCAATATGTTACAGCCCGATACGCAGCCGATATACTTCATCAACCTCGAAGTAAGACCTGAGAGTATTGATGTAAATGTACATCCAACCAAGACAGAGATAAAGTTTGAAGACGAAAAGGAGATTTTCTCGATACTAATGGCAAGTGTCAAAGAGAGTCTTGGTAAGTTCAACTTTACTCCCTCGCTCGACTTCGAAACAAGCGACACCGTGGCTATGCCTCTCTATACCGCCGACCAAAAGCCTGATATGTTCAAGATAAGCCTCAACTCCTGCTACAATCCGTTTGCTTCTTCATCTGGAGGCGGTGGCTACAAAAGCAGTTTGCCCAAAAATTGGGATATGCTTTATGAAAAACACCAACACCATTCGCCACAGCAGACACAAGCAATTCAAACCGACTGTGTTACCCAACAAACGGAGCAATTACCTATCTTCGGTAACTCGGACGAGATGCAAAATAAATTTCTGATATATAGAGAAAAATACCTCGTAACCGCTGTCAAATCGGGTTTGATGATAATCGACCGACAGCGTGCAATGGAGCGTATTACCTATGAAAAGATAATACTGCAACTGCAACAAGGGCAAAAAGCCACACAGTCGTTATTATTCCCCGATGTAGCAGAAATTACAGCCGACGAAGCAGTAGTGTTCGACGAAATATTGCCCGACATTGAGGCAATAGGTTTTGACCTCGAAAAAACTTCGCACAATACTTTTAATATCAAGGGAGTACCCTCGATACTTACCGACATAGGCAATATCGAAGAGTTGCTCAAAGAGATAATAGCCGACGTATCGGACCAAGCCTCGACGGTGGGTAAAGAGATTTACGAAAAGATAGCCCTTCGCACGGCAAAGGCAATTGCCAAATCGGCATTCCGCCATAGTAGCGAGCAAGAGACCGAAGCCCTGATAGCATCGCTATTTCAGTGCGAGATACCCAACTTTGCTCCCGACGGCAAAAAGATATTAGTGATACTTTCGGATGCAGATATTTGGGGATAAGTTGCATTTGTTAGATGGTTAATTTACACATATATAACTTCTCGTTCCAAGAGAATGCCGAAAGTCTCCTGTACCTTAGTCTCTATTGCTTGGGCAAGTTCTATTATTTCGTTTGGAGAGGCTCCGCCATAATTGACAAGTACCAAAGGTTGTTTGGTATAAGCACCAACATTACCTACCCTTTTGCCCTTAAATCCACACTTCTCGATAAGATATGCCGCAGGTATTTTAACCAAATTTTCAGATACATTATAATGAGGGATATCCGAATACTCTCTGCAAAGCTTCTCATAATGAGACCTGGAACAATACGGATTTTTGAAAAAACTACCCGCATTACCAAACTGTTTAGGGTCGGGAAGTTTTGAGGTGCGAATCCTTATAACGGCTTCTCGAACCTCCTGTATCGAAGGCTCGTAATCATCGGCAAACTCATTTCTAAGGGCAATATATTCTATATTGGGTTTGGAGTGTTTGTTTAATCTAAAAACCACATCAGTGATTATATATTTGCCGTTTAACTCGGTTTTGAATATGCTGCTACGATAGTCGTATTGACACTCTAAAGCCGAGAATTTACGCCAGTGCAAGGTATCTATCTCTATTGCTTCCACCTCTACAATTACATCTTTTATTTCTACCCCATACGCACCGATATTTTGTATGGCAGCCGCTCCTACTTGACCGGGTATTAAAGACAAATTTTCGATTCCGCCAAAATTTAGCTCCGTCATCTCTTGGCAAAAGTCGTCGAACACTACACCCGACCCCACTCGAATAAAGACATGAGAATCTGTCTCCTGTTGGATATGAATAGATTTTATGGACGAATGGAGTATTGTCCCCTCAAAGTCTGAGGTAAAAAGCAAATTGCTACCCTCGCCTATATGCAGTAGTTTGTTGGATAAACCTCTGACATCTTTGAGAAACTCCTTTAACTGCTCTTTTGTCTTATAGTCGAAAAAGTGGTTGGCCTTTATATCGAACCCAAAACTATTGTGACGCAACAGCGAATAGTTGTGTTTTATCATTTATATCTGCGTTTACAGTTTCAATATCTGTTCTCCGTGGATAGAAGTTTTTATCTCTTTGGGTAAAAATATTTTTTCGATAATACCATGTTCGTTGATTATAAATGTAGTACGAAACATTCCCATATATTTTCTGCCATACATAGACTTTTCGCCCCACGTGCCGAAGAGTTCCGACAGTTTTTTGTCAGTATCGGCTATAAGGTCGAAAGGCAGGCTGTGTTTTTCAATAAATTTTGTATGCGACTGTTGGCTGTCGGCACTTACACCAACCACCTCATAGCCTTTGGATTTGAGTGCTGTATAGTTGTCGCGAATACTGCACGCTTCGGCTGTACAGCCCGAAGTATTATCTTTGGGATAGAAGTACAAAACAAGTTTTTTGCCTTTATAATCACTTAATTTTATCTCTTGCCCGCTCTGGGTTGTTCCCAACAGTTCGGGAGCTTTATCACCAACTTTCAATGCCATAATTACGGTATTTTTAATTTTGTATTTAATATATTCTTTTACAATCAATTTGTTGTGGATTTAATCTGTGAGAGAATTATTGTATTTAAATTTTTTGTAAACAATAATTCAAATCTTACGATAAAATAAAATTTGTTTTGCAAAGTTAGAAAAAATACTTTACTTTGCCACATCTTGCACCACAAGTCCTGCCAGGGCAAACCCAAAAATAGCTGTGATATGTGCCATTGTGCCGTTGATTTGGGCTTTTTGGGGGTGTGTTGGGTTTTGCTCGGTGGCTGGTGACTGAATTCCTTTGTTTTCAAGTACTTCTGGCGAAAATATGCAAAGATACTTCTTGGACGGGAACATCTTGCGTTGTCGCATACGTTTACGCATTGCCGACCCCAAGGGGCAACCATCGACCTGCCAGAACTCGGCTACCCTTATATTGGTAAAGTCGAGTTTGAGGGCACTACCCATCGATGAAAAAAAGACGGCTCTGTGGCGTGTCGCTTCCACCGATAGCAATATCTTGTCTTTGAGGCTGTCGATACAGTCGATGATGTAGTCGTATCGGTCGAGATCAAACTGCTCTTTGGTATCTTCGTTGAACAAATGAGCGATAGCACCTATCTTGGCGTCGGGGTTGATGTCGAGCAGTCGGTTGCGGAGCACCTCTACTTTCTGCTTGCCTACGGTGGAACTTGTTGCCATTACCTGACGGTTGATATTGCTGGGGCAAACATCGTCGTAATCGACAATATCGAGATACCGCACTCCACTACGGATAAGACTTTCGGCACACCAACTGCCAACACCTCCTACACCGAAGATAATTACTCTTTTCGATGCGAGCGATTGCATCACTTGGTCGCCGACAAGAAGTCTGCTACGCTGAAAAAAAGATTCATTCACTTTGTTAGTTGTGAGTTATAGATTTTGGGGTTAAGATAACTTTAGATGGTGTTCTCTCAAATTTTTGAGCAAAGTTAAGTATAAATTTTAATTTATACAATGGTTCAAGATTAGTTAAGTAAAGATTATCTTTGCATAATTAATTAAAGGACAATGAGTAATAAATACTTTTCCCGTTCTGAAATGTGCGTAACTTTTATATATTTGTTTATCATTGTTAGAAAATAACTTATAAAGATAATTAGTCTATAAAGTTATCTTGAAGCAAAAAATTATAGAAATTAAGAAATTATTCCTAAAAGTTATATTTTTTATTCCTTTTGTGAATAACAACCACTGATTTATTGTATTACCTTTGTAGAAAAATAAGTTTAACATTTTAAAGCCGGGCTACACAGGGATATATATAGCGAAATATCATTATGTTAGAAAATAATAAAAAGTTTCGAGTAATTGAAGAGGGTGTAATGACAAATGAAAGTATGAAGAAAACTTTCGGTGGAGCATGTGGCCCTGGTGGTATGTATGGATGTAGCAATGATGACCCTTCAAGCTTTGTAATTGAACCGTGTGCAAGAGAACGTTTGACTTGTTCTAAACACTTTTTTAATTGTCCTGTTCTTGATAAAGGCTATTCCTCTTGTCATGATGGGTTTGTTACTTGCTCTTGTAAAAGGCATGATCCTTATAATAATACATCACTTACCACCCCTTGATGAATTTTTGATTAACATCTCTAATATCATAGAGATGTTAATCAATTTTTTTTAATTAATTTATTTTAAAATATTTATGAAAAGCATGTGTCAAAGTATTAAGGCGGTGGTGCTGGCGGTTTTGTTCATTGTTACATTTACCTCCAATGCCCAAGAAGTAACTACTCCCAGGGTAGATCAACGTATGGAATTGCTGTCGATAGTATTTAGGTTGGCGGAGGTTTCGGAGTTTTCCGAACCTAACAACCTACCCTATTTGGCAAAGGTTGAAAAGTGGTTTGCCCCATACAAAGAGCATTCCGTGGTACAATATACTAAGTTTTTGAAAGAGACACAGGGCATCGAAAAAGGGATGGCTCATAGTGCTATTCCAGATTTAGCCATAAGGTTGAATATAAAAAAAGGGAAAGTGTCGTTGAACAAAGATTTATCCTTTGATGACCTCGACGACCGTTGGGTGCCCGATAGTTTGCCGAAATATATCAAGCTATTGAATGACTTTTACAAAAAATCCAAATTTGAGACCTTCTTCAATTCTAATACCCAATATTACCGTGGCGTAGAGGAGAGATTCAAAACTCAGGTTAGTGATAAGATAGATTTTCAATGGTTTAATGATTTTTTTGGAGATAATGATTTTAGTTTTGAAAGTAATATGATTATTTCATTACTAACAGGATCAAACAATTATGGGGCAAGTGCGTACTCCAAAGACGGCAAAAAGCACATTTATTCTGTCAATGGTTTTGGTTATACTGATAGCTTGGATTTGCCTATGTTTTCTCCACAATTTCATAATGTTGTGGTACACGAATTTTGCCATAGTTTTTGCAACCCAATTATAGACAAGTATCTTGACCAATTGTACCCTCAGGCAGAGAAATTTTATAAATCCTATGAATATAAGATGAAAATGCAGAGTTATGGTAGTGTGGAGCACTATTTATCAGAAATTTTTGTCCGTGCCTGCACTATGCATTATATGTCTCGCCAAGCCGAAGATAGAGAGGAGAGATTGGATATAATTTTTGAAGATATGCAATTGGAAAAATATTATGGTTTTTTGTGGATTGATAGTCTGTACAATATTTTAGAATATTATCAACACAATAGGCGAATTTATAAAAATATAGATAGCTTTATGCCTGAGATAGTCAATCTACAAAATAGACTCAACCCCGAAGAGATATATCAAACGTTCGAGAGCAGACGAGCTACTATATTGGGTACAAATATAGAAAATGGCGACCAAGACGTTGACTATAATCTTGATAGTATTGTAGTCTATTTTGATATTCCAATGGCTGTATATAACAGTGGAGCAAGTTATGACATGGAATGCAAAGAGTGTAAAAAATGGAATTCAAGTTCCAAGAAAAACTATTGGAGTAAAGATGCAAAAAGTTGGATTTTTTTTATAGGTCTTGAGCCTGACTCGGAGTATTCTATGATATTTCCGGATATATTTTTTATGACAAGCCATAAAAATCCCGAAGGATACTGGGAGATATATCGCCCCAAAAATACTTATCGTTTAAGATTTAAAACACGAAAAAAACAATGATAATATCTAATTATACATTTTTATTTGAAAATAAAGGAGAATATTTTGCTTTTAATGCTCTATCGAAATCATTTTTAGAGGTTGATAAGGCAAATTTTGATATTTTGCATGAAAAACAAAAGACAAAGTCAAACCTGTTGGAAGAAGAATTAGACAGTGCCTTATACGAAGAGTTAAAAAAGAGATTTTTTATCTGCAATAGTCATAAAGATGAATTTCTCATCTTTAAGTCAATAATTATGAGTTTTAGAAATCAAAATTCATCAATGCATTTAACTATTGCTCCGACTATGGATTGTTGTTTTAATTGCTTTTATTGTTTTGAAAACAAAACTAACAGAAAAGCATATATAACTGACACAGTAATTGATGCTATTATAAAAAACATTAGCAATCATTCTAATCTTCAATCTTTACATCTTACATGGTTTGGAGGTGAACCCCTTATGGCAATAGATAAAATGCAGGAGTTTTATCGCAAGTTTCGTCCTACATTTAAAGGGAAATTTTCTTCTAATATAATTACTACGGCTTATCATATTGATAAAAGAGTCATAGAGATACTTCAAGAGATGGAAATTAATACAATGCAGATAACTCTTGATGGAATAGAAGAGACTCATAATTCAATAAAATTTACCGACGGTTGTGATAATGTTTTTCAAAAAGTATTTGCTAATATTGACTTGTTAGTTGATAAATTTCCAGAACTTAATATTGTAATTAGAGTAAATGTTACCAAAACCAATTCAGTGGAATATCCATTATTACATAATTATATAAAAGAACGTTATAAAGGCAAAAATGTTTTTGATAATCCGGGACTTGTAGTAAATAGAACTAATGATGAAAATTTATCAAACCTGTTTAATCATGAAGATTTTTCTAAATTTTCTCTTGACTTATGGAATAATAATGGTATTATTACCTCATGGTTGCAGTATAAAGATAACGGACATTATGAATGTGCAATTAGAAACCTTAATGCTATATCTGTTGATCCTGAGGGTTATGTGTATCAATGCTGGGAAGTTATTGGTAATAAGGAACATGCAATAGGGAGGCTGGATGAAAATGGAGACATAGGTGAAATTAATAAAACCGAATTAAATCGTAATCTATATGGAGCAGACCCATTAGCTACACCAATGTGTATTAAGTGTTCGTATTTACCGTTATGTGGAGGTGGTTGCCCTATACAAAGAATTCAAAATGAGTTTGAAGAAGGCAAAAATGAGATATGTACCACATATAAAAATCATATTAAAGAGTGGTTGCTGACATATCTCGAACTCAAAAAACTTGGAGTTTTTGGTAAAAAAGAAGAAAAGACAGAGATAGACAAATAATAATAACTGAGACGGCAATATTTTGATTGCCGTTTTGTTTATAAACATACAACAAAAAGATGAAACCTTTCGCACAGACTCAACTCCAGGTTATGGATTGTGTAATATGGTACACTTATACTTATGGCTATTGAAACAGTGCGGTTTTTTTTAAAGATATTTAGTTGTCCCTTAAAACCATCGATCATCTGATATTCAGTAAATTAATCTTCGAAACCCTTTGATAAATCTGCAAGTTTTCTTACCTTTGTAATAGGAAACTTGCAGATTTTATGATTAAAAAGTCCCATAATAG
>JRAN01000031.1 GCA_000768855.1 Porphyromonadaceae bacterium COT-184 OH4590 | reverse complement strand
ATCGCTGCTTTTCTTTTATTATGCCAGATCTGACACTTTCTTCACATAAACACTTGGGGCAATTCATATTTTTTTGCACAAAGATACAAATATATATTTAATTAGCAATACCTTTTTTTGTTGTACTTTTGTGCAAAAATTTTTTTAATTAACTAAATAAAGAATTATTTATAAGTATGAAGAAAATCGTTGTATCAGCATTAGCAGTATTATTTATACTTAATGTTGCAAATGCACAAGAGAACAAACCTCTACAAGGTAATGTAACCGCTGACCTTGGTATTTTTACTGAAGGTATTTTTAATGCCACAAAATCTCCCGTATCAGCACTTGACGGAGTTTTGAAAGGACGCTACTTTATTATGGACGCTATGGCTATTCGTGCATCTTTCGGTTTAAACGCCCAAACAACGAAAGATACAAGCGTGAAAGATGTTGTTACTACTGACAACCGTAATTCTCTTCACATAGGAGCAGGTGTAGAGAAACATTTTGAAGGTACCGACAGACTATCACCTTATGTAGGTGCAGACCTTTATATTCAGTCTACAACACGTAAGAATACAGTTGACCATCTTACAGATAACAATCTAGATGTTATAACTAAAGCGGCTCCTGTATTTGGACTTGGAGCAAGACTCCTTTTTGGTGCCGATTACTATATTGCTCAGCACGTATATATGGGAGTTGAGGCAGGTCTTGATTTGCAAAGTACATCGGTGGGGCGTTCGTCTGTAACAATAAACGGTAAAACAACAACTTTTGAAAAGGTCGGTTCAAGCTTTGGACTTGCTTCTAATGTTTTTGCTGGTTTCAAACTTGGTTTTGCTTTCTAATCAAGCATCTTTTTAACAATTTAAAAAGAGCAGACTTTTGTTGGGTCTGCTCTTTTTTTGTCTTATAACCAGTTTATCTTTTACCGCTTTTACCAATTCTATTGAAACGAATTTTTCCGCTAAACCATCCTTTGTCTTTATCAAGAGATAGCCAAACAAATATAGGTTGTCCTACAATGTGGTCTTCGGGTACAAAACCCCAATAGCGAGAGTCTGCCGAATTGTGTCGATTGTCGCCCATCATAAAATAATAATCCATCTTAAAAGCATAATTGTCTGCCTTCGCCCCATTTATCATAATTTGTTGGTTGACTACCTCAAGTGAATTTCTCTCATAGTTCCTAATAATATGCTCGTAAATGGGTAGATTGTCGATGGTAAGTTGTACTGTAGCTCCTTTTTTTGGTATTACCAATGGACCAAAATTATCTCTTGTCCAGTTGTAATTGGCAAATATGGGAAATACTCTGTCGTATTTATGTGCCGGCTTTATCTCTATTTTGCTTATATACGACAGACGTTTTACCTTCTCAAACACTTCTTTTGTCATAGGTAAGTCCCATATTTCGCGTGAGGTGTCGAACCCTGCAAAAACAGAATCGTTTTCGGGTAGATAAGAAGCATACTGTCTATCGTCTTTGCTTATACCAAGTTTGTCGAAAAATGTATCGGTCAGAGGCGTACCATCGGTCTGTACATAATAGTTGTATTGCACATTAGGGTAATCGTTTTCTATCTTACCGTCTATATGAATCTGATTGTTAATTATTTGTAGTGTGTCGCCGGGTAAAGCCACACAGCGTTTAACATAGTTCTCTCGTCTGTCAACAGGACGCCATACTACATCGCCAAAAATATTTTTGTTTGAAAACACTATATCACGACCTATTTTATATATACGGTCTTTGTATTTGGGCAGGTTAGCAAACAGTTCGTTTGGAGATATCGATTGAGCCAGTACCTCTATACCTTCTTTGAAAACAAGGGTGTAATAGTCCGGATTGTTTACCCGAGTTGGCACAGTATCGCCCGTAGGGAAGTTGAATACCACTATATCGCCACGCTTTACTTTGCCAAAACCTTTAAGTCTTCGGTATTCCCATTGCGGGGTTTCGATGTAGCTTTTGGTTCCCCATGGGAATGTGTGCTGAACAAGCGGAGCCGAAAGAGGGGTATTCGGTACTCTCGGACCATAACTTGCTTTGCTGACAAAAAGAAAATCGCCTACCAGAAGTGTCTTTTCTAACGAAGAAGTTGGTATTTGATAGTTCTGAAAAAGATACAAATTAATAAAATATACTGCTATCAACGCAAAAATTATTGCATCTAACCAAGAAAATATGGTATAAAGAGCCCTGTTTTTTGTTTTTTTCCAGAAATCCCAAGGGATAAATCGAGTTATAAACAAATCGAATATTAGAGGAAGAAGCAGTAGCCACCAAAGATTGCCAACCCAAACAATAAATAATATATAGACAACCGCCCAAATACCAAATTTCAACCAACTTTTAAAGTCTTTTTTCAGTCTATCTTTCATAAAAATATGTTTTTGTATTAAAAAAAAGTGTTGCAAAGTTAAACAAAAAATGACGTTTTTAAAACTTAAATCTATACAATTATTTTTTTAGTTTTGTTTATACTTTCATCAAATAAAATTTTGTACCTTTGCGAATTGCTATTTTTGAAAGTATTTTAAATATAAAACCATATTATGAAGAAAAGAAAAATCAAATTAAGTCTTCTTTACAGGGATATGTGGCAGTCGTCGGGTAAATACGTGCCACGTAAAGACCAGTTGGAACAAGTGGCTCCTCACATTATCGAGATGGGTTGTTTTTCACGCGTTGAGACAAACGGAGGTGCATCGGAGCAGGTAAATTTGCTTTATGGTGAAAATCCAAATCATTCGGTACGTGCGTTTTGTAAGCCTTTCAACGAAGTTGGTATTCAAACTCATATGCTCGACCGTGGTCTTAACGGTATTCGTATGAATCCCGTGCCGGCAGACGTGCGTAAGCTTATGTATCGTGTCAAAAAAGCACAGGGAGTAGATATTACTCGTATCTTCTGCGGACTGAACGACACTCGAAACATTATCCCCGCTATCGGTTGGGCAAAAGAGGCAGGTATGATAGCACAAGCAACACTTTGTATCACATATTCACCTGTTCATACGGCTGAATATTACATCAAAATGGCCGAAGAGCTTATCGCTGCCGGTGCCGACGAAATCTGTTTGAAAGATATGGCGGGTATCGGTCGCCCCGAAACTAACGGTAAGATTGTACGTGCTATCAAAGAGAAACATCCAAACATTCCTGTTCAATACCACGGACACTCAGGTCCCGGTTTCTCGGTGGCATCAATGCTCGAAGTGGCAAAAGCAGGTGTCGATTATATCGACGTCGCTATGGAACCACTTTCGTGGGGTATGGTTCACCCCGACGTTATCACCATTGTAGAGATGCTCAAAGACGCAGGTTTTGACGTGCCCGAAATCAATATGAACGCCTATATGAAGGTGCGTGAGCTTACTCAGAGCTTTATTGACGACTTCTTGGGTTATTTCATCGACGACCGCAACCGATTTATGAACTCATTGCTTATTAGCTGCGGACTTCCGGGTGGTATGATGGGTTCGCTTATGGCTGACCTCAAAGGCGTACACGCCGCTATCAATGCCAACCTCAAAAAAGACGGCAAAGCAGAGTTGTCGGAAGACGAACTTCTTGTACAGCTATTCGAAGAAGTTAAGTTTGTGTGGCCCAAACTTGGCTATCCGCCGCTTGTAACTCCGTTTAGCCAATATGTGAAAAACGTTGCTTTGATGAATGTGTTTACAATGAGTAAAGGTGGTGGTCGCTACGAAATGCTCGACAAAGCTACTTGGGATATGATATTGGGTAAAGCAGGTAACCTGCCGGGACCTCTTGCTCCTGAGATTATAGAGTTGGCAAAAAAGAACAATTTCGAATTCTCTACTAATAACCCTCAAGACAACTATCCGGACGAACTGCCTAAGTTCATCAAAGAGATGGAAGAGCTTGGTTGGGAACGCGGTCAGGACGACGAAGAGTTGTTCGAGTTTGCTATGCACGAAAAGCAGTATCGCGAATACAAATCGGGCGAAGCCAAAAAACGCTTCTATAAAGAGCTCGAAGCAGAGATGAACAAAAAGAATGTAGCTACTCCAAATGCTGCACCTGTGAAGCTCGACCTAACAGAGATGGCTATCAAACGCCACCCCGATGCAGAGCCTATCAACGCTACAGCCGCCGGTGTGGTAATGTGGGAGCTCGACTTTGAGAACATTTCGCTCAAACCCGAAAATGGCAAGATTTTCAAAGAGGGAGACCTTATCTGTGCTATTCAGACACCTGCCAACGGACTTGAGTTTGTTTATGCCAACTATGACGGCAAAATAATAGATTCCGTAGAACAAGGCAAAATAGTGAAGAAAGGTGATGTAATAGGCTTTTTCGAAAAGAAATAAGTAGTTCGTATCAGATAAAAGTAGAAGCACAGTCGCATAAACGGCTGTGCTTTTGTTGTGATTTGAAAGATATTCGTTTCCTCTAATCTAACCAAAGGTAACGAAAATGGTCTATGACACTTTTTATTTCACATAATTCCATCTGAATTTATAAAGGGCATTATTTATATTAATAGACAGGAATAGTGTCTCGAATTTAATTCTATCAATATAGATATATCCTTGAATGGTTTCGCCCGGATATACGGTATTTCGTTTGATATAGCCCAACTGTTTCGATTGTCGCTCTTGCAACTGTGCATTGGAAAAGTCGAACATACGTTGTGAGGCAAGTATACTTGCCTGATACGCTGCAAATGAATCGTATGATATGGTTTTCGATACCACCTCCGAGCCATCTTCGTTTATAGTGGTAGTATGTGATATGCGATAGCCTGCACTGATTTCCGATAGTCCTTCTGCCACTCCAACAGCGATAGCCTCCCACATCTGACCTCTTTTTACTTTTTTCATATAACTGTCGAACGCCCATACTTTGAGAGGAGTGCTAATTCCTTTTTTATTTACCGAGTATGCCAATATATCTGTTGGTGGGTCTATCTCAATAGACTCCAACGAGTTGTTGGTAATGATAAGTTCTACCTTATGCCACTTGCCGTAATCTCTCTTTACAGAGTGTGTTTGTGTTATGGTTAAGCCGTTTTTGTTGTAATATTGCCAAAGCATACCGTCTCGGAAGTGTGTCTCACACTCTGTTTCCAAAGGCGTTTCCCATATTGTGCTCTGGTCGCTGTAACGTACTTTGATAGCCTGTCCCTGAATGTTGCCTACCACGTAGTAGTCGTAGCGTGGTAGACCGTTGAGATACTCTTCTTGTACAAAGTTGCCGTTGTCGAGAAATTCGGTACAAACTCCGGTTAGTTTACCCTCGATATAACTGCCTTTTCGTTTTACAAATCCATTCTCAAAATATTGGTAAAACTCTCCATTGAGTTTGCCTCCTTGCCAAGTAACAGTAGATAGTTGTTTACCACTTTTGTAATAAGTAATGCATTTCCCGTCAAATACCGATAGGCTGTCGTTGTTGCGGTTGATAGATATAAAAGCACCGCTCTGTCTTGGCTCGCCCGTGATATAGAAGTCACGAAACAACTTGTTTTGTTGTGTATTTGATTTGTTGGTCGAATTATATACTATCCTGTAAAAATCGGCAAAAGCAGGGTGCGAAGCCTCTCGCCATTGACTGTCGTAATATATCGTATCTACTTTGCCATTTGCCAACGAATTACCAGCCAAAAGGGCAATTGTTATCAATATAGTTAGTCTGTTTAGTCGTTTCATTATTAATTAATTATTTTGTTTGTAGATGAAATAATATATTATAATAATGTGAGCAAAGATAATAAAAAACAGTTGTAGATGGAAATACTCTATAAATGGTAGGTTTTAACGATTTTTTTTAAATATTCAAAATAGGCGTAGTATAAAAATATACGAACTTAATTGTGACAAAAATGCTGTTTTTTGTCGATGGTTGCCTGTCATTATGTCGCTAAAAATCAAAAAAATAGTACTGGAATAATATTTGATGAGAATAAGATGTAATAATTAATATTGCAACTAACTAAACTGATTTTATTATAATTATGAACAACAACAACCAATCTAATCAAAAGAAAGAAAGTGGATTGCAAAGATACGCTCTCGATCTTTGCAAAAAAGCACGCGATGGCAAATTAGACCCTGTAATCGGACGTGACGATGAAATACGTCGTGTATTACAGATACTTAGTCGTCGTACTAAAAACAACCCAATATTAATAGGCGACCCAGGAACCGGTAAAACTGCCATTGTCGATGGGCTTGCTCAACGTATTGTCCGCGGCGATGTACCGGATAACCTAAGGTCGAAGAAGATATTTTCGCTTGATATGGGTGCTCTTATTGCAGGGGCAATGTACAAAGGTGAATTCGAAGAACGTCTGAAATCTGTGGTAAATGAAGTAATCGAATCCGAAGGTGAGATAATACTATTCATTGATGAGATACACACGCTTGTAGGTGCGGGTAAGTCGGATGGTGCTATGGATGCTGCTAACATACTGAAGCCCGCATTGGCAAGAGGTGAACTCCGTTCAATAGGAGCCACCACACTTGACGAGTATCAGAAATATTTTGAGAAAGACAAAGCCCTCGAACGTCGTTTCCAGACTGTTATGGTAAACGAACCCGATGAGGCAAGCAGTATCGCTATTTTACGCGGATTGAAAGAACGTTATGAAAACCATCACCAAGTGCGTATCAAAGACGAGGCTATTATTGCTGCCGTCGAACTTTCGACCCGTTGTATCACAAACCGTTTCTTGCCCGACAAGGCTATCGATCTTATGGATGAGGCTGCTGCAAAGCTACGCCTTGAAGTCAATTCGATACCCGAAGAACTTGATATATTGGAGCGTAATATAAAGCAATTAGAGATAGAACGCGAGGCTATAAAGCGAGACAACGACAAGGAGAAACTTCAAAAGTTATCGGATGAAATAGACGAGCAGAAGCAAAAAGCATCGGAGGTACGTAAAAAATGGCAAGAAGAGAAAAGTGTTATTTCACTCATTCAGAGGTCGAAATCGGTGATAGAACAGTATCGTTTTGAAGCAGACAAGGCAGAGCAAGAGGGTGATTATGGTAAGGTAGCCGAACTTCGTTATGGAAAAATTAAAGAGGAGGAGCAACTCATTGCCCAATATCAGCAAAAACTTGCCGATATACAGCAAGGTATGCCACTCATAAAAGAGGAAGTCGATAAAGAAGATATAGCCGAAGTAGTGAGCCGTTGGACAGGTATTCCTGCCACACGCATTATGCAAACCGAAAAGGAGAAACTACTCAACCTTGAAAACGAGCTTCACAAACGAGTAATAGGGCAAAGCGATGCAATATCCGCAATAGCCGATGCCATCCGTCGTTCACGTGCGGGATTGCAAGATGCCAAACGTCCTATAGGTTCGTTTATCTTTCTGGGTACAACAGGTGTAGGTAAGACAGAACTTGCTAAGGCATTGGCTGAATACCTTTTCGATAACGAAAACCTGATGACACGGATAGATATGAGCGAGTATCAGGAAAAACATTCGGCTTCGCGTCTGGTTGGAGCACCTCCCGGATATATTGGCTATGACGAGGGAGGACAACTTACCGAGGCAATACGACACAAACCTTATTCGGTAGTACTATTTGACGAAATTGAAAAGGCTCATCCCGACGTGTTCAATGTATTGCTGCAAGTGCTCGACGATGGACGACTTACCGACAACAAAGGTAGAGTAGTCAACTTCAAGAACACTATTATCATAATGACTTCGAATCTTGGCTCTCACCTTATTCGCGAGAATTTCGACAAGATTACCAACGACAATCGCGAACTTGTAATAGAGAAGACACAGAACGAAGTATTTGAGTTGCTCAAACAGACTATTCGTCCCGAGTTTCTCAATCGTATCGACGAGCTGATAATGTTCACTCCGCTCACCGAAGATGAAATACATCAGGTAGTATTGCTTCAGATAGAGAATGTTCGTAAAATGCTTGCTCATAATAGCATATTGTTAGATATTACCGACAGAGCTATCGGTCTTATTGCCAGGGAGGGCTACGACCCACAGTTTGGAGCGCGTCCTGTTAAACGTGTTATCCAACGCTTGTTACTCAATGAATTATCGAAAAAGATAATATCGGGAGAAATTTCAACAGCTTCCAAAGTACATGTGGATGAAGTAGATAGCAGACTTGTGTTTGAGAATTAATGATTAGTTTGTAGGCATTTGACTTTGTGCTATACAACGCATTTTGAAAACATAGTATGGAACAAATAGAGAAGTATCTACGGGAGACTTCTCTATTTTTGCTATTGTGTATGTTGTGGTTGATTTACAGGGTTGATAGGTGTTACCCCTTTCGGGGGGGTGTGTACTTGACGAACTTTGTGGTTTGATTATTTTACTGCAAGGAACGCAAGAGTTTTCGCATACCTTTCTACATTCCTAAATATGACTAAGATATACTTTTAGAAAATTTAACGGATTAAAGGTTAAATCATTGTGTGTGTTCGCAATTCTTCACGAACGATATTACGTATTCTCTCCTCATTATAATTGTTGAAACTATTGTTATAATAATTTTCATAATTTTTTTGTGGAAAAATATGACTCTATTCGTATCTACAATAATCTAATTATTGACCTTACAAATAATGGTGGTGGTGGCGGCGGCTAATATGCCGAACCTGCTCAATATGTGTTACTTGATATGGATTCATTATATGCAGTTTGGTATAAATCAAAAATAAACAATTCGTTGTATAAAGCAAAAGCTACTTCAAGGATATATTATAGTAATGCTAACGATGTATCGCAAGAAGATAAAAATTTATATTATCCTTATATTTTCAATAATGCTTTTGAAAATACAGGAGATAGTATAAAACGATATGAAAACCATATAGAGAGTTCTATCCGATACAAAGGAAATATATACATATTGGTCAATAACAGAACAGCTTAGGCAGCGGAGTATTTTACTGCTATGTTATCACAAAGTCCTAAGGGAAAGATATTTCAAACGGGATTATGCCTGATTATTATTGCGATTTGGAAGAAATAAATTCTATCCCAAATCCTAAAGAACACCTAAAGAGATATATTAGTATTATTAAAAAAATCGAAATACAATAGTATATTCTGTATGAGATAATTTTATTTTGTATAGAATTATTCGAAAGTAATAAAATGCTTGAATAAATAAAAATATTTTGCATTAAATAATTTATTACTACTTTTGTGTTTTTATTGTTAAAGATAAAATAGTTAACGTGTAAAAAACAATGAAAATTAAATTGATTAAAAAGGTAATCTCTGCCGCCAATAGAAGAAAAGGTACTACACAATGCGGTAAATTCAGGTAAAAAAACAGATCAAACATATATAATTCTTTATTCAATAACATTTAATTTACATGTCATGAAAAAATTATTACAAAAAACACAAACTACCCTTACTCTTATTGTACTGATAATGACTGGTGTTTCTACCATGCAGGCACAAACTGTAAACATGGACTGCTTTATAACCCTAAACACACAACAGGGTGAATTCATAAAACTAAAATTTAAAGCTGCTGCTCCAAGCACTCTAATAAAAATAGTGAGTGGTAATAAAACAAAAGATATTATAGTGGGTACCGGATGGACAAACTATAAAAATTACATTTCTGAAGACAAGAATATGATTATATATGGTGATATAATCGGGTTAGATTGTAGTAGTAACAGTAAAAAACTTACCAATATAGATTTAAGTAATAATACACAGCTAAAAGCATTGTACTGTCATACCAATTCAATTGCATCAATTGATGTGAGTAAAAATACAGAATTAAAAGAATTGGGATGTGCAAATACAAATCTCACCACACTAAATGTTAGAAATAATACCGAATTGAATATATTGAGATGCTTTAATGCAGGGCTTACATCAATTGATGTAAGTAAAAATACAAAATTAAAAGAGTTGGACTGTAGTAACAACAAACTTACGTCAATTGATATAAGCAATAATAAAGAATTAATTGTTCTGTCTTGTTCAAACAACAGACTTACATCAATTGATGTAAGCAATAATATTGCACTAAAAGGCTTATCTTGTGATAACAACTCATTTAGTTCGCTTGATATAAGCAAAAACACTAAGTTAAGAAATTTGTATTGTTACAACAATTCACTTACTAAACTTGATATAAGCAATAATAAAGAGTTGAAAAATTTATATTGCCATGGCAACAACTTTAATACACAAGTTTTGGATGATATATACTGTAATCTTCCAAATCATACAGTAGAAGAGCCAGGACTTATACACCCTGCTTTTGATACTTCCGATACCAACCATGATGCGGTAAAAGCAACTAATGCACACAATGCACACTCTAAAAACTGGAAGGTACGGTATTACTCAAATGACAGCGAAATTTCTACAAATGGTAGCTATATATGTAACAAGCCATCAAATGTTAATACCCATACCAAATCTACCGTATCAATTTATCCTAATCCCGTATCCGACATATTATACATACAATCGGAAAACAATATTAATAGCGTACATATATATAATATGTATGGAATAGAAGTAGCTTCCACATCCAATACTACGCAAATAAACCTCGCTCACCTGCCGGCAGGCATATATGCGGTACGGATAGTGTCCCTCTCCGGCACAACCATGCAACGGATAGTGAAAAAGTAGATAATAATTTGGATTAATCGTAAAAAAAGTAGAGCAGGAATCTATACAAAAGTATGTCCGTTTTTAAGTTGTTTATCTATTAGACTTGAGAGGGGAATATATTATGATTTCCTGTATATATAGAGGGTATATGAAAATATGCTTTGACTTTTGAGATAGTATACAAATGTTCCAAAGTTACAATATTGTTTGCTATACTCTTAACCTAAGTTATATAATTTTATAAAAAACTACTTGTGTAACAAAATAGATTGTAATCATAGATATTATATAGTCGTCCTTAAAAAATCCCTTAATCTGTGATATTCAAAAAAATATTTTCAACAAAGCAGAGCGTCGAAGTCGATACGGGCAGAGCGTTGAAGCCGATACGGGCAGAGCGTTGAAGTCGACACGGGCAGAGCGTTGAAGTCGACACGGGCAGAGCGTTGAAGCCGAATTCCGTATTGAGTTATTTTTCTTAGTATAAAATCAATTTCAAATACACTTATAATGTGTTGAGATATATGTTTTTAAACAATGTTTTTTTTGAAAAAATCTCTAACACTACGCATTCGAAAAATATATGTATTGTAAGGTATTAATCAGATAGTTATAGATGTTTTTTTATAAATACATGATATTTTTATAGAAAAAGTGATATTTGTAGAGTGAGATAACTGTAAAGAATTATGTCTGTCTATTAGAATGGGTAACCGACAGCTAAGTTGAGAACCGATTGTTTGTATTTGAAGTCCCACCGCTCACCTTTATAGAGATATGGTGTGTGTATTGGAGCAGCCAAATCTAAACGGATAACAAAACTTTGTATATCTACCCTAAGCCCAAAGCCAATACCAATACCCAATTCATTGATAAAATCCGATGAGAATTTGCCTCCTGTAACAGAGTTGTTACTCGGAGTATTCCAAACATTTCCTGCATCTGCAAATAGAGCCCCTTTCAGGAAAGAGAAAATCGAAAATCGGTATTCGATATTTGCCTCCAAACGGAGATTGCCTGTTTGGTCAAAAAATGAGAAGTTTTCCGAAGATACTTCCGGCTTATAGTTGCCGGGTCCAAGCGAGCGAATACGAAAAGCACGCACACTAAAAGGACCTCCTGAGAAATACTGCTTTACAAAAGGCATTGTCTTAGAGTTGCCATAAGGCACTCCTATACCACCAAAAAACCTCATCACAATCTTACAATTGGCATCCAATCGTAAATGATAACGAACATCCAGGTCTATTTTGGCATATTGAGAGTATTCAAGTCCTAAGAACTTGTTACTGCGACTTAGTAGATTAACAGTATTACCTGCAATATCGAATGTAGAAGTGATGAAAAACTGATGTCGTCTGCTTTGATTGACAAGATCATTGAAGATAAAGGAGTAAGTAAGTCCGGCAATAAACTGCTGGTCTAAACTGTTTTTTATAAACGGATTTGTGTTTAGTATCTTTTGGAATTGGTCGCTTGTATTGGTAAGGTTGAGGAAGTTGATAGATATAGGATTGACCTGATGAGATACATAACGATTGGCATTCCACAAGTAACCAAAGCTAAAAGTTACCCCCAACAAACTGTATAGTTCACTGCGGTTTTGGTATAGTACATCTAAAGCGATTCTTGTTTTGGGAATAGAGTGTTTAAAAAAATCGGTATTGATACGGATAGGAAAAAGTACTCTGGAAAATATAAGTTCGGACTCAACACCAAACAATAGGGTTTGTAATCCTGTACTGCCTCCCGAGTTAAACTGAGTCTCATATCCGAATTTTCCGGAAATATTGAGAATCTCTCCACCATTGTACAGATTTCGATTTGATAATGTAGCCACAAGTCCGGGACCGGTAAAGTTGTTTGATTTGGTGACCAGCTGCAATTCGCTTTTAAGCACTCTTTTTTGCAGAGGCGAGAGATAAATATTGGCTTTTAGAGCACCTTCTTTGTTGGTAGCAAGTGAATCTAATGTTTCATATTGAATATTTACAAAACGATATGTACCTATAGAGCCGAGTCGTCTTGATGTGCTTCGCGACTTGTCAGGGTTGTAATATTGTCCCTTTTTCAATAATATAAAAGGATCGAGAAGATGAGGCTTAAAAAACAACTCTCCTTGATGATAATTCTTGTTGTTAAATTTTATTATTGACTCCTGCACAGAGTAATTACCTATAATGTAATTGGGAAATACATTTATTTGGTCTATCTTGTAGGGTAGCAATGATGCTTTGGGAACATCCTTTTTTAGATGAATGGAGAGGTCTGTTGCGTGTGTGTTGTTGTACCGGTTAGTGTCGGCTTCGAAGGTTAAAAAATCGGCATTGAAATTATAATACCCTTTGAGCTTCAAAGCACGGTCTATACGTTCTCTCTCCGACTTTAGCAAATCGAGGTCAAATCTCATCCCCTTTTTGATAAGCGTTTGTGGCATTGTACTTTTAATAACCTCATAAATAGTCGATGAATCAGTATCTACCGAATAGTTTTCGATAAGGTAAGGCTCCGATACTTTTACTTTATATATTACTTTTAATGTTTTCCGTTTTTTGTCTCTATTGATCTCGGATGAGACTTCACTAAAAAAGAAACCTCTGTTTTCTAATCGGTTAAGCATGACTCTTTCGGTGTTTTCAATATTTACATTTGATTCATAAATGGGTTTTTCACCTATTCTTTTGTTTAAAAACCGATTGATAAAACCTGCTTTTTCACCTTGTGCTTTATAGTGAAAATACAAACCCAATCTAATGCCCAAAAATTTAGAATTTGGGCGTGGACGTATTGTCTCTTCTATCTCAGACCGTACAGAGCCGAAGTCTTTTATTTTTTTATCTTTTTCTATTTTTAATTTTGCCCCCGTATAAAGTAATTCACCTTCGGGGATATATTTTTTTACACTACAAGAATATATTACACCCAAGCATATACAAATAAGCAACAAACAAATACATATTTTCATGTTATTCATAAATAGAGGATCATTTTTATTCTTTTTCAGTTTCTTTTATATCTTCATCTTTGATTTGTTTTGTCCAAAGTTCACGGTATTTGTTAAACTCTTTAGAAAAGATAAATGCAATACCATTGACAAAGATTTGTCCGTCAATCACATTTGTATATTGGTTTTTACGAAATCCTTTGAGACGGTATCGTCCGTCCTCATCAATCAGATATTCGATAGCTACATTACCTATCAAAGAGTTAGCTTTGTCTTTTGGATTACTGCCCTGAATATCTACTTCGCTGCCAATGCTCAAAATAAGCCGGTCGTCAAAGAATTTTTTCTGAGCGGTAATATCTAATTGTGTGCGATCTTGAGGGGTATTACCCTGATAGTTGGTATAACTGTTCAATCCGAAATCGAGTTCGATGCCTGTACCATCCAATAGCTGATCTGAGAGGTTGTTGAGTTGATCCGATAGTGCTTGATTTAAATTGTCGCGAGCTATAGCCATTGAGCCTCCATTACTGCCATCGCTACCCGATTCGGGGAAAAAACGGTTGAGTACCAAAAGTGAGAAAACCTGACGATTCCTTTCATCTTCCTGACTGTCGAGTTGCTGTAAACGGCTATATATCTGTCCACCGATAGCACCACGTTGTTCTTCGGGCATATCAATATTAAAGGATAGTTCGGGCTGTGTCATTTCTCCACCGATATTGAGATAAACCAAGAACGGTAATCTCTGTCTGAATCTGCTTGCTTCCGAAGCGTCCATACCCGAAGTTTGGGCAGCCATAAGCGGTATGGCAGATGTCTTTACTCTGTAAATGGCACGAATATCGAGAGTGGCATCCATTGGATCTCCCGACCAGGCAATACTACTTCCCTTTGCTATTTCAAAACGCCGCCTTGCAAGATTGTAGAGATTCATCTCGAAATGTCCATCTTTAACCTCATAACGTCCTGTGAGGTTAATTCTACCATTTGGATTAATTGTCAGATTTAAATCTCCTTCACCTGAAATGTTGAGATTGTCGCCTGTTTGTTTATTGATGATAACATTAAAGGTAACATCTTTTTTTATCGATAACAAGGCTTCAATATCGAGTCCAGAAACATTATAAGCTTTTCCTTCGGTTTGTTCTGTCGGAATATCATCAGTATTATCACGATTAACAAATGTTACTACTCCATTACGTTCCTCCATTTGGACATCCGATTCTGCCATTACATAAGTTATGTTAGTGGTCGGGAGTAGATCAAAACGCATTTTTACTATCGGAAGGTTTAGATTGCCTTTTACAGAGGCGTCTACATCAAAATTTATCGTTCCATAATAGAGGTCATTGTCTTGCTCAGTGGAATTCAACACATTAAAGCTTTTAGCATTTATTTTCAGGTCAAAATCGGGATTCGCAAAGTCATCAGTAAACATTGAGCCATCTACCATAAAAGTATTGTGCTTTTTATCCTGAATTTTGAACTTATTAAAATATACTCCCTTGTTGTCGAGTGAAATACTCTGTTCCGAAATTTTGAATATAGCATTTATCTTTTTTACAGTAAAAGCTATATCTTTGAAATCTAATCTCCCGACATATTGAGGCTTATCGGTAGTACCGTTTATTTCGAACATGCCGGAAATAAATCCTTCGGAGTTTTCTATCTCTTTACCGCTTAACTTTTCGATAGCTTTTAGTTTGAGTTCGTTTAGTGCCAAATCTATGTTTATTGCGGGATTGACAGGGTTAGTACTGTAATTACCATCTACATTCAAATCAATATCACCTCCATTTAAAGTCAACTGAAAATCGTAATTTTGAATATCAATAGCCTTAGCATCGAGTGAGAGATTGCCCAATGCTACTTCCATTGCCTCAAGCTCCGAAATGGTTAAAGATGCCAAAATTCCCAAGTTGCCAAAAGGTTCTTCGACAATCACATTACCATTTAAATGTCCATTTACCAAAGGCATTTCGGGATTTAGGTAGCTCGACAAATCAGAGAGTCGGAAATTCTGAAAAATGACCTCAATATGATCCTTTTCTGTTCTTTGGCTTTTGTTCGAAAACTCTAATGCCTGATTATCTCCACTTAACTTAAAATTGTTAAAAATCAAATGTTTGTTACTATAAATAATGCTGTTTTGTTCTGAAGTTTTCCAAGGTTTACCGTTGAGTATTAAATCGGGTTTTAGATGGAATAGCACAGTATCTTCACTCAAAACCAACTCTGATTGTATATCGATTATCTTTTGTTGGTTGTAAAAAGAAGAAAAGTCGATAAAAAGATTTTTGTCGATTAGTTTGCCTTTTAGTACTGTCTCTTTTATGGAGAGTGGGGCGAAGTTGAGCGATTTGAATCCGAATAGAAAATCTGACAACTCTCTATTAGAATTTAACTTTAACGAAAACCCTTCGAGAATATTTCCACTGTAATTGACATGAGGAATTTCTATATCAGCCAACAAACTCTCTTTTTGCTCATCGAAGTTGATGTCGATGCTTATGGTATCCAAATGTTTGATTGTGGGCACAAAAACTTCACTTATTAACGGATTATCCATTATCTTCATTTGCAATGTGAGATTTGAAGGAGTGTGCAAAGTATTTTCTTTTCTTGTATGCGAATATTCGGAATATTGTTGTTTGAAATGGTGCTTCAAAGCCTCTGTAAACTCTCTAAAATGGGTGTTTGAGCGAAGTTTGGCTTGAATTATTCCACCTCGAATATCAACTGAAGTGTTGTGATCATTTACAACTCCGTTGATATCAAAATCGTTAATAGTGTATGTGCGACCATCTTTTATTACCATACCATTAGATATGCCCGACGAAAACTCAAACCTATCGGTACTTCCCTCGAAATCGGCATGAAGTTTGAATGAACTTCTTATATTGTCATTGGTCAATCTTAATGCTTTGAAGTCAATACCTCTCATATCCAAATTTGCTGTAATATGCGATGCAATAGTGTCTAAAGCTATTGAAGATTGTAAATCGACATCAATGCTTTCGTCTTTATATGCGGCTGTAAGATAACCTTTTCCTTTGTTGAGATTGCCTGTTATTTTTAAATTTTCAATAGCATATTCATCAAAGCTTAAATGTTCTATAGTAGCATCGAGTGTAGCATCTAAATCGTTGATATTATTCCATTTGCCGCTGGTTTTCATTTTGAAATCCAAAATGCCTAATTGCTCATTTTTAAGTACTTTACCAATAGCCAAATTCCTAACCTTTATTTCACTATCAAAGGCAATAGCAGCAGTATTCGAAAAATTGCTTTTAAGACTTATTGTACCATGGGTAGTAGCAAGAGTGGCATCGGTCGTCAAATTGTTGGGCTTACCTTTTAGTTGAGCTGTGAGGATTATTTTTTTTGGAATATTTATATCCATATCTTGCTCATCGACAAAAAAAGCAATATCGTTTTTTGTGGTCGAAAAAACTATTTGAGGAAAATCAAAACTCATCTTTTCTATATTCAAAGCTTCTTTGACTGAGCCTGTTACCTCTATAGATGTATTTCGCCAACCAAAAGTGGCTTTGGGTATTTGCATTTCGGACAAAGTACCATTAATATTTAGGCTTCCATTGATGTTGTCTCTACTGATGAGAGCAAAGTATTGGTTGTACTTTAGTTTGGGAGCAAAAATGAGAATATCTTTTGCAGCAATGCTAAAATTTGGCAACGATGCCCTTATTGAAACAGCTTCGGGGGTTTTTATTAAAGTTTCAAAAGAGGGATAACCCAACTCTACCATGCCTTGCAAAATATTATCATTGATATGTCCCTTTATATCGGAGAAGGAGAGGTGATTGCGATCAAAATGTAGCCCCAAACCAAACGATTTGATAGCTATGCCGGAAGCCTCATTCAATCGTAGCGACTCTAAGTTCAGCCTAAGTGTGTTGTTGCTCATCGACAGCCCATCAACCAACAGCTCAAAGTCGCTGATAGCAAGAGCTGACAGATTGAATTTGCCCAACTGAGGAGTGGCATCATCTATAGAATATCCGATTCGGTTGTTTTTCAGTGAAATACTATCTGCTACAATAGACCAGTTGGGGAAAAATATTTCAGAGTTTTCGATTGTGTCTTTTGGTTCTGATATTGCTTTTGCCTCGTTTACAGAAGCCATTCTTACTACAAAATCGGAATTGTGAAGATTTAATTTAGCTATTTCAATCTCCTGTCTTCCCAAATCGGCTTTGGGAAGTTTCAACAAAAATGTATCAATATTTGCTACTACCGATATTTGGTCGGGAATAGAATTGTAGTCAGTATTTATATTTTCCAATGTAAATTGGTTGATGGTCAAGAATGGTAGTACCAATGTTTCCTCAGTTTCTGTATCAGAGATAGTAGCCTTTGACTGAATATATTTGGCAGAAGTGTTTTTTATATGTGCCTCAGCTATATCAAATCTCATATTCTCCCAATCGAGATTATTTATATTTAACTCCAACTCCCCAAGTAAAATATTTGCCTCCATCCCATTAACATTATCCTTAAAGGTCAAATCAAAATCGGAAAAATTGATTTTTTTTATCATTAATGATAATGTGTTTTGAGGTTTGGTTTTAGTTTCTGTTTTAGTGTTATCTGCAGAGGAGGCAAAGGCATTAATCAAAAAATCATAATTAAATCCCGAAAGCGAGTCTTTTCTGATAATATTGGCTTTTAGCCTGTTCCAATCAATCTTATCGATGGTTATTCCATTGCCTCTTATAATGGGCAGCAATGGAATATTGGCTTCGAGTGAGCCGGAATAGAGCAAGGTATCGCCTTTGTTATCTTCGAGATAGAGCCCTTCGAGATAGATATTGCCCCCAAAGGTGATGTAGAATTTTTTGATTTCTACCTTAGTCCCTGTTTTATCCGAAACATACGAAACAATTTTTTTAACAATAATATCCTGCCCCCAAGAGCTGTGAATGAAAAAAATCAGAAGTACAAAAAAGACAGGACACCCAATAAGAATCCTCATCAATATACGAATCCATCTCTTTTTTGCTGTTGTATCCAAACTGTTTTTTTATGCAAAGATAAGTAAAAGTTTTGATTCTTTTTTTGCTGTCGTCTATTGGTTGTTATCCTTTAGTAACTTCAACATTCAATTGAAATTTCAACAATATTTGCCCGTTGTATGCTATATTTGGCATTGTTAAATAATCGAGTCTTAAAAAAAAGCGTATAAATATTTGATATGCATATAAATCTTTATGCGTTTTTCTTGTGTATATCTGCAAGGTTTTGTTGTGTGTAGCAATTATTCTGAAAAACCTTGTGAAAATTGTACTCTACTCGTTATTTTCATAATATATTAAATTTAGGCTGTCTCCACATTTTTGTCTTTCTTATTCTATACATTTATCTGTCTTTTGTCTTTTTATCACGATGTTAGCAAATATAACCGGAGAATTGTATTTGAGTTTGGGTTATTATTATACGAATATAATCCAAGCATTAGATATGAATCATCTACGGTAACTAAAACTTAAAATTCCAACTTACAGCAGGTACTATTGAGAATAGATACATCATATTGGCTTTGATGATATTGGGATTCTCTTTCTCTTTGACAAAAAATATGGTCCAAGGGTTTTTGCGAGCATAGGCGTTGTAGATAGATATGTTTAGTTCGTGTTGAATTCGTTTTAAGGGCTTTGACAGTTTCCAGGTTGCCGACAAGTCGAGGCGATGAAAGTCAGGGAAACGGTATGCATTGCGTTTTGAAGGTATTGGCACCCATGTACCACCATTATCTCCGATATTGCCTATCCAATAACGCCCTTCCGGGTAGGTTACAGGTTGTCCTGTGGAGTATATCCAACTTGCCGAGAACGACAGGCGAGGGTTTAGTTCGTAATTGGCGACCACAGATAGATTGTGGGGCTTGTCATAAGGCGACTTATACCATTGGTTGTCGTTTACCTCATCTATTTGGCGAAAACTGCGTGCAAAGGTATAACTTATCCAGCCGTTAAAGCGTCCCGATGTTTTTGCCACCATTATTTCGAAACCATAAGAATATCCTTTACCCAAACGTAACTCTTTTTCGAGCCATTTGTTACCAAGCAGTCTGGCACGTTCTTTGAAGTCTATAACATTGGTGTATTTTTTATAATAGACCTCAGCCGATGTTTCGATTTTGCCATCTAAGAAGTCGTGGAAATAACCTAACACAAATTGGTCGCAAAGTTGGGGCTTGACGTTGTTTGATGCCGAAAACCATATATCGAGAGGTGAGCCGGCTGTTGAGTTGGAGGCTATTTGCAAATATTGAGCCGAATGTGAGTAAGAGGCTTTTAGTGAACTGTTTTTCGAAAGAGAGTAGTTAAGGCTAATGCGTGGCTCCAATTGAGAATTGGTAGCATACACTTCGCCTTTGTGCGAAACAAACGAGTCGCGGACAGCGTAGTTGTGTAGAGAATACACAGTTGAGTCATTGCCAAGATTGTTCATCATCGAAAAGCGAATACCATAACGGAGATTTAGCTTTTTTGCCAAACTAACACTATGTGATATAAACAGAGCGTGTTCCATAGTGTATAGAGGCGATAGATTGAAAGAGGAGTTGTCGATTATTGAGTTGTCTCTACTGCCTCCACCTCTGCCCGGTACTATTTTGCGATATATTCCCTGATAGCCGAAGTTGATACTGTTGTGGTCGTTGATAAGCCAATCGAAGTTGAGTTTGCCTCCAATATCGTCGAGTATAGACTCCCAATCGAAGCTAAATTCGGGTATTATATCCTCTTTCAAAGCGTAATTGTAATGACTTGTGTAGATAGTGACATTCGACATCAGTTTGGTCGAAAAGTCGTGTCGCCATCCGAGAGAAGCTACTCTATTACCAAAAGATATTCCTGCCAAACTGTTTTTGAAATGGTCTCTGCCGAAGTAAGTAGTAACAGACAGCCTGTCTTTGGGAGATATTTCCCAATTAAGTTTTGCATTGAGGTCATAGAAATATAGTGTTGTATTTTTGAGAGCAGGGTCGTTGCTCAGTTTGAGAAATAGGTCAGCATAAGTTCGACGAGCCGATACCAACAGACTCATTCTGTCAGTGATAATAGGTGTCTCCACCGTTATTTTTGATGCAATGGTACCTATTGAACCGGTGGTACGTAGGCGTTTGAGGTTACCACTTTTGCTTTTTACCTCCATTAGCGATGACAATCTTCCACCGAATGATACAGGTATATCACCTTTGTATAGTTTTATATCACGAATGGCATCATTATTGAAAATAGAAAAAAAACCAAGTAGATGCGACGAACTGTATAAAGAAGCTTCATCGAGCAATATCAGGTTTTGGTCGTAGCCTCCGCCACGTACACTGAAGTTAGACGATCCTTCGGCTACCAACTGTACTCCAGGCAAAAACTGCAATGCTTTGATAATGTCCACTTCACCCATCATAGCGGGTATAGCCTTTATTGTCTCTGTCGAAAGGCGGTTTACAGAAGGTTCGATACGTGTGATATTTTGATTTTTTTCAGCAGAAATTTCTACACTGCTCAATACAGTTGACGATGATACGAGCAGGAAATCTCTTTTCGTATTTTGGTTGATATTGATGTTGACCGTATCGGAGACATAACCCACATAAGAGATTGTCAGACGGTGCCGCCCTTTGGGTAGTGATACTGAGTATTCGCCTTTTTCGTCTGTAGATACTCCACTTTGTTTATTGACTACATACAGCGATACCCCGATAAGGTGTTCGCCTGTGGCTTTGTCGATTATCTTACCGCTCAAAGTGTAACTCTGGCTCAAAACCATTTGACCCAAAAGCAACAACAATATCAAGAGACGACTTCTTTTCACAACAATAAAATTTATTCAATTGTTAATTTGTTGTTCCCGGTTACATAGCCTATTACTACTGCTCTCTCTCCGTGTCGACTGAGTATATCTATAGCTTTGTCGGCTTCATTATTTGGTAGAACTATTACCATACCTATACCCATATTGAATATGTTAAACATCTCATTATGAGGTATCTTGCCGTGTTTCTCGAGAAAATGGAATATTGGTTGCACTCTCCAGCTGCCTTCTTTTATGTTTATGCCTTGTCCCTCTTTGAGTATGCGTGGAATATTTTCGTAAAATCCGCCACCGGTAATATGGCTTATGCCATGTACATTGCACGATGCAATCACCTCCAATACAGGTTTGACATATATTCTTGTGGGTTCGAGCAATACCTCACCTAAAGTTTTGTTTTCCGACAACTCATGATAAAACTCATTGTAATCGAGTTTGTTGTCGGCTACTATTTTTCTTACAAGGCTAAAGCCATTGGAATGTACGCCAGACGAGTCTATCCCCACCAAAAGGTCGCCGACTTCTACTTTAGTACCGTCGATAAGTTTCGACTTTTCAACCACACCGCAAGTGAATCCGGCAATGTCATATTCTCCATCTTGATACATTGATGGCATTTCGGCAGTCTCTCCACCTATCAAACTACAACCGGCTTGTCGGCAACCTTCAGCCACACCGGCAACTATCTGTTCCACTTTAGCTGGTTCGTTTTTGCCAATAGCGATATAGTCGAGAAAAAAAAGAGGCTCAGCTCCCTGTGCTAATATGTCATTGACACACATTGCCACAGCGTCGATACCAATAGTGTTGTGGCGGTTTAGAGCAAAAGCGATTTTGAGTTTGGTACCTACACCGTCGGTGCCACTTACCAGTATGGGCTCTTTGATATTGAGTTTCGAGAGGTCAAACATACCGCCAAAAGCTCCTATATTGCCCATTACACCCAACCTCGAAGTTGATGCCACATGTTTTTTGATTCTGCTTACTACTTCATATCCTGCTTCGAGATTTACTCCTGCCTGTCGATAATTTATTGCCATATTTTGAGTCAAAAAATAGTTTAGATATTACAAATTTACAATTGCAAAGATACTAAATAGTTTTGAATTTTATCATTGAACCGAAGCAGAGACAAAATAAAATTTTGAATGTTAAACTAAATGTTTTTTCTGTAAAAGTTTTTTTATTATCTTTGCCATTTTGTATTTAAAAGTACTGTAGCGAAATAACTTTTATATTATAATTACTCGGTTAGAATATACTATACATTGATAAAATAACAGTTTGATTGCAGTTTTATATATCGTTCCGTTATAATTCAAAATATATTAAAATCATAAATAAAATAATTACTTATTACTTTTAGTAGAATATAAAAAACAATTTAAAAATGAAAAAGAAATTTTTATTATTATCTATATTTGCTTTTACGGCAATAATGTGGAATACTTTGCACGCAGAAGATTATGCCTTAAACATAAAAGGCATACAGGTAACATCTACCAATGCTCACAATATACTTGGAGATAATAAAGTAAAATATGATAATGACACAAGAACCCTTACCTTAAACGATGCCGAGATAACCGCCGCAAATGGTGTCGTCGGTATACAAAACACCGGAATAGCAGATTTAAACATAGTATTGAAAGGCAAAAGTACTATAATATCAAATGGTGCTGCGGGTATATTGTTGAACCAAAGTACTGCCTTCAAAGGCGGAGGTTCTGTCACTGTAATATCCGACAACGATATATGTATCCTTTTGCAAGACAACAACACCGCTTTAAAAGTTACGGAAGGCTGCAAACTGGATCTCAAAGGTAAGAATGGAATTTCGGGAATAAAAAGGACAAACAGTGCCTTTCAAGAAATGCTTGAAGTGAACAACTCTACAATCAAAGCAACCGGTACAGAAGGGTCTATTGTGAACCTGAAGTCTTTTGTCCGTTCCGGAAGCTCTATTATTGAACCAAAAGGAAGTTTTTTTAACCCTACTCTTGGTTCTATAATATCGGAGGAAAATGGCGAAATAGTAAAAACACAAGTAATAATAGATGTATCATATGAGATACAAGTAGGACAAACATGGGTAACATTAGATAATCAAAATGATGTACTGGGTGATGGTAAAGTTAGTTATAATCCTGTTATGAAAACACTTACCCTAAATGGAGCAACTATAAATGCTCCCCAGAGAACTTATGGTATATTTAATCGAAAAAATAGTGATTTAGTAATAAATTTAGAAGGTATAAACGTGATTTCTTCAGAAGATTATTCGACCTTGTCTTTAAGAGCAAATACTACTATTACGGGTTCAGGTTCTCTGAATGTAAAAAACAATAAAGGGGTGGGCATATATATTGATGTTAATACAACTGTTATTATAAAAGATTGTAATGTAGAGGTGGTTGGCTCTTATGGTTTTTCCGGAGATGGGGGTATAAAAGGGGAAACTTTAAAAATTATCAATTCCACAGTAAAAGCAACAGGCGCTCAATCCGGTTCGATAGTGGACATAAACAAACTTATATTAGAAAACTGCTCAATATCACAACCGGTCGGTGCTTCTTTCAACGAAAACAAACATTGTGTGGAGAAAGACGGAGTATTGTTAAAAACACAAATAATAATAGAACCGTCAACATCATCGAATACACATACAAACAAGTCGAGAAGCGGCGTAGAAGTATATGGAGGTAATGGTATTTTATTCATCAACATATTAGAACCCATACAAGAAAAAGAAGCCATAATATATTCGATGAGCGGAAGAGCAGTAAATAAAATATCTGTTATCGACAAACAAAATATTATATCAATACCACCGGGTATATATATAGTGAAAATAGGGGATAATACACAAAAAGCCATAGTTAAATAAGAATTTTGGTCATGTTGTAAAAAATATGATATTATTAAAAATTGACAATCACAGAAAAATGTAATAATTTTGTTGATGCTAATAACAATCGTATTTCAAATACAAAATTCGCTATGGAATGCCTTTCGAAGAGTGTATAGGGTATTCCGAAGAGAATCCTAAAACAGTATTAACTAAGATTCATATCCCGATTAAATAACATTAGAAATAATTATAATTATGGCACGACCAAACACCAAAGAAGATCTAATCAGCTCATCAAACATAGGATATGACAAAATAATAAAATTAATTGACTCTATAAATAGAGATGAACTTACTATGCCATTCGGTTTTGTTAATGACGAAAATCTTAAAGAAGCCCATTGGCATAGAGACAAAAATATCCGCGATGTTTTAGTACATCTTTACGAGTGGCATCAGCTATTGCTCAAATGGATAGAATCAAATACATCGGGAGAAACACAGCCGTTTTTACCCTCTCCATACAATTGGAAAACTTACGGTGAAATGAATGTCGCTTTTTGGCAAAAGCATCAAAGTACATCGTTGGAAGATGCCTTTTTACTGTTGGCACAAAGTCATGCCGATGTGATGAGGCTGATAGACACTTTCGACAACGAACAGCTATTTACAAATAAATATTTTAAATGGACAGGTACCACGAGTTTGGGAAGTTATTGTGTATCTGCCACATATAGCCATTATGATTGGGCAATTAAGAAAATTAAAAAACACAAAAATAACTTAAGTATTAAATAGTTGGATGTGCTAAGTCCTAAGCAGTCTGGTTTTTTACATATGCTATTATTTTTTACTTTAGTATTCC
The DNA here is from genome assembly GCA_000768855.1 of Porphyromonadaceae bacterium COT-184 OH4590. Classification (GTDB taxonomy): domain Bacteria; phylum Bacteroidota; class Bacteroidia; order Bacteroidales; family Paludibacteraceae; genus F0058. The sequence continues at coordinate 27,606 of JRAN01000031.1, read as the reverse complement.
AAACTATTATCAATAAATAGCAATACAAGTTATACGAAATGAACATTTTGTATAAGCATACTTTTTCACAAGCTAAATTTGCCATAGAAAAGTTTACAATAGTTACAAATTGTATTTACTTAATTAGTTATTGCCTATAATTTTAAATGAAAAACCGATACTGTGGAGAAATTGAGCCTGCTTCAAGGAACAATTATATTAATGGAATAGAGGATTTTTTTTGAGAACTATGAGATGTGTAGTTGGTAAAGCAAAGGTGTACTCTAATATTACTTTTACTTTAATATTAAAGAATGTGAAATACACGGTATTTGCAAATATAATTGAAAGTTAAGTGTTTATGAGAGAGGTTTAAATATAATTGCAAAAATAAAAATTTATACTTAACTTTGCTCAAAAAATTAAAAAACAACAAAAATATCTAATATTTAACCGAATTATTTAAGGAAAATGTGTTTCATTATTTTAGGATTACTATTTGTTTTTTTTGCACTTTATATTGCCCGGGTTATTTTCAAACCAGGTATTGGATATTTTAAAACCAACTCCGGCAAGAAAGAGTATGAAAAGTTTTACAGTCAAATTATGGCTAAGATTGAGACACCAAAACAAATCTACAACTTAAAGACTTCTTTTGGTCAGGTATGTGTCTGCTATTGGGAAAATCCGTCTGCAAACCGTTTACCTCCCGTATTGCTTTTACCCGGTCATAGCTCTGGTACTCCTATGTGGCGGGACAATCTTGCTTGGTTCAAAACATATCACAATGTTTATGCAATTGATTTTTTAGGAGATGCCGGAAGATCTGTTCAAGATGTTCCGTTGAAAAATATAGCTGATGTTTTCCTCTGGATAGAGGAAATAATGAATCGGTTACATATAGAAAAAGTTCATTTGGTCGGACACTCTTTCGGAGGAGGTTATGCTGCAAACTTTGCCAATCAACATTCTCAAAGAATAGCCAGTCTTAGCCTGTTAGAACCGGCTATTGCATTAAATCCCCTGTCTCTGTCTGTTTTATTTTGGGCAGTTATTAGCAGTCTTAGCTTCCTGCCTCAATCCATTCGCCAGACAGGATTGGCTAAAATTTCAGGAGAAAATATATCTGATATTACCAACTCAAAAGATAACCTGTCTAAAATGATTGAAGCTGCCGCCAAGTATTATGTATCTGCTTTACCTTCTCCTAAAACCTTATCGAGAAAAGAACTTGAAAAATGGACATTCCCTGTATATGTTGCCATTGCAGATACTTCTCCAATTACAGGTAAAATGGCTGAAAAATCTGCAAAATTCATTCCTGAGGTTACCTGTAAAGTTTGGAAACATACCACTCATTCCCTGCCAATGCAGATTGCAGAAGAACTGGCAAAAGAACTAAATACCTTTTGGAAGCGAGCAGAAACGTTTATATAATCCATTGTATATTTTAATAAAACAAAAGAAATAAATTCATAATTTGAACCGAAAATTAAGTGTGTTAATTATGTCTGTCCTGAGAAAAATATTTACAAAAGAAATCAGGACATAACACTTGTAAAACTACCAAAAAGTGAAACATAGACATAAAATAGAATTACTTGCTCCTGCCAAAAATGCTGATTATGGCATTGAGGCAATACTGCATGGCGCCGATGCTGTATATATCGGTGCTCCTATGTACGGTGCCAGAGCATCTGTGAGTAATAATATAGATGATATAGCTAGACTTGCTCGTTTTGCTCACCAATACCATGCTCGTGTCTATGTAGCAATGAATACTATCCTTGAGGATAAGGATTTAACCCAGGCCAATAGGCTTATCCATGAACTATATGAGGCAGGAGCCGATGCCATCATTATTCAGGATATGGGTATATTGCAACTCTCTCTACCACCCATTGCTCTTCATGCAAGCACTCAGATGGACAACCGTACGGCAGACAAAGCTATGTTTTTGGAACAGGCAGGGTTTTCTCAAATAGTATTAGCTCGCGAGTTGACAATTGGTGAGATAGCCGAGATAGCGAGTAAAGTAACAGTGCCACTTGAGGTTTTTGTGCACGGAGCGTTGTGTGTATCTTACAGCGGACAATGCTATCTTAGTAATGTGCTTACAGGGCGTAGTGCCAACCGTGGTACTTGCTCGCAACCATGCCGACTGCCCTACAATATTGTCGATAGTGAGGGTAGGATAGTAGTCAAAAATAAATACGCTCTTTCGATGAAAGACCTCAATCTGATAGAGCATCTTGAGGCTTTGATGGATGTTGGAGTAAGATCGTTCAAGATAGAGGGCAGGCTCAAAGATTTGTCTTATCTTAAAAACACAGTATCGCTATATCGGAGTCGAATCGACGAGATACTGAGCTATCGTACCGAATATAAGCGGGCTTCAGTGGGGCAGAGTAAAGTCGATTTCACTCCCGATCTGCAAAAAACATTCAATCGTGGCTTTACCAACTATTTTCTATATGGACGGAAACAGAATGTTTGGTCGGTGGATACACCTAAATCAATCGGAGAAGAGGTAGGTTTTGTGCTTGATATTGCATCGAAACATATTATACTTTCACTGAAAACTGCACTCAATAACGGTGATGGGCTATGTTTTTTCAACTGCATAGGTGAACTTGAGGGCATTCACATAAATAGAGTAGAGGGCAACCGCATTTTTCCGCTATCTATGCCTAATATCAAAAAAGGTACAAAGGTGTTTCGAAATAACGACTACACATTTGAAAAATTGTTGTCTAAAAAGACAGCCGAACGCCGAATAGCTTCATTTATAGACATATATGATATATCCGAAGGTTTTCGTCTGGTAATAACCGACGAGGCAGGTTATAGTTATGAACTGACACATATCATCGAAAAAGAGCTTGCTCAAAAAGAACAGACCAATAACATTGTGGCTAATCTTAGTAAAACAGGGCAGACAATATTTGTTGTTACAGATGTGCGGTTGCATCTAAGCCACAATTGGTTTATCCCTGCATCGTTGCTATCGCGATGGCGAAGACAACTCACAGAAGGATTACTCAACGAACGCCTTAAAAATCATCCGCGTGAGGAGGTTCATCACACATCCACCACTCACGCTTTTCCTGAGCCAAAACTTAATTATCTTGGCAATGTTGCCAACAGCAAGGCACGAACATTTTATTCTCAACACCACACCGAAGTATTGCAACCTGCCTTTGAGCTAAAGCCACAGACTGATGTACCATTGATGTTTACGCGCCACTGTATCAAATATTCGATGGGTTGGTGTCCCAGAGAAGAACAGAAAGCAAATAATCAGTACAAAGAGCCTTTTTTTCTTACACATGCTTCCACACGCCTGCGCCTCGAATTCGATTGTAAGGTATGTGAAATGAGAGTCTATAAGGTTTAGATTATTAGACAAAAATTTCTGGTATTGTATAATTTAGTTTTCGCTTATAACTTTTGTTTATCTTTGTATTTCAAAGAGAATTGTTATATACAGTTTAATCCAACAAATTATAATTTTACTACTCTATGTCTAACGATTTTATAATTGCTCATCGTAATGATAATATTTATGAACTTGCTTTGCGTTTGGCAGGCGATAGCAAAGCTGAATACATACTTAGACAAATAGACGGTTGGCAACGATTAAGACACAAAGTACCAGTATGGGCAGATAACGACAAATTGCTTTATCCTCGCCGATTATCGTTGGAGCAGTGTTCCGGAGAGGAGGCAGCACGTTACAAAGCTAATTTGGTGAAACTTCTTTTGCCTCAAATAACCAACTATATGGTTGATCTTACAGGAGGTTTTGGAGTCGATTTTTCATTTATTGCTCCATACTTCCAAAAATCGGTTTATGTAGAGCAAAACGAAGAACTTTGCCGTCTGGCTTGCCATAACTTCTCTGTTTTAGGCATACAAGCCGATATTATTTGTGCTGATTCGGTAGAGTATCTAAAAAATATGTCTCATGCAGAATTAATATTTATTGATCCGGCTCGTCGTAGCAATACAGGACACAAAACCGTATTATTGCACCATTGTGAACCTGATATAACGCAAATTATACATTTACTGCTTACAAAATCGACTGTTACCTTGGTGAAACTGTCGCCTATGCTCGATTTGTATCAGGCTATTACCTCTCTCAACTCCTTGCAACAATGTGTTAAAGAGGTACATGTAGTTGCTTTTGCAGGAGAGTGTAAAGAGTTGTTACTAGTGCTACAAGCTAACGTATCGACTCCATTGATATACTGTGCAGACGGCACATCACTTTTTACTTTTTATCTCGATGACGAAAAACAACGAGTGCCTATTGCAGCCAATCCCCAAAAATATATCTACGAACCTAATCCAACCATACTGAAAGCAGGGGCATTTCAGAGCATTGGCAGACGGTTTCATTTAGAGAAACTACATATTAATACTCATTTGTACACTAGTGATGTGCTTGTGCCTGACTTCCCTGGTCGCTGTTTTCGGTTGCTCTCTATTCATGGTTTTGGTAAAAAAGATATAAAACCTCTTGTTGGTCATTCGGCTAACCTTGCTATTCGTAATTTTCCATCGGATGTTGACTCTATTCGTAATCGACTGAAATTACGCGATGGTGGCGATGAATATTGGTTTGCCACAACCTTAGCAGATAGTCGTAAGGTAATATTACGTTGTGAAAAAGTCTAATGTACAACTAAAAAAGCTACCATAAAGAATAGCTCTTTAATTATTGCTTGATAGTTTAAATCTTACTTTAAAGCCTCAGAACCGCCTACTATATCGAGTAGTTCGGAGGTAATAGCTTGTTGACGCTGTTTATTGAACTGGATAGAGAGATCTTTTAGCAAATCTTCGGCATTGTCAGTAGCTATCTGCATGGCTATCATACGGGCAGCCTGTTCGGCTGCGGCAGAGTCGAGTAGTACGGAATATAGCTTGGTACGTAGCGACTTAGGCAGTAGCACATCCAATAGCTCATTCCTCGATGGCTCAACTATATAGTCGATAGTGTGTTGATGAGTTGCCTGCTTGTTGCTCTCCAACGACACGGGCAGAAATATCTCATTAGTAGGTACTTGTACTGCCGTTGTCTTAAAGTGGTTGTACAAGAAATGAACCTTGTCTATCTTTTTCTCCAAAAAATCGGCTATCAGTTTATCAACAATCATCTTTGATGATGCAAATTCGGGGCGGTCGATTAGCTCGTTAAAACCGTTTCGAAGTTCTACATCGGTGTAGTTTTTGCGTATATTGTCGTCTATCTTTTTGCCTATGGCATAAATCTCTACCTCTACGTTGTTGTCGATATACTGCTTGTGTGTTTTGGCAAACAGGCTGATAATGTTCGAGTTGAATGCACCGCAAAGGCTCGAATTGGAGGTTACCACCACCAGAGCCACCCTTTGTATCGTCTCGCGTTGCTCGGCAAGAGGTGTTGTATAGCCCCCTTCAGCCGACAGATAGCTGTTTAGAATACGCGTCAGTTGCTGCTCGTAAGGCAGAAACGATTCTACCATATTTTGAGCTTTATGCAGTTTTGCAGAGGAGATCATCTTCATTGCCGAAGTGATTTTCTGTGTAGATTTTACAGACTTAATCCTTCCTTTTATCTCTTTTAACGAAGCCATTTTTTATACTACTTCCTTATTTTTCAAAATATTTTTTCAATTAATAACAAAACAACTATGCTGCTGTTATTTCAATTATTCCCTCTCTCATTTATCTTAATAAAACTAATATTAAGCTGGTTGTTATCGCAATGTTAAACTGCCCTTACAGGACGTTGGTTTTCATTGGTTGTTTATTGTTTTGTTAGCATTTTTATTTATCCCTGACTAACCCCTATCACATGGAGAGTAAGCGGTTTTAGCTATTGTTTGTCCCTTTATCAGTTTTTTTCAAAACTAAATATAGTTTAAGAACAAGAAAATACCAACTCAAAACTACCCCAAAATTTCTAAATTAATGCTTGCACTATATTTGTTGCTACTTCGGTCAAAACGCGCTCTACATCGTCGTTGAGGATACCTTTCTGAAGTTGTTCGAGAGTATCTTTGTGTTTGTGTTGCAATACATTGAGATACTCATCAATAAACTTGTTTATCTTATCCATTGGCAGGTCGAAAAGCAATCCTTTGGTGCCGGCATATACTATGGCTATCTGTTTTTCGACGGCATAAGGTTTGTATTGTGCTTGTACCAATAGGGCAGAGTTTTTACGTCCTTTGTCGAGGGTTCGTTTGGTAACGGCATCCATATCGCCACCAAATTTGGAGAATGATTCGAGTTCGCGGTACTGTGCTTGGTCGGTTTTTAGTGTACCGGCTATTTTTTTCATTGCCTTTATTTGTGCATTACCTCCTACACGCGACACCGAGATGCCGACGTTGATAGCTGGTCTGATACCTGCGTTGAACAGCCCTGTTTCGAGGAATATCTGTCCGTCGGTAATAGAGATAACATTAGTAGGAATGTATGCCGATACGTCGCCTGCCTGAGTCTCTATTATAGGAAGTGCTGTAAGTGAGCCTCCTCCCTTAATTTTATCTTTCAGAACTTCTGGTAAATCGTTCATTTGACTCGCTACATCATCATTTGCTATGATTTTTGCGGCTCTTTCCAGTAGTCTTGAATGCAGGTAGAATATATCGCCCGGATATGCTTCACGACCCGACGGACGACGTAGTATCAACGACACTTCGCGGTAGGCAACAGCCTGTTTCGACAAATCGTCGTATATAACTAAGGCGTGTCTGCCGGTATCTCTGAAATACTCGCCGATAGCAGCACCCGCAAACGGAGCATAAAAACGCAATGCAGCCGAGTCGGAAGCCGATGCCGAGATAACGGTGGTATATTCCATTGCTCCTTTTTCTTCCAAAATATTTACGATGTTAGCCACTGTCGAACCTTTTTGTCCTATAGCCACGTAAATACAATAAACGGGCTTTCCTGCCAGATAATTATCTCTTTGATTGATAATGGTATCAATACCTATAGCTGTTTTACCTGTTTGTCTGTCGCCAATGATTAGCTCACGCTGTCCGCGACCGATTGGTATCATTGCATCAATAGCTATAATACCTGTTTGTAACGGTTCATTAACAGGTTGGCGGAATATTACCCCCGGAGCCTTACGTTCCAAAGGCATTTCGAGCAGAGTGCCGTCGATAGAGCCTTTGCCGTCGATTGGCTGCCCAAGTGGATTTATTACACGTCCTACAAGTCCTTCGCCTGTTGGGATAGAGGCTATACGGCGAGTGCGTTTTACTATATCGCCCTCTTTTATATTGCTTGTATTGCCCAAAAGTACGGCTCCGACATTGTCCTCTTCGAGGTTCATTACTACGGCTATTTCGCCGTTTTCGAACTCGAGCAACTCACCGCTTTCAGCATTACTCAGACCAAATATGCGTGCTACGCCATCGGAGACTTGAAGGACTTTTCCTACCTCCTCAAATTTTACTCGTGTATCAATACCTTCGAGTTGCATTTTTAGCACATCTGATACTTCACTTACTTTTATTTTCGGCATAATATTTTTTTAAACTTTTTGATTGTAACCGACAAATACAAATCTTGTGTTTGTCTTTTTGTTTTTCTATTTTTAATTGATTAAAAGTTAAATAGTCAAAGTCATAATACACACTCTCTACCTTAGCAGTTCGAGTCTTATTTCGTTTAGCTGACTGCTTATAGAGGCATCGAGACGTTGGTCTTCTATTTCGAGGACAAAACCGCCTATAAGACTCTCGTCCGTGCGACCCACAAACTCTATACTCTGCCCCTCCTTTGCTATAAGACCTTCCAAAGCCTTGCGGGTGCTGTCGTCTATCGTTGTGGTGCTATGCAGTTTTACCGAAACGATGTTTTTAGCCCGCTTATAGATTTTTTCGTACATCAGGGCTATGGAGTAGACATAATCCACTCTGTCGTTGTTTACTATCAGTTCGAGCACGCGCCGGCATACGGGCGAAATATCCTCTCCTGCTGCTGCAATGAGTACCGATAGCTTTTTCGACTTCTCTACAGTGGGATTGTCGAGTAACCCTTTCATCTGTGGTAGTGTCACAAAGTGAGCTACGAGAGTGCTAAACTCGGCGTAAAGACGCTCCTCTCCGCCGTTTTCAGAGGCATATTCGTAGATAGCTTTTGCGTAACGAGTAGATATTTTGCTCTGTTCCATAACCTTATTATGCAGCTGATTGTGCCTCTGAAATTAGTTTATCTACAAATGCCTTTTGCTCGTCGCCCTTGTCGAGTTGTTTTCTCATTATCTTCTCGGCAATAGATATAGATGTTTCGGCAATGGCGTTGTTGATTTCGTTCATTGCTTTCTCTTTCTCTTTTTCGATAGCGAGTTTGCTTTCGGCAATCATCTTGGCAACCTCAACCTGAGCCTGTTGCTTGGCATCGGCTATGATTTTTGCTTTTATCTCGTTAGCTTCTTTGAGTATGCGCACTTCTTCTTCGCGACTACGTTTGATTATGTCCTCGCTCTCTTTGACTATACCTGCAAGTCGTTCGTTTGCCTCTTTTGCGGAGTTTAATGAGTTGTCGATAAACGCTTTACGTTCCTCGACCATCTTTACAATGATAGGAAAGCCAAATTTGGCAAGTACAAAAAATACTATGCCAAAGCAGACAAGCATCCAAAACAGTAGCCCAATATCGGGTGTCAATAAACTCATTTTCTTTTAGTTTTAAGTGATAAAACCAATTACACCTTTCATTTGTTTGCAGGTAAAGCTATCTGTTTTTTGATAATAAAAATAGAATACTTGCCTACAAAAATGGCGTTAATTTGTTATTAATTAGTGGTTTATAGGATAAATCCGCAAACAGCTATAGAAAACAGAGCCGCACCTTCGATAAGAGCACAAGAGATAATCATATTTGTGCTTATATTACCCGATGCTTCGGGTTGGCGAGCGATACCTTCCATGGCACTTTGTCCGATTTTGCCAATGCCGAGGGCTGCTCCTATAACCGACAAACTTGCACCCAATGCGGCGCCAAACTTCATTATACCAGTAGCCATTGTGGCTTGTAATAAAATAGATAATAACATAATACTTTTATTTTTTTTAATTATTAATTTATTTATTGTTTGAATTTAATTTGATTTTGTATTTTACTTATATTTTTCTTTAATTTTTCTTACGCCTTTATGGAACTTTTTTGCTTGAAATCATAACACCGTTATTTGCACTATCAGTAAACCATATTTATCGACTTTAGAGCATCTCCGTCAGTAAGGTTTTTTTATTCCAAGCTGCATAAATCGATTGTTTTGTTAATTTATATATAATATTTTCCCTCTCAGTAATCATTTATAATTATAGGACATCCTCAATGTTGCCCTTCGTGCTGGTGGTGAGGTTCTACTTGCGATAGTCCGATAAATACTGCCGAGAGGATTGTAAATACATACGCCTGAATGTAGGCTACCAATATTTCGAGGAAGTTGACAAATGTGGTCATTATTACCGACAACACGGTCATTCCTGTGTTCATTGCCGTACCGAGTTCGACAGTAACGAATACAATACATACAAGCCCTATGATAACGGAGTGCCCCGCCAAAATGTTTGCAAATAGACGAATCATAAGAGCAAACGGTTTGGTAAACATACCGATAATCTCTATCAAAGGCATAAGTGGTATAGGTGCTTTGAGCCACCATGGAACGTGGGGCCAAAGTATCTCTTTCCAATACTCTTTTGTTCCGAATATGTTGACAATAAAAAATGTAAACATAGCTAAAGTAAATGTAATAGCTATATTGCCCGTAATATTGGCACCTCCCGGAAATATTGGTATCAATCCCATTATGTTATTGATAAAAATAAAGAAAAAGGCTGTAAGCAGATACGGCGTATATCGTTTGTAATTCTTTCCTATACAGGGTTTTATGATGCCATCAACAACACTCATTATAAACATCTCTACTGCTGCAATAAACCCTTTGGGATTGCCGTTTTGTACATCACGGTTACGATACCAGCGAGCCGAGAGTAAGACAATGATTATCAAGATGCTGCTATTGATAAATAATGAAAAGACGTTTTTGGTAATGGAGAAATCGAGCGGTCGTACCTCTTCGCCTTGTGCGTTGATTTCCACTATTTTACCGCTGTGTTTGTCAGAATGTGATATATAGAAACCGTTGTAGGCACTATGTCCGTGTTCAAAACGAGCCGACGAAAATAGATGCCATTTGCCATCGACACCTCTCACTATCACAGGCAGAGGTATAGATATATCGTGCCCGTTGAGAGTAGCAATATGCCAACTGTAGCTATCGCCGATATGGTGCATTATCACTTCGGGGATATTTATCTTTTTGTCGGTGTTTGCCATTGCCGTAGAGTCGTTGGCAGGTGCTGCCGCAAGGGCTGCCAAACTCATTATTAACGATATTGCTATTGTAAATATATTTTTTGACATATCTTTTACGGTATATTATCTTTTGCTTTGTTTAATCCTTTGATATAAAATATATTAACTGCCATATATAGAAAATATATTATCAGAAAGCATATCAAAAACGCTTTTGTATCAATGTTTATCAATAGTAGATAAGCCATTACCAGTGCGAGCGATAGCAGTAATTTGCCTGTTTTCAGCCCCATAAATATGGTAATATTGTGATTTGAGTCATTCCCTTTTTTCGACATTAATCGGACGGTTACCAACTCGAATATACCAAATACCAGCACGGTGGCAAGCAAAAATATCATCGGCAATCGACTTGTAAATAGCGACTCTGCCACTGTTGCCAATAGCACCACCACTATTGATGTCAATATCGAAACTATCATTATCTGCTTTTTGTTCATCACTTCTAAGGTATTCTTTCTAATTATTGCTGTTCTACACAAATGGTTATCGTGTTGTTGTTTGCCTCCACAAAACCGCTCTCTATCGGTATTTCTACCTTTTTATTATGAGAGCCGTATGTAATAGTCCCTTTTGTTAATACCGATACGATAGGTGCGTGGTTTTGCAGAATGGTAAAACTCCCCATTACTCCGGGTAGAGTTACCACTTCGGTATCTCCTTTGAACAAAATCTTTTCGGGCGATATTATATCTACTTTCATACTGCCTTTTGTGCCTAATGTTCGATTAAGTGTTTAAAATTAAAATAGGTCATCCCTGTTTTAGCTTCTCGGCTTTAGCTCTTGCATCTTCGATAGTACCGACGTTTAGGAATGCCTGTTCGGGTATATCGTCCACTTCGCCGTCCATTATCATATTGAACCCCTTTATAGTGTCCTCTATGGATACCATTACTCCCGGTACTCCTGAGAATGCTTCTGCCATGTGGAAAGGCTGCGAGAGGAAACGCTGTACGCGACGGGCTCGGTTTACCACAAGTTTGTCATCGTCCGAAAGCTCTTCCATACCAAGGATAGCAATAATATCTTGTAGTTCTTTGTAGCGTTGCAAAAGTTGTTTTACTCTCTGTGCCGTATTGTAGTGGTCTTCGCCTACGATGTTCGGGTCGAGTATACGCGAGGTCGATTCAAGCGGGTCAACGGCAGGGTATATACCAAGCTCCGATATTTTACGGTCTAACACAGTGGTAGCATCGAGGAACGAGAATGTGGTAGCCGGAGCAGGGTCGGTCAAGTCATCGGCAGGTACATAAACTGCCTGAACCGAAGTGATAGAGCCGTTTTTGGTAGATGTGATACGCTCCTGCATTATACCCATCTCCGAAGCCAATGTAGGCTGGTAACCTACGGCAGATGGCATACGTCCGAGCAGAGCGGATACCTCAGAACCTGCCTGGGTGAAACGAAATATATTGTCGATGAAAAAGAGAATATCATTACCGCCTGTGCCGCCACTGTCGCGGAAACTTTCGGCTATGGTAAGTCCCGACAAAGCTACCGAACTTCTCGCCCCCGGTGGTTCGTTCATCTGTCCGAATACAAGGGTTGCTTGCGATTTGGCAAGTTCGTCGTAATCGACCTTTGATAAATCCCAATCGCCTTTTTCCATCGATTTTTTGAACTCATCGCCATAACGAATTACCCCCGATTCTATCATCTCTCTCAATAGGTCGTTACCTTCGCGGGTACGCTCTCCTACACCTGCAAAGACTGAAAAACCATTGTGTTTCTTGGCAATATTGTTGATAAGCTCCATAATCAAAACGGTTTTGCCCACACCTGCACCTCCAAAAAGACCAATTTTACCGCCCTTCAAATATGGTGCAAGCAGGTCGATAACCTTGATACCTGTAAATAGTATCTCCTTAGAGGTCGATAGGTCTTCGAATTTGGGTGCTTCACGGTGGATACTCTGGATGTTGTTATAATCGATAGGTTTCATTCCGTCGATAGTTTCGCCGATAACATTGAGCAGACGTCCCTTTACATGGTCGCCTACAGGCATAGAAATTGGTCGTCCGAGACTATTTACACTCATCCCGCGACTGATACCATCGGTTGAGTCCATTGCCACACAGCGAACAGTATCCTCGCCGATATGCTGCTGCACCTCTACCACCAGCTGTTTACCATCGGGTCGATCGATTTGTAGAGCCTCTTTAATGTTTGGCACTTTGCCTTCCGATTTGTTGTACTCCACGTCAATTACCGGTCCTATTACCTGCGAGATAACTCCTTTATTTGATGACATATATGTTATTTTTATTTATAATATAAGTTGATAAATAATTTTTCAAAGGTATAAAAAAAATAGCACTCAAAAAAATATTATTTATTTTTTTTGTTAAAGAACTATAATGACAGGTTTTGCTTTACTAAACATATTGAATATGATTTCTAATCTATTTTATGAATTTAATGGATTTGTTTGTAAATCTTAAAATATATGCTCCTTGAGAAAGATGTGACACATCTATTATGTTTTTGCCTCTGCTTACAGTAACAGACATAACCGGATTTCCTCCTATGCCATAAATAATCGCCTTACCTTCTATGTCAGATTTAATATTGATTGTTTCAGAGATAATATTATAATATATAGATAAATCTCTGTTTGTGTCGTTTATATCTGTAGATGGATCATTGATGGTAACTCTGATTTTTTTTGCTGCAATTTTACCATTCGAGTTGAATTTGATACCGACATCTACATTTCCGTATTTACCTTTAAAAGGTAGAATAACAAGACTGTCGTTATGTATTGATATTGAGCACATACTTTGGTCGGATATGGATTGTATCGATTTTGTGATACGTTTGTTATAACTGTCTGTATCGCTGACTTTATCACCTAAATAAATCTTTGTGTTTCCTGTGATGACAGTATCTTTGAGTGTCTCAGCAATGATAGGGCTTGCATTGTCGGGGAAAACGGAAATTGCGGGAAACCAGTAATAATCATTCAGTTCATTGATGTTTTTTACCTCAGCTGTCTCTGCATCAATTATATGAACTCTGTTTTTCTGATAACTTGCACCATATCCTGTTTTTGTGGAAGTAATTACAAGTTCGTTAGTTTCAGGATTTATATTGATAGCAGAGCCGTAGAAAGCCTCTTTACCATCATATCCTTTGAGTTCATAGAATGGTTTAGATAAAAAATCACTACTGTTTATATCATCTTTATCTATATCATATTTAAATACTTTGGTACCGAAGTAAGTCATTGATGCCGAGCCTTGCATTTTTGCCCAATACAGAGAGTTTGTCTTTTCGCTTGCTGCCATTACTCCCGAATTCCAAGCTCCCCAAGTGCCTGGTATGTGAGCATTTGCGGGTATCGTTATTTTCTTTTCGATAACTAATGTATATGGATTTATTTTCCACAAACCATCGCTATATGCAGATGCCCACAAATAGCCATCTTTACTCGAAATGATAGAACCTATGTTGGTACATTCTATTGTTTTTATAATTGTGTGATTAGTTGTATTTATTACCAATATACCTTTACCTTGCATACAGGCAAAAACATAGTCACCTATACGTAGCATTGTGCCGATTTGCCCCTTTGTACTACCCGCTATGACATTGCCTATAGTCATTTTGTCTATATCGAATAAAATTATGCCCTTAGATGTTCCGATATATCCTGTATGTTCGTCCACACCGAGGAAAGAGCGTCCATCTCCTGCTGCTCCGAGAACATCGAAATTTGCTTTTTTCTTCAATGTTTTGACATCGGCTATGACCAGACGTCCACCCGGAGAATATTGCTTGTCACCACTGTCAGCAGCTTGTTTCGAAACAAAATAAAAATTATTGCCGTATATTGTACCAAATTGTGTAGTGGCACCAAATGCCTGTCGTGGGTTCTCTCTGGTATAGGCTCTGTATATCCATTCTCCATTCTCTTTCAGGAAATTGACGGAGCCGTTGGTGTGTCCAAACCACTCTTCATTGACAAAGAATATACCTTTGGTATAATCTACCATTTCGTGTTTGTATTCGGCTACTGGTGTAAAATTACCCCAAACCACTCCTTTGAATGCTCTGTCGAAATTTAAAGCATTCCACGAACCTTCTGTCAATACCTTATCCTGTATCGGTTCGAGCGATTCGAGCAGATATTTTTCTCCTGTCTCTTGTTTAAAATATCGCCAGATACCTTTTTCGGATATACCCGCATTCCAATAATCTGTGGTATCCATTACAGTATATCTGTCGAAATCGGAGTTTGAGATATTAACTAATCCTTCGAATGGATAAAGTGGATACGTGGTATTTTTGTTATAAATTATAGCCTGTGTTTTTTTGCCATTGATATCGAAGCCAATACCTCCTATGGAATCATTTTTATTAAGTAAGATGAATAATCGTTCATCTTGGCGGGCTATATCTTTTAGCATATCTATGATTTTTTTTTCACCATCCCAGCGATATCCCCACATAAGTGAATTTTCGTTTTTACCATTGTTCCATTTGATTACAACACCTGTTTTTTTTGCCCCATTACCTACCCAATATGTTATGTTATCGAATTTTACGGGTATTGTAATAGGTGGAGGAGCCGGTTTGAAAGGTTCACGAGGCTCAACCCCTGTCCAACTTTCCCAACCTTTTTGAAACCCCCACGAGTCCCAACTGCCATTGGACAATTTTCGCAGTGTGGCACCTACGCCTGAATATACAAATTCGTCGTTGATGTCGTCTTTTATAAGGTATGACCAATATCCTTTGTGATACCATGCAGCTCGCCATTTTACTTCGGGTAATGTGCATTTCCAATAGTCGTAGTCATAGCAAGCATATCCGTATTTGGCATAGTTGAATGGATGGTCTATTACTCCTGTATCCATACCTCCTTTTATGGCTGCTTTGACTTCGGATATAGGGTCGGTAGGACAACTGTGTTGACCCATAAATTCATTAGGTTTATCGAATTTGAAGTTTATTTTAGGGTCTTTTTGAACTTCTTCCAAGTCATAAGAGATATCGATTCTTTGTCTTGAAGAAGCATAACCTAATCCTGCAATGGTATTACCCAGATTTGTGAGCTGTGTGAGGAATAGAAAACTTGGGTCAGCTTTTGCAATAGCTTTTATCATATCCAACCCGGTTGCTTCACCATTCCAACGAAATCCCCACACCATTGCCGTCTCATTGTCGTAATACCAGTCTATAACAAGAGCAGCTTTGTTTTCACCCTCGCCTACCCAGAATTTTATATCATCGAAAGTAAATTTATTTTCTCTTGTAGGTGATTTTTTTACTTTCTTAGTGAGGAGACTTTTATCATTTTTTATTTTCTGCTCGGGGCGGGGGATACCCTGTATTTTAAATACTTTTTGTTGTGCGGAGATATTGCCCGAAAGTAATAATAGTAATACTATAATTGAGAAGATTGATTTACGTCTCAATATAGATAGTATATGAATAAAATAATTGTTTATTTTCATATCTTTTACTTTTATAGTTTAAAGTATTTGGGAAACATTGCAAAACATAGAGATATGTTTTGCAATGTCGTAGTTTTATGTTATTTGTTAATTACTTTTTTAGTAACAATATCGGCTTCCTTGATGGCTCTTATGATGTAAATGCCTTTAGGTAAATCCATATCTCTATGATATTTGTTACTTGTGATTTTTATATCAGCTACTTTTCTGCCATAAATATCATATACTGCAACTTGATAATTGAGACAATTTTCGACGAACAGAGTATTATCATGCATATATATGTTATGAGAATCATTTGAAATATTGTCCGTGCCTGTACCGATACCTATTTTTACGGCAATTTTTTTATCTACTATTTTACCATTGGAGTTGAAACGGACAGTAACCGAGCCTACTCCATCCTTGTTATTTAATGATTTGACAATCAATTTGCCGTTTTTTACGGTTGCACTGAAAAGTTTAGTATCCGTATTTTCTACAAGTGTTTTCACTATCGAAACACTCATATTATCTTTGTCGGAAACCCAATCATTCAACTTAATGGTGTCTGAACCTCCTTTCTCGCATTCGATAGTAGGAATGTCTTTGACTTCCGGGTCGAAATTGTCGGGGAAAACAGGTAGAGCAGGGAACCAATAATTTTTTATCATAGGATATGTAGCCAACATTTCACCCTTGTTGCTTATACGCGCTAGCTGGTGTGTGGGGTCTTGAAATTTGTGGAACATGAAGCAATATAGTTCGTCAGTAATGGGATGTATTCTGAATCCTGTACCGTACATTATCCATTTTCCGGGTAGTTTTTCGAAATCGTATATTTTCGAAAACTGATTATTGTCTATATCATAACAAAATATTCTACGTCCTTTGAACCAACTATTTCCATTTTGTCCCATCCAGTATATTTTATTCTCCTGTGTGCTTGCACAGAATCCATCTGCAGTCCATGCATACCAAGAGTTAGGTACGTCTTCTATACCTTTATCATTTGGTATATGCAGAGTATCAGTCTCTAAAGTATATGGGTTCATCTTTATCATATATGGCACAGTAGCACCGTTACCTGATACATCGTATGCCACACTTATCCATAAGTTACCGTCTTTTGATTGTACGATAGAACCAAAACCTCTGGATAGAGTTTTATTCTTTTTCTTGTCGTAATATGTGGGAGGAGCTATTGTTTTTATCAGAGTATCTGCATTGGCATCTATTATCTTGAGACCATCATTCTGATGGATGGCAAATACATAATCTTCTGTACGTATCATAGTGCCTATTTGAGCATGATATAACTTTCCATAATCGCTTCCATTTGGATTACCTGTCCCCTTTATCTGTTTACCTACGGTCATAGTCTCCATATCATATATCCAGATACCATTACTTGTACCAACATATCCTTTCTTCTCATTTACTCCGAGAAAAGACCGCCCATCGGCAATGGATTCGCCTTTTTCGTCAGTAGCAATTTTTTGTATTTCTTTTAGACATTTCATAGTTTTGGCATTGCAAACAGCCAATCTACTCCCTATAATCTTGGCTCCAGGATCTTTTTCCTGTTTGGAAACAATATAAAATTTTCCTCCATATATTGCTCCAAACTGGCTTGTACAACCTAATTCCTTACCTGGATTAGCTTTTTGAAAAATTCGATAAATCCATTCTTCACCATTTGTAATAAAATTTACGGTACTGTTTTGATGACCGTACCAATCTTCATTAACAATAAAAACACCATCGGTATATTCTGTTTCGCCATCATTTTGGGATAGAGAAATAATAGATACTGATATTAATAATAATAACGAAAATATTTTTTTCATATCTCTAAAAAAATTAAAGTTTATTTATTCTTTCTTTTTTATATGTAAATCTTCTGCTCTCATTATCTCGGTCGAAGTTTCTCCAAGCCAGCCGCAGGTTTGGTTGATTCCCGTATATACTTTGATAAAATCGACTCCGGGTAGATATACTTTTTTACCGTTGTTATCCACAGCCCAGTCTATATCGAAACTTATAAGCGACACCGAATCGTTCGGGTGATTATCTACATAACCCCAATCGTATGCGTATTGTACCCAATATGTCCCTGCTTTGCTTACATCTTCTGCATTTTTTTTTAAACAAGTGCCTTTGAAAGTCAATTTATCTGCTGACAGCCATTTGGGGTAATAATCCTGTTTGTGGAAAATAACTTTTGCAATATAACCTGTTTCGTTGTAATTGTCTGTCCACTTTATGTAAGTAGAGTCGGTGATATTTCCTGTCTCGTCGGGTTCAGGTGTCTTTTTAGGGTCTGGTCGGTAATAGGTTATCTCGTAGTTTTTCTTTGTCTCGGGTTTATAGTATTCACTGCCTGCAAGCTCGAACCATTCGTTTTCGTCGGGTTTGCCGTTTTGATTTTTATCGAAAGCAACCATTACTATACCCGGTTCGCAACTACCACCCCTTTTATCTTTGTGTAACAAAGAATAAAAGGCATTGGCAAATATAATAAAATCTTTCTCATTGGGGACATTTATGACTGTGTGGTCGAAGCCGAAGGTAATATACCCACCATACCCGCCCAAGGAGACAAGTTTGTTGGCTACGCCAGAAATAGATTGTTCTACTTTTATGCGAATACTCTCTTCGGTATCACCTTCTACATATTCGGGTATTTCGTTGATAAATTGTCCGGGAGCGGGCTTATATTCGAGTACACGCGATATATATTTGCTGTACTCTACCAATTCGTGTACCACATTCACTGTAAAATTGTGAATATAAGGAGTCTCTTTGTCTATTATCTCAAAGCGTATATTGTATGTACCCTCATCTTTCTGAACAAATGTATAATAATGCTCTTCGGAGAGTAGTGAGTCACGTCCATTGGGCAATATCATACTCCAGCGATATGTCTCTCCTGTAAATCCCGGTGTAAACCGATAAGCTTTCATCCTTGGCAGATAATATACATCACTTAAACCCAGACTGACGGTAGGTATTTCTTGACGACAATTTGTGTACATGAATACAACACCCAGAAATATTAACAGATATTTATTTATAGCTTTCATATTCAATTATTTTTTTAGATATACCATGTGTGCCGGAATATCGCCTGTACTTACCCGCCATTTGCGTTTACCCTCTTTATTGTAGCAAGATAGGGTTCCTGTCGAAACATAATTTTTTGCATCGGTTACATAGATATCACCTGTTTCGGGGTGAATACTTATTCCATAGGGCATTTTTATCTCTTTCTCTGTACCATCTGTAATGAAATTCTTACTGATGACTTTTTTTGTCTTTATGTTGATGATACCATACGTAAGGGTGCTTTGCTGTGTTATATTGTCGTAGTCGTGGCTGTACAAATATAGAGAATCACCATGTATAGCCATATTGGAGCAAGGTATATTTATTGTATCGGTTACAATCATTTCGTTGTAACCGACTCTTTTATCCAAAACAAAGAGATTGGAAGGTACACTTCCGTATGGCGAATATATATCATTATAATTTCCACGTGAACTGACCCATAGTTTACCGTATTTGTCAGTTTTGATTCGATGTAGATTAAGTCCTACAACTATTTGTTGCTCTTGGCGGAAGCCTTCGAATTCGACTACTGATACTGTATTATCATAATATGGTACTCGATAACCGCCCGAATTGGCAACGTATAAATAATCACCCAAAACTGCCATCTCTTCGGGCTGATAACCTACGGTTACTTTATCTACTACTTGTAGATTGGTGGTATCTATCTTGAATACGGCTCCCAAAGGTGCATTGGGGTCTATAAGAACACCTGCTACATAAGAACTTACATAAGCGTGTTCTCGGCGGAAACATATATATCTACAATTGGGAATCTCTATCTGTTTTATCCGAACCCCTGTGCGGGCATTCAATACTTCCACTTTATTAGAACAGTTTACAACAATGTACAGTTTATTGCCATATATCTGTACATCATTACCAACATCACCTAGTTCTTTTACAACTGTGGGATTACGTTCAGGGTATATATTTCGCATATATATGCCCTCTGTATAATCGAGATAGTCTAAAGTACATTTGTTACTGCCCATATTTCCTTCGTTTACAAGATACATCCCTGCTATTTTGGAGTTTGGGTCTGTTTTATCGCGAATTATTTGTACATCGCTTACTACAATATGTTCGTCTTCACGGCAAGAAGATAAAATAGATATTATTACGCTCAATATCAATGTGATATTTAATTGTATCTTTTTCATAATTCTACTACTAATGAAAATCTGTAATTGCGTTTTGGCATCGGATAGTTGAATATCACTTCGTAATCTTGGTCGAAAAGATTATTTACTTCTAATGTTGCTTTGAAGTTCATATCCCTGATTTGAAATGTTTTTACCAATGAAACATCGTGAGTATACCATGGCTGTACGTGATTATATACGATATTGTCCGATTGGCTGTATCTTTCTCCGGTATATATAAAACTGTAATTCAGTGTCCAGTCCTTATATAGAATAGAGGATATTATTGTACCGCTGTGCCAAGGTATATAAGGTATCTGATGACCGTAGAAAGTATCTCCGGGGTCTGTGTAGTTACGTGCCTCCTGATAAGTATATTGCAACTTTGTCTGCAAAAAAACGTTTCCCATCTTGAACATATTGCCTACTGAAACATCCAATCCTTTGATTTTTACCAGTCCGAGATTGTAGGTTGTCCATTTGAACAATGGACTTTTGGGTGTACATATAATCTTGTCTTCAACCAGATTGTAATATACGTCTATCTGTGCATCAATATTTTTTATGATAGAATATTTGGGATGTTTGGTATACTTTAGTCCCAAATCATATTGAGTTGCATATTCCGGTTTGACATTTGAACTTATCATCTCTACATAATACATCTCATTGAATGTGGCTACTCTGAAAATCTTTTTGGCAAAAGCATTCAGTCGCAAATCTTCATTGGGTAGTAATCGGTAGGAGGCAAATACGGCAGGTGTCAAAACATGTTTGTCATCAGGGGCATTATATTTTTTTACTGTCTCGTGAATTAATGTTCCCAGCAGACTCGCCTGTATTTTCAGGCGATTTAAGTTCAATGCCGTTGCCAGTGATAACCAATGGGATGTTCTTCGCGGGTATGCAAATATGTCATAATTGTCCATACGTTGAAAGTCTGCATCAAGTTTATTGTATTGGAAGTCGTAAGATAAAGAAACATCCAAAAAATCAGTCAAATAAAAAAGATTTGCCATGGCAATGTAGAACTCTTTTTGTCTGAATTTGTTATTTGTGGGATAAAGCGTATAATCAAAGTTTTCGAAGTGTGTATAATCGCTTGCATATTTTATGTTTAGTAAAGTGTTCCATCTGTCATTTATTGCGAGTTTTATATTGCCCTGTATAAAAGAGTTTATGTCTTGCATACGTTCCCCGCGTTTCCATTTATTATTGATAACAGCCCCAGGTACACCTCTGTCAGAACTGTAATTGTATAAATTGATATTCCAAGCTCCTTTTTTGAGTGTGCCATATAGAGCTGCTTCGAGACGAACAGCATTTATGTCTCCGTTTTGCCTGATGGCTACTGTGTCATAAGCTATTATTTTACTCTTAGGGAGTACTCGTCTGTAATGAACTTTATATTTGCCACTGGCATTGATCCATTCTCCGTTAAATGACAAGCTTATATTGTTGTTAATTTTGTATTCCATAAGGAGCGACGGATTTATTAGATCGAATGAGCCGAATTTTATGTTCGATTTGATATTGGTATTCTTATTGGCTATAAAGTGAGGTTTACGAGGCTGTATATAGATGCTGCTTGCAGAGCCGAAATCACGTGCTGACTGAAAGATTTTACTTCGTTGCCCATTGTACAGAGAAATTTCTTCGATATTATCCATCGAAAATTTTCCCAAATCCACCTGTCCGTTCTGAGCATTTCCCAACTGTATTCCGTTGTAGAATACTCCTACCTGATTTGTTCCCATACTGCGTATGTTGATAGTTTTCAGACCGCCTATACCTCCGTAATCTTTTAGCTGTACACCCGAGAAATATCTTATAGCGTCTGCAACCGAAAAAGAGTTAAGAGTCTCTAGTTCTTGTCCCGACAGTTTCTGTGCGGCTATGATTTCTTTTTGCTCCTTTGCTGTTGCCACTACCTCGGTAAGAGAAGTACTTTCAATACTGTCTTTCTCGTTCTGAGCTGTAAGTAGTGAACTAAAAGCAACAGTAAATATTATTATTAAGGCGATTACCTTTTTACTTGTAGTCATATTCAATGATAAATATATAAATATAATATCGTGTTAATTAATTGTTAAACAGTTATGCACTAATGAAGTGAAAGTAAAATATAAACAGGATTTATATCCGCGAATTAAAAACTCTATTCCTCGAAAGCTTTAAAAAAATATTAAGGCACCGGCAGGTCTCCTGACTTATCCTCATTTTGAACAGCCTTCCCGCATTATATTACTAAATGCAGTGACTATTGTTGATTATGTCAAAATGTTGCATAGAACTTACAGTAGCGGGTCTGTTCGGGATTTTCACCCGATTCCCTTTTAATCAATGTGTTAGTAATAAAACACATTAAACCAATGCAATGCAAAGGTAATGTTTTTTTATGATATAAATTAAAAAAATCTTAATTTTGAATATTTATTTTAATGAATATATGAAATATTGTGTAGTTATACCTGTATATAATTCGGAGAATCATATAGCAGATGTTATTGAAGATGTGGTGCAATATGTTGATAATATTATTGTTGTTGATGATGGTTCGACTGATGGTACACTTAGTATTATAGAAAAAATTAATAATATCCGTCTAATCACATATTCTCGAAATAGAGGAAAAGGTTATGCTCTGAGACGTGGTTTTGCTTTGGCTATTTCTTTGGGCTTCACACATGTGGTAACACTTGATGCCGATGGACAACATAAGGCAAAAGACATTAATCTATTGATAAATAGAGCAATAGGAAAAGAAGATGCTCTTATAATAGGCTCTCGATGTTTCGATAACCCTAATATGCCTCAGGGTAATAGATTTGCAAATAAATTTTCTAATTTTTGGTTCAAGATACAGACCGGCATTACTCTACCCGACACCCAAACAGGTTTTAGGCTTTATCCTGTATATATAATGAAAAAAATGAGATTTTTCACTAATCGCTACGAGTCGGAATTGGAGATATTGGTAAGGTGTGCTTGGCGAAATATAGAACTTATCCCTCAATTCATCAATGTATATTATCCGCCTTCCGACGAACGAATATCACATTTTAGAAAAGGAAAAGACTTTTTTAGAATATCGCTTATGAATACAGTGCTGTGTTTTATGGCTCTATTATACGGCTATCCGTCTATGTTTTTCAGAAAGCTGTGGGCAAAGATAAAAAATTGACTTTTTTATCTTTTTTAAATCCTTATTTTTTAGATTCTCTCTTTATTATGTATACCGAATATGCTATCGATTCTTTTTTGTTGTTGTCAAGTATTGTTGGTGTTCCATTTTTCCAAAGCACAGCCTTGTCTTCTTCATTACCTGCCATATATACGTTATTGTCAATTACATATACCGACCTTGCTTCTGCATTCTTAGAATCACTATTATATTTTGTTGGTACTCCGTTTTCCCATAAAATTACCACAGATTTGCCGTTAACAGATTCGTAACCTGCAACATATGTATTGACCCCTTCTAAATATACAGAAAGAGCGGTAGCACTACTTGTACCATCGGTGAGTGCTGTCGGTTTTTGGTTTTTCCATAATGTGGCTACCATTTTGTTTTTCTCATTTTTTTCGAATCCTGCTACATATACATCCCCATTTTTAACAAACACCGAATTTGCCATTGCATCTTTTTGTCCATTTGAGAGTTTAATGGATGTTCCATTTTTCCATAACATTGCCACGGTTTTCCCTTTAATGTATTCATATCCAGCTGCATAAGTGTCAATGCCATCAGAATATACAGAAAGAGCTATAGCATTGTTTGTACCATTTGTAAGTGCAGTCTGTTTTTGGTTATTCCACAGTGTGGCTACCATTTTATTTTTGTTGTTTTTTTTGTACCCTGCCATGTATATATTCTCTTTTACTGCATATACCGAATATGCTATTGCATCTTTTTGTCCATCACTAAGTTTTATTGGCTCACCATTTTTCCATAACATTGCTATTTTGTTTTTACTACCATCAGCAACTTCATAGCCTACAACATATATATCGTTGTCTGAACCACATACTTGAAGAGCTGTTGCATCTTTTTGCCCATTAGTGAGTTCAATAGGTGTTCCATTTTTCCAAAGCACAGCCTTATCTCCGTAGTAACCGGCGACATATATGTCATAAACATATTCGATGTTTTGAATATTATTTTTACAGCCGACAAGCATTGTCGATACCACTGTGATAGCTGATAATAATATTATTATCCATTTTAAATTTGTCTTTTTCATAAAATATGAAGTTTCTTTTCGGATGTTTTTTGTTTCTTTGTTACTCAATTATTGTTTCTTTGTATCTTTTGTCAATATCAGCTAATCGGGTTTCAATCATTGGTGCTATATCATCTTTTGCCTTGTAATTTTCTTTTAGAGTAATCAAATATTGTTTTGCTTGAAAATCATCTTTTTGTGCAATATAGATGTCTGCCAATAATACAAAAGAACGTGCTATCCAATACTGAAAGGGCGATTTTTTGTCTATAAACGCCATTATCTCATCTTCACTTTGTTGCAATTTATTGCTGTTGTACAGATACTCTGCTCCAATGAATGATGCCTCCGCACCCATAGAGTTGCTGATGTCGTTTTTCAGATATTGTATATCTGCCAAAGCCTCAGAGCTGTCTTTAAGAGCGATAAGTGATTTCATTCGGCTATAGCGAGCTTCGCGTTCGACCTCAGGAGTAGTCGGACTATTTAGCAATATTGTAGCATTATCAACTACCAGAGCGTGATCGTTGGTTTGATAGTAGCAGCGTAAGATACCGAGTTGAGACTTAAATTTGGTGTCAGTACTTACTGTTACAACCTTTAGTTTTTTGAAATACTCGGCTGCTTGCTCAAACTGTTTTTCGACGAAAGCTATTTCGGCGGCACGCATCAACGATGACTCTTGGTATTTACTGCCGTCGAGCATAGCTATTACTTTGTATTGCTCCAATGCCATAGGCATATTGTTGGTTTCATAGTAACTCTCTGCCAGATAGTAAGTCGCATTTATGCAATTAGTTGTGTTTCTATTTATACAGAAGTTATTTATATAGCTATTCAAGCTGCCGATAGCACTTTTATAATCCTTTTTTGCATAGGCTTTTTCGGCAGCAATATAAGATAGCGAGTCTTCTTTAGAGATTGTTACATTAGCAACGATCGATGTACCTAACGATTTCGTATAAGCCATATATGAGGCTACATCATTTTTTTCGACATAAAGATTCTGTATGCTTTCCAATGCCACATTGGTCTGTTCACTACCCGGATACTTTTCTACAACCTTCTTGTATGTAGCAATGGCTTGGTCTGTTTTCCCCATATTTTCGTAGAGCATACCTATTTCGAGAATAGCCTTTTTTGCTACCGGACTTTGCGGATAATTCGCTAAAACCACGTTGTATTCGGCTATCGCCTTGTTGTAATTGTTTTGCAAAACGTAGGCTCGTCCTATCTCATACTGAGCTTTGGGAGCATATACGGAGTTTGGATAATTCTTTATTAATCTTTGCATTTCGGTTATTTCCTCGTTATATCTTTTTTGCAATCCCTTTATAAAAGCCGTTTGGTAAAGGGCATAATCTACGTTTGAGGAGTTGGAAGCTATTACTTTTGAGTAGTTGTCGGATGCATTTTTGAAATCGCGTTTGTAGAAATATGTGTCTCCTATACGGTTCAATGCATCGAAATAGTAAGCCGATTTCTTGTTTGGTTCTTTCGACAGATACTGCGAAAACCATTGACGTGCATTATCCCATTGCTCTTGATAAAAATGGTTGTACCCAAGTGTATAGAAGGCTTTGGCTGCATCCGAAGTGTTGTTGTTTTTGTTTTTGGATACAAATGTTTTGAGATCATTTATAGACTTATTGTAATCTTTATTGATAAAATATGTCTCTCCTCTAAACATAAATGCTTGTGGTGTGATTGATTGATTATTGTTTAGCTGTATCGATTGCGACAAATAGTTTTCGGCTTGAGCATATTGTTTTTCGTTGAAACTTTTTACTCCAAGTTTAAAAAGTACATACTCTTTGGCTTGAATAATTTTTTGATTTGGCTTGCTTATGGAGCTTATCGCTTGCAGAGCTTCTTGATAATCACCCTCGGTCATATATGCCGAAGCCAATAGATTTAGTATCTCGTCCGAATGGGGAGAATTTGGGTATTTGCTCAAAAAATTGTTGAAAGCCTTTGTACTTTCGCCAAATATAGAGCCTGTCTGATAAGTTGCTATAGCGTAATTGTAAAGAGCTTCTTCGTTTATCTTTTTGTCTATACCAATAGAATAAGCTGAATTAAAAGCCATTTTTGCTTGTTGTATATCCTTGATTTTTAATGCGGATTGACCAATTGTAAAATATGCATTTTGGGCTATTTCGTCCGGTTGGGTTGTGGCTTTGGACAGATATTTGATTGCATTGGCATATTGCCCCGTTTTATAGAGGCTTATGCCAAGTATAAACATATTTTCTCGTTGAACTTTTGCAGACGATTTTTCGTATTGGGTCAGATAGCTTATAGCATCTTTATAATTCTGTGCTTTGTATGAGGTTTCGCCCAAAATTCTAAATACATCCGAATTGTTTGGATTTGATGGGTGTTTGGCTATCAGTTGTTTACCTGTTTGTAATGCTTGTGAGGTGTTGCCTGTTTGCTCATAAATCTGCAAGATATGATACATCGTCGCCTCTTCGTATTTGGTATTTTTGCTTTTCTCAAAACCCTCCAAAGCTTTATTGTAATCTTTCAAACAGTAATCGCAATAAGCGATATAATAGTTTTTGTCGTCGATATACTCTTTTGAATAGTTTACTCTCATAAAATTGAGTTTTGCCGATTGGTAGTCCT
Organism: Porphyromonadaceae bacterium COT-184 OH4590; assembly: GCA_000768855.1. Lineage (GTDB taxonomy): Bacteria > Bacteroidota > Bacteroidia > Bacteroidales > Paludibacteraceae > F0058. The sequence continues at coordinate 680 of JRAN01000031.1, read as the reverse complement.
TTTGCTGCAATAGACAGACTCCTTGAGCAAAATAGTATTGTTCGGCTTCTTTTTCGTTTAGGTCGGTGCGGTCAACTCTCGATAAATAGTTGGTTGCTTGCTGATACTGTTTTTCTTCGAAATATAACTGTCCCAACATCAGCATAATACGATTCTGCATCGGATAATAAGGATATTTTTCGATGAAATTTTTCAATATCTCTTCAGATTTTGGGTCGTTTATTTCGTAAGTAGCACAGGCAATATAGTACAATGCGTCTGCATAATGCCCATTTCTCTCGTCTGTTTCGGCTAAATAGGCTTGAAAAGTTTTTTGAGCAGCACCATATTTCTGTTGTATAAAAAGAGATTTTCCTTCTTCGAACAGATGGTCCTTATTACTTCTTATTTGTGTCTCCTGAGCAAATATCAGATTGATACACAATAAAAACAATCCCAAAACAAATATTTTTCTCATACTTATTTTAAAAGTTTATTTAATACAATTTAAACCACAAAATTAGAAAATAATTGTGATACTGCAATTAAAACATTGTGTTTTTTCTAACTAATCATGTTACATTTCCTAATTGAATTTATAGGATAAAAAATACAACTCAAAATTTTTATGTACGTATATCTTTCACCAACAGCGGTCTATCTTGTTGAACAAGCAGTACGGAAACCGTACATCCACAGAG
>JRAN01000030.1 GCA_000768855.1 Porphyromonadaceae bacterium COT-184 OH4590 | reverse complement strand
CCTGTATACCTAAACCATTTTTTATCAGGCATTTTGAAGTTTTTGTCAACAGTTATATTTTGGTCGCAAGTATTGTCTATCGTAATCATACTATCCTTAGGGATTGTCAACGTTCGGTAAATCAGAGTATTCCTGTTTTTTTTGAAATACTGAGCCATACGTACGTCTCTATCACATCCATAGAAACAATCATCACACTTAGATATAAAGGGGAAATACACGAGTTTTACGGTATCTTTTTTATCCAAAACCTCTTTAAACCGGCAATAAATATCAAGATGTGCATTTATACTTGTTTGGGAGAACGAATAAGTGTTGATATAAAACAATAGAAAAATTAATAACAAAGAGGATTTTTTTATTTTCTTTATCACGGCTTTGAAGTCAGAAAAATTTATGCCTAGATCTGATTCTGCGTAAGTTTCGGCTCCTTCTCTGGGAAGATATGGATCTTCTCCCCCTGCATACACCCAATCAGAAGTGTAGAAGTTTATTCTTTTGTAGAAATGGGTTCCCTCTCTAGAGACATATTTGAAAAAACCAAGTACCCAATTGGGTTGAGAAATGAGACCAAGCGCTTCCTGTCGTTTAGAATCTGCTTTATCATCGTCCGATGGGAAAGCATAACCAACAAACTCTTTTTCTATTCCATCTTCATCTTTTTTTATTATTACAGGGTGAGTATGAATATCAAAAGCGGCTGTTCTACCATCGTCTGAAAACTCTCTATATCCCTTAACAAATGAGATTGAGGAATGCTCTTCAGATTTTATGAGTGATGAGGTAGTTCCGTCTGTGGCAACTAAATAACCCTGTTCGGTTGCTCCATTTTTTGCGTCTTTGTACAAATTTTCCACTTTATTCACAAGTTCGTCAGAAGGTAAGTTCATTACACGTTTTTTTTCTATACACTCACGGATATCCGACTCTTTTTTAGATTTAGTCAGAGCTATTTTTATCCGATTAACCTCAGCAGGTTCGGTGTAATCCGTTTTCACCCCTTTCATGTTCAAGTAATATGTCCCGATTATATCGTTTTTTTTAGGCTTTTTTCGAAAAGGGTTGTTCAATACATCTTTATCCAATACGCCCCTGTATAGCACCGACTTAATGTCGTCGTAATCGTGGCTGTCGAGTACTCTTTTATCTAAAATATCTATCATGGCAAAAATAAGTTGTTATGTGTCCAACTTTTGGAATTGCTCTAAGTTGCTTAGGTAGTACTTCATAAAGTCGGCATCCTGTAACCTCTAAGGATTAATAAATTATTAATATTCTTATCTTGCAAAGATAAAAAAAACTTTTTTATTTATACAAAAAATTAGAGATTTATTTACCCCAAATTCCGCATTAGAAAAAAATGTGGTATGTCGGGGATGCTGCAACATTTCATTGGTGCTGTCTGCCCCAACCTAAAAGTGAAAGAAACGAGACTGCCTCTTTGGGACGCTTGATAGTCGATAATATTCAAATATCTCAAAAATATTTCTATTGCGTAATTCGGGGTTATCATATTCTTCATAGTATAAAGGTGCTACTGAAAATACAAATAAACTTATACGACAATATGCCTTCAAATCAATGAATATAAATGAAATATCTTATAACAAACTACTGATTATTCAAAATTTATAAACCACAAACCTCACAAAGTCATTTTTTTCGAATCGTTTGATTCTATTTTTTATAACTTTGCCAATTGAATCTATAGAATAAAAACATAATATTTTTTGATAAAAAGACAATGACTTTTATTATTTTTGTGTGATTATTTAATTTTATTTAAATCCAAATATTCAATTGTAAATGAGCAGATTGACAATAGTCGGAGCACAATGGGGCGACGAAGGTAAAGGCAAAATGACCGATTATCTCGCCCAAAATTCGGATGTGGTGGTTCGTTACCAAGGCGGTAACAACGCAGGACACACTATCACTTTCAACGGACAAAAATATGCCTTGCAGAGTATTCCGTCGGGGATATTTAGTCCAAAAATAAAAAACGTTATGGCTAATGGTATGGTTATCAACCCAAAAGCAGCGTTGGGCGAACTCGAAAAGCTACACTCTATGGGTATTACCTATTATCAACTCTTTATCTCAGACCGTGCAAGCGTTATCATGCCCTACCACCTTGCTCTTGACGGTGCTTACGAAAGCCTCAAGGGAGGCAATATGATAGGCACCACCAAAAAGGGTATCGGTCCGGCTTATGCCGACAAATACAATCGTATCGGCATACGTATGGGCGACCTACTCAACCCCGACTATTTTGCCGAACGCCTAAAAGATGCTTTGGCTGTCAAAAATATGGAGCTGAAAATGCTCGGACTCGACACATTTGACTTTGAATCTCTATACGAGGAGTATCTCGGCTATGGCAGGACACTCAAGTCATACATCTGCGACACCGCTCTTATGCTCAATGAGGAGGTAAAAAAGGACTCTAAGATACTATTCGAGGGAGCACAAGGCGTGATGCTATGTATCGAACACGGCACATATCCTTTCGTAACCTCGTCGTCGCCTGCAACCGTAAGCGTACCTCTCGGCACAGGTATTCCACCTAAATATATTGATCGATCACTTGGTGTTTGCAAGGCATATAATACACGTGTAGGTGCAGGTGCTTTCCCGACAGAGTTGGAGAGTGATTTAGCCCACTATATAAGGGAGCGAGGCAGAGAGTACGGCACTGTTACCGGTCGTCCGCGTCGTGTGGGCTACCTCGACACTGTTGCCCTTGCTCACGCCTGCCGTATATCCGGTATCGACACGTTGGCAGTGATGCTTTTCGATGTGCTTTCGGGAATAAAGGAGCTGAAAATATGTACTCACTATGTGCTCGACGGCAAAAAAATCGACTACATACCCTCAACTATAAGCGACTATGAGCGTTGTGAGCCTGTTTATGTCGATATGCCCGTATGGAACGAGGAGATAACCACTTGCAAAAGCTACGACAAACTACCCGAAAATGCAAAAAAATACCTCAAAAAGATAGAGGAACTTGTAGGCACACCTATCGAATACGTTTCGGTTGGTCCCGACCGCGTGCAGACTATAGAGGTAAAAAAATAACACAGACAAAAATTTGTAACACAGCAATTTATTTTATTAATTCAAAAAAACATAAAAAGATGAACGACAAAAACAGTTTATTAATATTGGGAGCATCTATAGCCATCGGACTTATAGTGCTGGGTGTCTGCGTTAACAGTGGACTGAAAAGTTTCTCTAACAAAGAGAGAGTAGTAACCGTAAAGGGATTGGCAGAACAGAATATAAAAGCGACTTTAGCAGAGGTAAATATAAATGTAGCTCTTTCGGGAGATGTACCACAGGAACTTATAGCTTCTGTCGATAACCGCGTAGCTAAGATTTCGGCTTATCTCAAAGAAAAAGGGTATAAAGATTTTTCGGTATCGAGTCTAAATCTTAACGACTCAAAAACCTATTACACAGACCAATGGAATGGTAAAGAGTATGTAAAGATAAAGAAAGACCGCTATTCGGGATCTAAGAATATTTCTATTAAAATGGCTGATGTAGAAAAAGTTGCGTATATATCAAACAGTATTAATATCGACCTTATTAACGCAAACTTGTCGAGTGATGTTACTTCGTCATACGAATTCCCGGAGCTAAACTCTATCAAACCTAAACTAATTGAGGAGAGTACCAAAAATGCACGTATTGCCGGCGAACAATTTGCCAACGACTCCAGATCGAAGTTGGGCAAAATCAAAACCGCCTCGCAAGGGCAGATTTCGATAGCAGGACAATATTACTATGAAGAAGACGCCACTTCCGAAGTACCCAAAGAACCATATCTGCAAAAGGTTCGTGTAGTATCTACTATTGTATTCTTCCTTGAGGATTAATATACTATTAGTAGCTATCCGACTGATATAAAAAAGGATATTGAGAAGTTTTTCAATATCCTTTTTTATTGTTTATATTCAGTCTTCTAAATAACCAAATTTGCCTTGGTTGTAATCGTTGAAAGCTTGCACTATCTCTTCATGAGTGTTCATAACGAAAGGTCCGTATGCCGCAATAGGTTCTCTCAGCGGTTCGCCACTCATAACGAGTACTATCGAACTTTGCGATGCCTCTACTGTAAACTCCTCGCCGATATTCTCAAATAGCACTAAATGGTCGGCAGGCACTTTTTCGCTGTCGTTTATGGTTACGCCACCCTCTAATACAAGCAGAGCTGTGTTGTAGTCTGGAGGGAAAGAGAATAGTGCTTTGCCTCCTGTATTCAATTTGGCATTTAAGAGATGAATAGGCGAAAATGTCGTTGCCACACCCTTTATACCGTTGTATCCACCAGCTATAACTTCTACCAGCCCTGCATTGTTGTCGAGTATAGCCCTACCCATATCGGCATTTGTTATTGCCTGATATTTGGGATCGCTCATCTTATCTTTGGCAGGTAGATTCACCCATAACTGAACCATCTGAAAAAGACCTCCTTGCTTACTCCATTCGCTTTCGTGAAACTCCTTGTGTAGTATGCCCCTTGCCGCTGTCATCCACTGAACATCGCCCTCTCCTATTATACCGCCACCTCCTGTACTGTCGTGGTGTTCGATACGTCCCTTGTAGGCTATTGTTACAGTCTCGAATCCACGGTGTGGATGTACGCCCACACCCAAAGGTTTTTCGGCAGGTGGAAACTCAAATTTCGAGTTATAGTCAAGCAATATAAAGGGATTCATTCTCTCCATTTCGAGATGATACCCTCTTGGGATAAAATTATGCACTCTAAAGCCATCGCCTACCCAGTGAGGGTTAGGCGGTGCAGCTATTAATTCTATATTACGTTTTGCCATATTTTTTTGTTAATAGTTTTTCGTTCCACAAAGATACAATATAATTTTTATTTTGTGTATTTGTCGATGGTTATAAACTCATTCAGCATCAGCACTAAATAAAATAAGAATAGAGAACTATTTAAATTTTTCAAAATATGCGATATGCGAATCCAACAACAAACCCGACATTCTTATGACGACACAAAACACGTTTCTGACAGAGTTTTTCAGAATTAGACCATTTTTATGCCTCCACTCAAACCCGATTAAATATACTCTCGGAGGATGCTGCTTTCAAAACAGTTGAAACAAAAACCCACAAACAACTGAATATCAAAGGGGATTTTTTTGCAAAAACCATTTAAGATACTCCAAATCGACAGAAACAACAATTTTATTTATTAGGTTTTGTTCATTAACAATTTGGAGTATATACAAAGCAAAGAATATGCCTACATAAATAATATTAAAGTTAAGATTAAAAATATTAACCTATTTATCAGTTTTATTCAAAATAAATTATTACTTTTGCAAAGTAAATAATTTTAAATATCGAAAGTAATATGTTACCTGTATCTTGTCCGAGTTGTCAGGCTCATCTAAAAGTAAAAGCCTTGAGTTGCGAGCATTGTCAGACTGAAGTAATTGGATTATACTCTCTACCACTATTGGCTAAGCTCTCCGAAAGCGATCAAAGGCTTATAGTGCAGTTTGTAAAATGCAGTGGTAGCCTCAAAGAAATGGCTAATTTTCTTAAACTCAGCTACCCTACGGTACGCAATATGTTGAACGAAATAATAGAAAAAATTGAAAGTTATGAACAATAAATGGTCATTTTTATGGAATCCGTTTGTACGGATAGCAGGCTGGCAGGCGTTGGCGTTAGGTGCTGTAGCTGTCGGCATTACAGGCATTATAGCAAAATATGCCGGATTGACATTAGACGGTGCCATAGACGCACACTGGGGCGATAATTTGTCGTTGGCTACCACTTTTACACTGCTTGGGATAGATTTAGCCAGCGTTTTCGTGTCTATGAGCCTTACGGCAATTGTTATCGCCAGAAACTTCCGACTGATAGATATTATTGGCACAATGACACTTGCCCGAACCCCATTTTTGCTTATTTCTCTGCTTGGTCTGTGGATATCGAGACCCGATAGCTCTGAGTTGATAAACAACCCCACAGCAATTCTACACAACTACTCTGTTATTGTTTTTGTGCTTTTCTCTGTGCTAATAGCAGTATGGGTTATAGCTCTGATGTACAATGCATTTAAGGTATCCACAGGAGCTAAAGGGACAAAACTTGTGTTTGGTTTTATTATCGGATTAATAGTAGCCGAAGTTATTTCTAAAATTTTAATTTACAACATATTATGAAAAAAACATTTTTAATTACAATTCTATCTTTTGCCTCACAAATCATTATAGCACAAAATATTACAGGTCAGTGGACAGGCACACTAAATGTGCAAGGTACAAAACTTCGTTTGATCTTCAACATCGTAGAAACAGACAACAAGCTATCGTCCACAATTGACAGTCCAGACCAAGCAGCCAAAGGTATTCCCTGCAATCAAACCATATTCACAGAAGGTAAACTCACCATCAGCATCGAATCGCTGATGGCTAACTACGAAGGCACACTTGATGGTGATACACTCAAAGGCACTTTCAGTCAAAGTGGCATTAAATTTCCGCTCAATTTGACCAAAAACACATCTAATATTAGCAACACAAAACCCAACCGTCCACAAGAACCCCGTCTGCCATTTCCATACCGCACAGAGGAGGTTGTTTTTCAAAACAAAGTCGATGGTAACACTTTGGCAGGTACTCTTACAATACCATCCCCAAAAGGCAAATACCCTGTAGTACTGCTTATTTCAGGTAGTGGAGCACAAAACCGTGATGAAGAGATATTTGACCATAAGCCCTTTGCTGTCATTGCCGACTACCTTACTCGTAACGGCATCGGTGTACTTCGCTACGACGACCGCGGAACAGCTTCATCCACAGGCAATTTCGCCACTGCCACCACACTCGACCTGTCACGAGATGCTGAGGCTGGGGTAGCCTACCTGCTTACTCGTTCCGATGTGGATAGTCGTAAAATAGGACTTATTGGGCACAGCGAAGGCGGTATCATAGCACCAATGGTAGCAGTACGCAATCATAACGTCGCTTTCATCGTAATGCTCGCAGGTACAGGTATAACAGGAGACCAAATACTGTTAAAGCAAACAGATGATATAGCAAAACTCTTGGGTACGCCCGAAAATATTCGTCAATCGAATCTGAAAGTGAAAGAACAGCTCTATCGAATTGTAAAAAATACCGACATCAATGAAAAGCTACGCACAGATATTACAGCGCTTCTCGAAGAATCACTAAACAACAAATATATTGCATCTATCCAAAATCTTACCAACGAGCAACGCAATAACTTGATACAGAGAGCTATCGATGAAATAACATCGCCATGGATACGCTACTTTATTGCCTACGACCCTGCACCGACACTCGGTAAAGTGAAATGCCCCGTTTTGGCTCTTAACGGCGAACTCGATTCTCAAGTATCAGCAAAAGTTAATCTGCATGCTATACGCACAGCATTGGAGAGTGGCGGTAATAAACAAGTTACCACCATCGAATTGCCCGGTCTCAACCATATGTTTCAAGAGTGTCAGACAGGGGCACCATCGGAGTACATCCAAATAGAGCAAACATTTTCGCCAAAAGCATTGGAGGAAATTGGGAAGTGGATTAAGAAACAGACTAAATGAACAATTATAAAAGGCAGATTTCAAGATTAATTATATAGATAATATTATTTAGTTTTATTTGCTAACTTTGTGAGTTTTTTTTATCAAATAGATTATATGAAAAGAGCTTTATTGACTACAATATCTGTTATAGCAATTCTGTTAGCCGTATCAACCAAAGCAAGAGCCAACAGTGAATATAACTATTATGAGAAACGGCAATCTATCATCGAAGTATTTTCGGCATCGGATACTCTCACGACAATAACAAAAAATATTGCCAATGATACTGTGATGCAATTGTATGCAGTAGATGAATTTCCGCGATTCGAACAGTGTAAAGATGCAACCAAAGAGGAAAACCAACAATGTTTTCAACAACATATGCATCAACACATTCTCTACAACTTTTCTTATCCCGACTTGGCTTTAGAGAATGGCATACAAGGCAGAGTAAATGTTTTATTCAAGATTAATACCGATGGTAAAGTCGAGATATTAGATGTAATAGGAGAACACCAAATACTCAACAATAAAGCGAGAGAAATAATAGAGAAATTACCTCTGTTCACTCCTGCCAAACACAAAGGTATTCCGGTATCGGTATCATACAGTCAACCTATACGTTTCATGCTTAAATAATAATAGATGAATTCTACACAAAAACGAAATTATAAGTCTTTTATAAGTATCTCTTTGGAGTTTGTTATCGTCTTCTCTTTAAGGTCTTTTATTAGCGACCACATTTGCGAATGATGATTATCGTATTTGATGCCATAGTTCTCTTTACCTGTATTTTCTACTCTACTCAAAATCATTGCTACCGAAATTCTATTTATATCCATAGCAGGCATATAGGTATGGTTGTTTTTTTCGTCTATTATGCCCACTATTATATTTATTTGCAATAGCTTTTTTAGAGCATCGTTTACCATACGTATAGGCAGATTGCTTTGGTTTGCTATATATTCGGCAGATACGGATGGCAGTCCGTCTTCAAATCGTTTTATTATGATTTTACTTACCAATATCAACACAAAATCCATAAAACGTCTCGAAGTATTCTCTTTTTCGTATTCGTAATACTTATCTTGGAGGTTTTGACTGACAAACGACAATTCGGCACCATACAACACAATAAGCCACGATATTTGCAACCAAAAGAAAAAAAGAGGAATAGCCGCAAAAGTACCATATACAGAATTATAACGAGATAGATTTATCTGACCATTAATATACAAATACTGAAACAGTTGAAAAATAGTACCACACACAATACCTGCAAATAGTGCATGAACAAACTTTACCTTAGTATTAGGCACTACAAAATAGAGAAGGGCAAATAGCAACCAATAGAAGAAAAAGGGCAACACCCTCATCAAAAAATTGTTTAGAGGCGAATAAAAATCGCCCAAAACCGAATTCATACGGCTATTGATATATATCGAAAAACCGCTTGCAAGACTTATCAATATAGGTGCCACCACTATAAGAGCAATGTATGTGGTAAATTGGTGAAAAAACGAACGCGATTTTTCCACATTCCATATTTTATTGAAACTCTCTTCTATCTCCTGAAACGTACTGATAACCGTCCAAAGCAAAAACACTATACCTATACCTATAACCACACCTCCAGACATCTGTTCGAGGTAGTTGTCGATAAATCGGGTAATGTAAGGTACAAGTTCGTTTTGTCCTCTAAGAGCTTCGATAATGGCATTATTGACTCTATCAGATATACCAAATCCACGCCCGACAGCAATAATAATGGCAAGTACAGGAACCAATGCGAGTACGGTACGAAACGACAGAGAGGTCGATTTTACCATCAATTCGCTTTTGGTAAATCCTTTTATGGATAGAATTATTTTTTTCAACAAATTGAATAACAGGACCTTGGTTTTTGACAGATTTCTATCGCCGATGTTCCATATTTCGTGTGTCAAAAAGTGAATTATCTTTTTAAACAGATACTCTACTTTGCCGAAAATACCGATTGGTTTTTTGTTCTCATTATCCATAATTTATTCAACACATTGTTAAAAAAATAGTAGAACTATAAGCCGGATTCTGTACCCTTACACAAGGGCGTTTGTCATTTATCTTGGACAGGCATCGCTGACTGTCTCTATCGTTCTACCCTCCGACTCGGGCGAGCAACCCTATAACGTCGGTATACTTGAACTTTCAACACATAATGCGTACGGCATTGTTTGTTACCAAACAATCGGTAGGCTCTTACCCTGCCTTTTCACCCTTACCTCTATAGCAGGCGGTTATTTTCTGTTACGCTAATTCGATCTCACGACCGACTTCCTGTTAGGAAGTATGCTGCTCTATGTTGCCCGGACTTTCCTCCCCAAAAATATTCGAGGCGACAAACCGTTCTACTATTTTACAAAGATAATACAAAATTTAGGTTAATCAATACATTGAAGCAATAGTTTTCCGCCCCAAGATGTTGGTATATTACCTTCAAGGTACATTTATATTGCTTAAGTATTCGCACACTAACCGCTATTTAAGCGACTTCTACATTTTATCAATGGTCGATACTCCAAGCGTTATCTCTTCGAGTACGTCGAGGAGTACTTTCACGGTTTCGAGTGAGGTAAACATTGCCACGTTGTTTTCCACTGCACAGCGGCGTATTTGGAAGCCGTCTTCGGTGGTCATATTTTTGTTAATATCAATAGTATTAATCACATAACTAACGTGTCCTTGACGAATAGAGTCGAACATCTCGCTCGAACCCTCCGACAATTTTTTCCTTACACGCGTACGTATTCCATTATCTTTTAGAAACTTGGCAGTGCCTTTGGTAGCCTCGATATTGAATCCCAAATCGTAGAAGCGTTTTACAAGCGGCAACGCTCTGGGTTTGTCGCAATCGGCGATGGTAACAAGTATAGTGCCATAGTTTGCCACATTCATTCCCGACGAACGCAATGCTTTATACAAAGCACGGGTAAGCGATTTGTCGTAACCGATAGCCTCACCTGTCGATTTCATCTCGGGCGAGAGGTAAGCGTCCATTCCGCGTATCTTGCTAAACGAAAAGGCAGGTGCCTTTACAAACCAACTCTCTTTCTCCTTGTGATACACCTCGCTGATACCCTGTTCTTTGAGCGACTGTCCAAGTTGAACGCGAGTGGCTATATCTGCCATCTGTACCCCTGTGGCTTTGCTGAGAAACGGCACGGTACGGCTCGAACGCGGATTTACTTCAATAACAAACACATCATCGTTGGTATCAGCTATAAACTGAATATTGAAGAGTCCTTTTATGCCTATCTCCAAGCCGAGTTTTACAGAGTAGTCGATGATTTTATCTTTTACCTTCTGGGACACCGAAAATGTGGGATACACCGAAATACTATCACCGGAATGGATGCCGGTACGCTCCACATGTTCCATTATACCTGGTATAAATACATCAACTCCATCGCATATTGCGTCCACTTCGAGCTCTTTGCCGGAAATGTACTTATCCACCAAAACAGGCTGATTTACATTGATTTCTACCGCTGTTTGCAGATATTTTTTCAAACTCTCCTCATTGTTTACTATCCTCATAGCTCGTCCGCCAAGTACAAAACTCGGACGTACCAACACAGGATAGCCAATAGCGTTAGCCGTCTTGCAACCGTCTTCAATATTAGTAACAGCATGTCCTTTGGGCTGCGGTATGCCGAGGTTGCTCATAATACGCTCAAAACTATCGCGATTCTCGGCTTTATCGATGGCATCAACGTCGGTGCCTATTATCTTCACACCAAGACGATGCAATGGTTCGGCAAGGTTGATTGCAGTCTGTCCTCCGAGTGTAACTATCACACCATCGGGCTTTTCGAGCTCTATTATATTCATGGTATCTTCTACTGTAAGCGGCTCAAAATAAAGTTTGTCAGATGTGGCATAATCGGTTGACACGGTTTCAGGATTATTATTGATAATAATTGCTTCATAACCCGCATCTTGTATAGTCCATATAGCATGAACGGTAGAGTAATCAAACTCTATCCCTTGCCCTATACGTATAGGTCCTGAACCGAGAACAACTATCTTCTTTTTATCAGATACAATCGACTCATTTTCCTCTTCGTAAGTAGAGTAGAAATATGGTATATATGCCGAAAATTCACTTGCACAGGTATCTATCATTTTATATACTGGGAAGATATTATGCTCTTTACGAAGACGGAAAATATCAAGTTCGTCAACAATACGCTCCTCTCTCGACCAACAAAGGGCTATATATTTGTCGCTAAAACCTATCTTTTTTGCATCATTCAGCACAGCAATATCATTAGGATGTTCTTTTACAGTATGTTCGTACTCCACAATGTTTTTTATCTTTTCCAGAAAAAACATATCAATCTTGGTGGCATTGTATATCATACCCAAGTCGATACCGTTGCGGATAAGTTGAGCAATGGCATAGAGCCTGTCGTCGGTAGCTTGACGTATGTAGGCAATTAGAAAATCGTTGTCTTTGTCATCAAACTTTTTGTGCCAGATATGACAAACGCCTGTTTCTAAACCTCTCACAGCCTTAAGCAGACTCTCCTCCATTGTACGACCGATCGACATTACTTCGCCTGTAGCTTTCATCTGAGTACCGAGTGTATTGGATGCTTCCGAGAATTTATCGAATGGGAAACGAGCTATTTTGGTAACGATATAGTCTAATGCTGGCTCAAAACTTGCCGGTGTATTGTCGAGCTGTATCTCGTCGAGGGTAAGACCCACAGCGATTTTGGCACTTACGCGTGCTATCGGATAACCACTCGCCTTCGATGCCAACGCCGAACTGCGGCTCACACGAGGATTGACCTCGATAAGGTAGTAGTTGAAACTCAATGGGTCGAGAGCAAACTGCACATTGCAACCGCCCTCTATCTTTAAGGCACGAATAATTTTGAGGGCTGAGTCGCGAAGGAGTTGATACTCTTTGTTGGTCAATGTCTGTGAAGGGCAAACGACCATCGAATCGCCCGTATGAACGCCCACGGGGTCGATATTCTCCATATTACATATAGCAATGGCTGTATCATTTTTATCTCTAACAACCTCATATTCAATCTCTTTAAAGCCTTTTATCGACTTTTCGACCAAAACCTGATGTACAGGCGATAACGACAGAGCATTACGCATTACCTCGCGAAACTCCTCTTCGTTTTCGGCAAAACCACCACCTGTGCCTCCAAGCGTAAAAGCAGGACGTAGCACCACAGGATAGCCTATATCTTCGGCAGCTGAAAGTCCCTCTTCCATAGAGTTGGCAATAACAGAGGGCAAAACAGGTTCGCCAAGACTCTGACAAAGCTCTTTGAAGAGTTCGCGGTCTTCTGCCTTCTCTATACTCTGAAACGATGTGCCGAGTATCTCCACGTCGCACTCTTCAAGGATACCCTTTTTGGCAAGCTGTACAGCGAGGTTAAGCCCTGTCTGCCCGCCAAGTCCGGGAACAATGGCATCGGGACGCTCAAACCTTATAATCTTAGCCACATACTCCAACGTAAGCGGCTCCATATAGACCTTGTCGGCAATGTTGGTATCGGTCATAATAGTAGCCGGGTTTGAGTTTACCAATATTACCTCATACCCCTCCTCTTTGAGAGCCAGACAAGCTTGTGTGCCGGCATAATCGAACTCAGCTGCTTGTCCTATTACAATAGGTCCCGAACCTATTACCATCACTTTTTTAATATCTGTACGTTTCATTGTATATTTTTTACGTTTTTTTACGATAATTCTAAAAAAAAGAGTAACCTTTTAAAAATTAGCCGATTACTCTTTTTGTGTTTGAAAAAATAAAATAAGTCATACAACTTCTATGCTGTATGTCGCTATTTATCAGAATGTCTGTTATTTGATAATATAATCTCATTTCGAAGGGCAAAATTAATGATTTTTTAATAACTTTGCAAATAGAATGAAATTGTTTCAACAAAAATCATCAGTCTTATGAATATCACAACTATAATTATTCGGTCGGCAAGCGGCTTGGTCTATATTGCTCTTATAGTGGGTGCAATAATGCGTGGCGGCATGTCGTTTTCGGTGGTCTTTTCTCTTTTGGCTACCTTCTCGTTGTTTGAGTATCACACTCTTGCAAACAAACTCGATGGCGTAAAAACCCTCCCGTGGCTTGGTGCTTTGGGAGGCATTATAGCATTTTTGCCATTCTACTTCAATACTGTATCGCTACCAATAGCTATATCGGTATATTTGCTGTTTATCTTTTCTTTTGGAATAACAGAGATATTCCGTAAAACACTCAACCCCATAAATAATACTGTTTACAGTATTTTCGGACAGATATATGTAGTATTACCTTTTACTCTTATGGCTAATCTATTCTATATCAACCCATACCTTTTATTGGCCGTGTTTGTGATAATCTGGACAAACGACACATTCGCCTATCTCATCGGTTCTCTAATCGGTAAGCATAAACTTTTCCCTCGTATATCGCCCAACAAATCGTGGGAAGGCTTCTTTGGCGGGATTATAGGGGCATTGGCAGTAGTTTTCGTATTCAACCAGTTTAGCGGACATACCATTACCCCCAATTTCACTCTTACACATTGGATGGTATTTGCCCTTATCATAGTGGGTTTCGGCACATTGGGCGATCTATTCGAGAGTCTATTAAAACGTACAATAGGAGTAAAAGATTCCGGCAATATTATGCCCGGACACGGCGGACTACTCGACCGTCTCGACAGTGTAATATTCGCTATAATTCCTGCCTATATTTTCGTTGTGATTACTTTATGAGGATAATAGAGTGTAGTGTGATTGGTTAGGTTGTGTAACATTTTTATAGGATTATTACCTTCGAATGAATGACGAGAAGAAGACAATAAATTATTGAAACCAATTCATATAATTGATGTTTAGTATTTATTGTCATAATTTAGCAGTTTATTGGCTTTTGAGTTGTTGGTGGTCTTGTTTATCCCCCTATTATCCACCGAATAACCAATTACCCTCCTGAAAGAACCAAAAGATATCAAAACATTATATATAAAAAAGCTACCCCGCAAGGTAGCTTTTTATATCAATCTTTAAACTTAGCACCGAGATACTCTCTATTGAGGCGAGCTATATGTATCAGTGATACTGATTTAGGACATTCTGCGGCACAAGCACCTGTATTGGTACAGTTACCAAATCCGAGTTCGTCCATTTTAGCTACCATTGCTTTTGCACGAGCAGCTCTTTCGACCTGACCCTGAGGCAACAAAGCAAGCTGGCTTACCTTGGCGGCCACAAACAGCATTGCAGAGCCGTTTTTACAAGCAGCGGCACAAGCTCCGCAACCGATACACGACGCAGCATCCATTGCCTCGTCAGCCTTTGGCTTAGGTATCGGAATAGCGTTAGCATCAGGGATACCTCCTGTATTAACACTCACATAACCACCTGCTTGAATAATCTTATCATAAGCATTGCGGTCAACCATAAGGTCCTTGATAATCGGGAAGGCACGGCTACGCCAAGGCTCTATCGTGATTACCTGTCCATCATGGAACTTACGCATGTGAAGCTGACAAGTGGTTACCTCCTGGTCGGGACCGTGAGGATGTCCGTTGATATATAGCGAACACATACCGCAAATACCTTCACGGCAATCGTGGTCGAATGCTACAGGCTCTTTGTGTTCTTTTACCAATTGCTCGTTGAGAATATCTATCATCTCCAAGAACGAAGCATCAGTAGATATATTGTTTAGCTCATAGGTTTCAAACATACCCTTTACTTTAGGTCCTGCCTGACGCCATACTTTTACTTTTATATTTATGCTTTTTTCCATAATTGATATTAAGATTTATAGTTACGTTGTGCACGAACGGTAAATTCGTATGTTAAGTCTTCTTTAAATAATTCAGGGTCTTGGTCTTCGCCTCTGTACTGCCAGCAAGCAGCGTAAGAGTATTTGTCATCATGACGGAGAGCTTCGCCCTCTTCAGTCTGATACTCTTCGCGAAAATGTCCTCCACACGACTCGTTGCGGTTCAATCCGTCGAGAGCCATAAGGTATCCTACATCGAGGAAGTCAGCCAAGCGGAGAGCCTTTTCGAGTTCAACGTTCATCGAGGCAGAGTCGCCGGGTATATATACATTGTTCCAGAACTCTTTCTTTATCTCTTTGATTCTCACCAAAGCCTCTTTGAGAGATGCTTCTGTACGAGCCATACCTACGTTGTCCCACATCACCTGTCCAAGCTCTTTGTGTAACGAATCGACAGAGCGTTTTCCTTTTATGTTCAACAGACGAGTAATCTTATCTTTAATATCTTGTTCTGCCTTTACAAATTCAGGCAATTCGGTGCTTAGTCGCGGCTCTTGTATTTGGTCTGCCAAATAGTTTTGAATAGTATATGGCAATACAAAATAACCATCAGCTAAACCCTGCATAAGCGCCGATGCTCCAAGGCGATTTGCACCATGGTCGGAGAAGTTAGCTTCACCGATAGCAAACAAACCTTTAATAGAGGTCTGTAGCTCATAATCGACCCAGATACCACCCATTGTATAGTGAATAGCAGGGAATATCATCATTGGTGTTTCGTAAGGATTTTCATCTACAATTTTTTCATACATCTGGAATAAATTGCCGTAACGAGCTTCTACCGCATCTCTTCCCAGGCGTTCGATAGCATATTTGAAGTCAAGGAACACAGCCAAACCTGTGTTATTTACACCAAAACCTGCATCACAACGTTCTTTTGCAGCACGTGATGCTACATCGCGAGGTACAAGGTTACCGAAAGCAGGATAGCGACGTTCGAGATAGAAGTCTCTGTCTTCGTCCTTTATCTGTGTCGGTTTTAGTTTGCCTGCACGAAGGGCTTCGGCATCCTCTTTTTTCTTTGGCACCCATATACGTCCGTCGTTACGCAACGACTCCGACATCAAGGTAAGTTTGCTCTGATAGTCGCCGTGAACAGGAATACATGTCGGGTGAATTTGAGCAAAACACGGGTTTGCAAAGAAAGCACCTTTTCTATAACACTGTACGGCAGCCGAGCCATTAGATGCCATAGCATTGGTCGAAAGGAAGAATACATTGCCGTAACCGCCTGTGGCTATTACCACAGCGTGAGCGAAGAAACGTTCGAGTTTGCCGGTAACGAGGTTACGAGCAATGATACCTCTTGCACGTTCGATACCGTTTTTGTCTTTTACCAATACCACATCGAGCATTTCGTAGCGATGATATAGCTTTACACTTCCTTTGTGTACCTGACGCGAAAGGGCTGAATATGCACCGAGCAGAAGTTGCTGACCTGTTTGCCCTTTGGCATAGAATGTTCGCGATACCTGAGCACCGCCAAACGAGCGGTTGTCGAGCAAGCCACCGTATTCGCGAGCGAAAGGAACACCTTGAGCCACACATTGATCGATAATATCGTTGGCTACCTCAGCCAAACGGTAAACGTTAGCCTCACGGGCGCGATAGTCGCCTCCCTTGATAGTATCATAGAAAAGGCGATATACGGAGTCGCCGTCGTTTTGGTAGTTTTTGGCTGCATTGATACCCCCTTGAGCAGCGATAGAGTGAGCTCTGCGAGGTGAGTCCTGAATGCAGAAGTTAAGCACGTTGAATCCGAGTTCGCCCAGAGAGGCAGCAGCCGAAGCACCGGCAAGACCGGTACCTACCACTATCACATCCAAACGGCGTTTGTTAGCCGGATTTACCAATTTCTGATGAGACTTGTAGTTAGTCCATTTTTCAGAGAGTTGCCCATCAGGTACGGGTACTGTGAATACCCCGTTTTCGATTTTTATTGTATCGTTCATCTTGATTTTACTTTTTTTGTTGATAGAATAAAGAATAGATCTATTGTCAACTATTCATTACAGTTTGCATCATTACCACACGTAAGCGGTTGTACCATTCATTATAGCTTCAGCACCAAAATATACCACTACCGAAACAAAAAGTAATACCACAATGGTAGCTACCACTTTGCCGATACATTTTATTCTTTTGAACCAAACGCTATTGCTCAAACCCAAGGTCTGCAACGAACTCCAAACACCGTGATTAAGGTGATACCAGATAGCTCCAAGCCAAATCAGATAAAGCACACAATAAACAGGATTGGCAAACAACAAACGAATGTAGTATGCACCATCAGTCGCAAGTGAGATGTCGCCAAAGTCGCCACCCATTTTATGTACAATTTCCACAAATTGCATCTTGAACCAGAAGTTGTATAGATGCAACACCATAAAACCAATTATTATTACTCCGAGCACAAACATATTTCTCGAAGCAAAACTAACCTCATCATAAGACTCAGAGACACTGTAACGCTCTTTGCCTCGTGCCTTATAATTTTGCCAAGTAAGTACAGAAGCAAACGTAAAGTGAAGAATCACTAATACTGCAAGCCCTACAGTAGCCACAAGAGCATACCAGTTTGCACCTAACAAATGGCAAATAGCATTGTAACTTTCGGGAGAAAGTATCGCCACAAAGTTCATAGTTCCGTGAAACAACAAGAACAGCACAAGAGCTAAACCTGTAATACTCATCACGAACTTTCTTCCAATAGAAGAATTAATTAACCACATAGAATTTAAAATTTATTTAATTATTTATTTACTCGCTTTCAAACAATTGGTTACTAACATATTACATATATTAAAAAAACACCCCAAAAGTACAATTATTTTTTTAATTAGCCAAATATAAAAAATCAATATCAATTTTGATACATAGCAAGTTATTGATTTAATATCTAATAAACCTATTCAAACTTTTGTAAAAAAATAAAATTTTTATAAAAAATAGTGTTTTTATATTGAAATAAAAAAACATTAATTTTCACGAACTTTGAGCAAATATGCGATGAGAAAAATCGCTATTATTCTGACTATGATGCGAAGTGAAAAATGATAAAAGCATCAGAATCCAAAATAATATAATTATAAAGATATAACAGGATATATTGCTCTTTTATTATTATTATAAAATGTGATAGTGTAATTTTTTGTAAAAGCACTAATTATTAGTACGACAAAAAAGACATTCTATTAAAGAATGTCTTTTCTTAAATAATAAATTAATCTAATTATTATTATTTTTCTCTTTTAACAACAAACACTGATTTTATATTAGCAATATATTTACCATTATTAAAAGCTGTGGCTTCTCCATTTTTCCATAGCATAGCCTTTCGACCTTCATTGCCAACTACATATACATCATCGTCTATTACATACAATGATGATGCTATACTTTTTTCACTTGACAGTATAGTAGCTTTACCATTTTTCCACATTTTAGCCGTAGGTTTATTCTCTTCATTAAATTCATATCCCGCTGCATAAATATCATCACCAACCACAAATACTGAGTTTATATCCGCTTCTCGTTTGCCATCCGTAAGGGCAATCGACTTGCCATTTTTCCATACTATGGCTGTATCATTATGATTACCGCCCACATATACATCTTCTCCTAATACAAAAATTGAGTTTGCAAAGGCAAATTTTTCACCATTGGTAAGAGGAGTGGCTTCTCCATTTTTCCATAACATAGCTTTATACAGCTCATACCCAACTGCATACACATTATTACCACTTACAAAACCACCATAAGCATATGATCTTTCTCCTGCTTTTATAGGAGTTTCTTCATTATTTTTCCAAATCTTAGCGACATATGACATAGATTCATTAGTCTTATTTTCATATCCGAAAGTATAAACATTATTATTGTCTATAAATAAAGAGTGTACCTCTGCTTGTCTATCACCATTAGTAAGTTCTGTACCTTTACCGTTTTTCCATAATTTAGCTACTCGTTTGTCAATTTCATTAAACTCGTATCCCCCTATATATACATCTTCTCCATACACAAATACTGAGTTGCCTCCAGCCTCATATTCTCCATTAGTAAGAGCGGTCGCTTTACCATTTTTCCATAACATAACCCTATCTTTTTTGGTCAGTGAGTCTTGTTCATAACCTGTTAAATACACATCATAAACATACTCTTTAGGAATTTGTGTAGGGTTGCAAGAGACAAATATTATTGTTGTCAATGCACTAATCATCAAAACTAATTCTTTTAAAAATACTTTCTTCATCGTTTGATTTAATTTTTTAAAATTGTTATTAAATAAATTTATAAATACTTTATTAATCCTGTATTTTCTTTAATATATTAAAAATATCTTGTTGGTTTTGATAAAAAAGACATTTTCCACTAATTTTACAATGTAAATAATACAAATAAACCAACTTCATAATATTGATATGACATATAATCATCAGTATTAGTAGCATTATATAATTAAGGTAGCAGGTAAGAGCATATCCATAAGCATTGTATATTTTATTTTAAATGTTTAATATCATAATATTTATACTTGCAAAAGATAATTTAAAAATATAACTGCTGAAGATATGTGATCTTGATTGTTTTTGTTAATAATACGAATAGCTATTAAAAAACCTTAGAGCAAATAAACAACATGTCTTGTTTTTTTACTATGTGAGTATATCAAGCCTCTTTTTATTACAATTTCTACTTTATAAAACATTTCAAAGGCAAAGATAATAAATTTTTTTAAAAAAGTATAAATTAATTAGAATATATATATTTTTTCATACAATTTATTGCAAAATTTTATAAAAAATCATACAACTACTTTCTGAAATGTGTTGATTTTGTCAGCCTCAAAAGGTGCGGTTACCAATAGATAATTTTCAGTATATCCGTTCATTATTTTTGTATTTTTAGTAGTTTCCCACAGTACTGTTTTAGTTTTGCCTTTTTGGCTTTGATAAAAATCTTCGAAATGTTTTGCAGACAATTGGTGTAAGATTTCACTACGATATTTTTTTTCCTGTTGACTTACAATCGGAAAAATATCAAGAGCTTTTGTACCTTCTCGTTCAGAATATGGAAATATGTGCAATTCGGAAAAAGGTATACCCTTCAAGAAACTTAATGTCTCATCAAACATATCAGAAGTTTCGCCTCTCATACCAACAATAACGTCAACCCCAATAAAAGCATCAGGAATATACTGTTTGATTTTACTCACCTTATCGGCAAAAACCTCGCGACTGTACTTGCGTTTCATCAAATTGAGCACTCTATTGCTACCACTCTGCAACGGGATATGAAAGTGAGGGGCTATTCTCCGAGATTCGGCAACTATACGGATAATATTATCATCAAGCAAGTTGGGTTCTACTGATGATATCCTAAACCTTACATCATCAGTTATGTTATCTATGCAGCGAATCAAGTCGATAAATTTTTCATTGGTATTCTTACCAAAATCTCCTATATTTACTCCGGTAAGAATAATTTCCTTTGCCCCTTCTGCAATAGCTTTATGTATTGACTTTGCAGTGGTATCAACAGAGGCACTCCTACTTTTGCCTCTTGCAAAAGGTATAGTACAATATGTACAGTAATAGTCACAACCATCTTGCACTTTCAAAAAATAGCGTGTGCGGTCACCTGCGGAAAATATCGGTTCAAAAAAACTATTGTTTCCAATTTTATCCACCTGTACTCGCTCAAACTGCTCTTTTGCCTCGATGCTGTGCATCACTCTAAGTATATCGAACTTCTCTTTTGCTCCCAATACCAAATCGACTCCCTCTATCTGCTCTACTTCCGACGGATTTATCTGTGCATAACAACCTGTAACAATTATAAAAGCATTTGGGTTTGCCGATACAATCTTATGTATAGCCTGGCGGCATTTTTTGTCTGCAGTGTCTGTTACCGAACAAGTGTTGACAATACATACATCTGCAACTTCTCCTTTCGATACTACTACAAATCCATTATCCACAAGCATTTTACTTATATGCGAGGTCTCTGCAAAATTTAATTTACACCCTAATGTATGAAATGTTACTTTTTTCACTACTACACAAAAATCAATTTACAAAATTAATCTTTTTAAATCAAAGATTAAAATTGTGATAAACCTATACTGAACAAACCTTTTCATTACTTGTGTAAGATATAAAGGGGCTACAGCCATTAAGCAAATGGATTGGGGTAGCCCCCAAAAAGGAGGAACTTATAAATAAAAAACAGCCTAAGTTAATTTGATTAAACTCAGGCTATTATATCGAAGATTTATTCTACAGCACTATTTAGAGGTGCAGGAGTAGAGTATGTTCGAGAACCAAGTTCCTTATCGAACATATATAAACCTAATCCATTGCCGTCAATAAGTTTTAGGCTGTCAATTATCTTTTGAGCCTCATCTTCTTCCTCTATCTGCTCATCTATAAACCAGCGTAAACGATTTTGTACAGTATAATCGTTCTCTTCTATTGCCAAAGCATACAGATTATTTATCATTTGAGTAACATCTTTCTCATGTTTTAATGTATCCTCAAAAGCAGCCAAAGGTGTCTCCCAATCTGTTTGCACAGATTTTATAGGGTCTAATTTTACTCGACCACCGCGTGTTACTAAAAAATTATATAAAATAAGAGCATGGTCCTGCTCCTCTTTGAACTGTATTTCGAACCAATGAGCTATACCAGCATGACCAATAGAGTGGAAATATGTCGCCATCGACAGATATTGATATGCAGACCACATCTCTGCATTAATTTGGGCATTAAGGGCTTTTTCAAGTTTTGGATTGAACATAATTTTTCCTATTTTTGGTTATTAAATGATGTTTTTCAGAATATTAAATAAAGTATTTATTTGCTTTAGCAAAGGTAATGATTTTTTTTATTATTTATATAAATATAAATTACTTTTTTGTTCAAATCTTTATTCCGTTTTTATGATTTTTTAAATCTTTTTATTAATCAAACCTTCTCTATATTTCGCTCTTTGACATACCAGAGATAGGCTTCCACATCGACAAAACCCATACTTCGCAACAACGAGGAGTAACGCTCAAGTTGCTGTCGGTGCTGTGGGTGGCATTGCCCGAATTTATAATCGACCACTATTGCCCTATTGCCATCTATCATTACCCTATCGGGGCGACTTATCGAGTGTTGAGCCTCCGAATTTGAATAGAGAATATTATGTTCATTGAGCACTCTATATCTACCACTAAACCAATCGATTACCGCAGACATAGATATAGCTTCCTCCACCGCCCGAATATATCGAGAGCTATCGGCTTCGGATATAACGCCTTCAAACACAAGCCTTCCAACGGCTTTGGGGATATCGGCTTTGGTAATAATAGCCGAAAAAATATGGTGCATAATATTTCCCTCAACGACAAAAGGATTTCGTTGACCGTCGTCCCCAAACATAAACTCACGCGATGAGTTAGATTGTATAAAGATAGCTTTATCGGCGTTACTCTCCTGTATATCAAACTCTAAAGGCATATACAAAAGGTTTTGAGCCTTAAACGGATTGTCGCTTGCAGGCATGTGACTTGTCGTGGCGGAGTACTCATCAAGTTTGCCCACTACATAAGGTCCATTGTCGATTGACAGAGCATCGACAAGCAGTTGCTCTATATGAATGTTTTTCGGTCTCTTTTCGTGTTTTTTTGCAAAAACAAACAGATTGCTAACGGCACGAGTACAAGCTACATAATGGACATTAAGACTATCCATAAGTGACATAACGGTTTCATCAATAAAATCTTGAGCAAATATCGACCTCTGCATATCTTTGGTATAGTTGATAGGAAAAATGGGCAGGTCGAAAGGCGGAGCTTTTGCCC
Organism: Porphyromonadaceae bacterium COT-184 OH4590; assembly: GCA_000768855.1. Taxonomy (GTDB): domain Bacteria; phylum Bacteroidota; class Bacteroidia; order Bacteroidales; family Paludibacteraceae; genus F0058. The sequence continues at coordinate 18,926 of JRAN01000030.1, read as the reverse complement.
CACACCAAACTATCGAGGAACGTCGAGTAGCATGCATGTTTTCTTCAAAGAAGGGCAATATAACAGTATCAAACTCAAGTCCTTTCGATTTGTGTATTGTCATCACTCTGATACCTTTTAGCGAGCTGCCTCCGACTGCTTTAAGGCAAAGTTCATCGTTCCAGTAATGTATAAAATTAGTTATGTCGGCACTATTTTCTCCCTGATAATTAATTAAATAATCCAAAAAGGTAAAGATATAGCCCGCCTGCCCCTCTATCTGGTGCAACGAGAATAGCTCTATTATCTCCACCGCCATTTCGTATAGCGATTTTAGAGCAAATTTATCAAACATCTGAGCGGTTATTTTTTTACTGATATTCAACCTCTTACACACAAACTCTATTTCGGACAGGGCTATAAGATTTTGCGGATTAGCGGCTAACTGCATAGCCGATACGATGAGCCGAACCGCCGAGGAGGAGGAGAGCAAAAAGGCTTCATCAGAGACTATATCATTGTAGCCTTCGCTCTCAAATTGCTGTTTGGCCAAATATTCTGCTACAGTCTGCACATCTTTGTTGGTGCGACACAGAATACATATCTTATCTGGCGGATATTGCTTTGATGCGAGTATCTGTAACTTTTCGACAAGCAGTTCGAGTGCCTCAGCCTTGCCTTCTTCATAGAAATCGACGGAAACAAACCCTTCGTTGTCGCTGTTTACAACTTGCTGAATCACATCGCCATAAGCTCGCTTAAAAGGATTGTCTTCCATCTCTCCATAGAGTTCGGCAAAAGCATCAGGAAGCATTTTGGATATATTTGCAAACAGTAAATTATTGAAATTCACTATATTCTTTGCACTTCGCCAATTTTTGTCCAACGTCTTACTGTTGAGATAGCGGAATTCGTTTTCGATATTGTTCAATATGCGCCAATCACCACTACGCCAGCGATATATACTCTGTTTGACATCACCCACCAAAAGCGAAAACCGCCCCGATGCGGTAATATCGGCAAGCAGAGCCTTGAAGTTTTTCCACTGCAAAAGCGATGTATCTTGAAATTCGTCTATCATAACATTCTGAATATCAGCCCCTATTTTCTCATAAACAAACGAAAAATCGTGTTCGGGATTAATCATCGAATGTAATACCATAGCGGTGTCTTTGAGCATAAAGCGGTTGTTGTCACGGCTTTGAGCATCTACCTCTTTCGATATATAGCTAAGCAGCCCAAGATTGAAGATATTCTTAAGACACAATTTTGCCGACAAATAACTCTCAATATGCTCATGCCTAAACTTTTCGGTTTGGCACAACAAGGGGTGAAAGACCCTCTCCATTATGGGCAGAAGCCTGTGGCTATCTTTGTTGGTCTTGGTTATCATTGTGCGGTAATCGTTCAAAGCGTTTTGAATGGTGCTACCATTGTCGAAACCGTAATCTCTATTTTTAAATTTCTTAAAGTGATTGAATATCAAACCTCTGCTAAAATCTTTTTCGGAGATATTATTCTCTATCACTTTGTCGAAAAACTCTTTGGCTCGCTCTCGCAGATATTTTTCAAAATTATTTGTAATAAGTTTGTATTCCGTTATTTTATCTTTAAAAATATCAGGATTTTCATCAATAAGTTGTGTAAGTTCGTGTTGCCCGGTCTGATATTCTTCGTTGAAAATATTACGCCCAAACTCACGAAGGTCGTTCTCAATATTCCATTGCTTCTCGTCTGCTATCTTCTCTTCTACAAAGTCTCGCAGCCAATTGAGGAGTTCGCCGTTGGTGTGCGATATTGCAACGATATTTCTAACCGCTTCAGCTACTGCTTTTTGTTCATTGAGGTCGATGTTGAACTTCGACCCCTTACCAAGCTCACGGGCAAGATTCCGCAACACTCGCTGAAAAAAACTGTCAATAGTACCGACATTAAAATTGCCGTAGTCGTGCAATATCCTAAGCAACGACCTTTGAGCTATCTCCATTATTCGGTTGTCGGTAAGCGTACTTTCTGCAGGCAACTCCCGTTTTATATTTTCGACCAACGCCATATTTTGCCCATTGGCAATAGCGTACAAGTCTGCCAAGATACGGAGTTTCATCTCGGCGGTGGCGTCTTTGGTAAAAGTAACGGCAAGGATATGCTCAAAAGCATCGTCGCCATCAATAATTAGACGGAGTATAAACTGCATAGCAAGATTATAGGTTTTGCCACTACCGGCAGACGCTTTGAGTATAAACATCGTTTATTTTTATGTTAATGGTTTGTATAACAAATATAATATCATATAAAAACGCTCCGCAGAGCGAGTTTTTTTTAATCAAAAAGGTCTGAGCGTGTACCTGTGCTTGTAAATAATAGTATAAGTTCTTTGTCGTTCTGCTGCCAAATCAAAAGCCAATCGGGTTTTATGTGGCATCCCCAACAACCCTCATAGTTGCCTTTTAGCTTGTGTGGTTTGTAGATAGGGGTAGTCTGCCGTCTTTTTCCAATAAGGTCATTACCTCGCTTAGCAAACTCATATTATAACCTCTTTTACGGCATAAATCGACATTTTTTTCAAACGATTTGGTCGTTTTAATCTTATACATACCTTACACTTGTATTTTTTTCTTTTTGAAAAAATCCGACACACTTGCATAAGAATTTACTTTGCCCTCTCTTACTTCCTGCAATGAGCGTTCGACGGCGTTTGGCTTGCAAACTTCGGGCTTAACTTTATCCACACTTTTTACCTTAAACAGCCCAATATCAAGCAATGCTTTCAACATACTCAAAGCCCCCTTGTTTCTACCGTCGTATTCTAATGTTATGGTTGCCATAGTGGTATAAATTTAAATGTTTGTGCAAAGATAAGAAAAACATTTTATATACACAATATCAATGTATCTGTACGATAAACAATAGTTCTCCCGACACCGCATTCGGTTCGTCGGGATAACGATCCAATAACCAAGATTAGCATAAGTATAATAAAGCTAATCAGCCCAAACCAATCCATAAAAGACCTCTTCGGCTTGCTATATTCTATACACAGTTACTTATTGATGTATTATATTTTGTCCAAATTCCAAATCTCTTGTGCCGCTTTTAATATTTTTTCGTGTCTCCTATTTATGGCTGCCACGTCCCAGACGGGATTGTTTTTGTCCTCAACAAAGTCTTGAATCTCTTTTTGTTGGTGGAGTAAATTATCTTTGCCATACGAATCTAATTTGTTAACAAAAGGTTGGTTTCCAATAGAGCTATTATGACTTTGAGAAATCAGCATTAAGTTGCCCAAACAATGAAGCCAATGACCTGATTTTATTCCATTCTCAGCATCTTTGTATTTACCATAACCATTTGCAAGAGGGTTGCCATTTGTTGGCATTTGCGGAGCTATATGCTCTATACTTTCATTACGAATCAGGTCGTTGAATGATACTTTGTGTGGAAGAGGATAATTTTTATTGCACAAATATAGTTCGTACTTCCAAAGCACATAATTATCCACACGATTTTGATAGAACCAGCCATCATCGAGTAATCTGAGTAATTCGTTATCATTCCAATAACCCCACCAGCCATCGGTTTTGATACGATTAATCATAGTATCAATTGAGTTGTTGATTTGATTGTCGTCTTCAATTTTTTTTGTCAAAAAGCTATTCAATCGACTTTCAATATCGGCTCTTCCCCCACGTAATAGACTACGGAAAGTAATGTTTTCTAAGAATTTAGCTATACGGCTTATGGTTTTTTCGCTTGCCCCTACTCTGTAGGCTTTCATAAAGAATGGATAAGATAAAGCCATGTTGTTTAAAGAACGCAAATCGCTGATATAGCTATCTGTGCTTTGTTCAATCTTTTCAACTGTATTAAATGCTTGCGAAAGTCCTGTAACAATCCCCTTTATCCAATCAATTTTATTTCCGGGGGTTTCTTGTAGTGCTTCTTTTACTCCATCAGTTATTTTATCATAGGAGTACCCTTTAATAGAACGCCAATAATAGGTCAATACATCATCTTCTTTCAAGTTGATACGAACCGTTTGGGAATATATTGTGGAAAATTCGCGTTCCAAAAATTTGATATGTTCATTTGCCTGTTCTTTCCTTTCTGCTAAAAGATAAATTTGAAGCATAAAGTATGACTTTACAATTTCCAATTTGGACAATGCTTTACCTCTATCGTTTTGGAAAGCAAATATCTGCGCAGCCTGCACCTTGTCCTCTACTACAAATTGTGTGATTGCTGCATTTTCTACCAATTTTGTCCAACGCTCCAATTCCTTAGTCTCGGTTTTTTCAAACTCTTTCTCAAAGAATAGTTTTGCTTTGCGTATTCGTAGTTGAGACTTTGTTGTTGTATCGTTGGTATTTTGCTTACTATCAATTATCTCATTTAAGAAAAAATTATTATCAGCAGCAACGGTTTCAAATTTCTGAATTCCTTTATGAATATCTTTCAGATAATAATCGGTAATATCATCTAAATCTACATCAATTGTTTCATTTTGATTTTTACGTTTTTTCAGTTCGTTTTTTAAACAACTGAAAAAAATGACACAGGTGGTTAAACGTTGTTGCCCATCTATGATTAGTAAAGTATTCTCGTTCTCACCTTCTTCTTCAAAAAGGAAATGACCAAGATAGTACTGCCGCTGAGCATTTTTCAAATCTTCAATAAATTAAGTAACTTGTTTCTCTCCCCAACTATACGACCGTTGATAAGATGGTATTCTGAATTTTCGATTTCCGGCATCGAACAAGCCTTTAATGTTTGTTGATTGCATAAAAATTTTACTTTTTTAACAAATTATGCCTACTCTACACAGTTTTCGGTTTCTCTGTTTTATTGCTAAATTAGAGAATTGGCTCTTAAACTTACGATAAACAAAAAAGCATGATACTTTTAGGTTTATCTTGTTATTGTGGCTCTGGACTGCCTTAGATGTAGATAAACACAAAAAGCCCACGCCGTAGCGTGAACCTTTGCCTGCTTATTCCCACATCTTCTGAAATTGTCCAGATTTCAATAACGAGAATAAGATAAGAGCAAACGCTCTATTGTTTAAAATTCAAATATCTAATTGGTTATTGATTTGAAATAACTAATGTGCAAATTTATAAATAATTTTTGGTTTAAGATTAATTCTAGTTTATATTTTTTATAGATTCAAAATTTAAAATCACTTTCAAACTTCAACCACTATAAAACATCTTCTTTTACTCTCCAATACCCGCCTCTGTCGCCTCCGACATGTTCGATAAGTCTCTCCTTTTTAAGCCTTTGTATGTGTCGTTGAATGGCTGATCGGTTTATATCCAATCGAATAGCAAGCTCTTTTCGTGTTATTTTGAGATTCTCTTTTATAAGCTCCAAAATTTCTGACCACTTTTTTATTTACGCCTTAACACCCCTATTGTGGCAACAACAAAAATAGATGTGGCAATGATGAAATATATAAGGTCGCGACTATCGACGACGCCCCGCGATATCGACTTGTAGTGATAGTTGATGCCAAGCGATGCAATTAGATTGCTTACATTACCCTTGACAAACAACAAGCTAACAAAATCGAACCCCTTAAGCATTAAAAATGAGAGAGTTGCTCCGAGAACAAAGGCAAATATCTGACTGCTTGTAAACGACGACGTAAATATACCGATAGCTATGTAGATAGACGACAGAAAGAGCAGTCCTATCATCGAACCCCAAAACGCACCACTATCTACATTGCCTTTGGGACTTGCCAAAAGCGACACCGACACAAACCACACCAACACAAATACCAGAGCCACAAGCACTATAGCCCAACTGCCGAGCGATTTGCCAAGCACTATTTGCCTTTTGGTTACGGGACGAGCAAAGAGTAGTTCAAGTGTACCTTGCTGTCGCTCCTCGGCAATACTACGCATAGTAATGGCAGGGCAAAGAAAAATAAACAGGTACGGAGTAATGGCAAAAAGTCCGTCTAATGCCGCATAGCCATTGTCGATAATGTTGTATTGGTTTGGGAAAATCCATAGGAACAATGCTCCGCCGAGCAAAAAAATGGCGAGTATTATGTATCCGAATATTGAGCCGAAAAAACTACGGAATTCTTTTTTTGCAATTGTTATTAACTGTTTCATGTACAATATATTGCTATAATGAAATTACTTTTGTATCTGCTATCTTAATTAATTGTATTATTTTTGCAAAAATAGTCAAAAAAGATGATATGCAGTGGAGTAAGTCTCAAAAAACAGCGGTTTTGTTATTAATAATAACATTTTCCATCCCCTCTTATGCTCAGCATAGATATAAATTCACATCCAAAGGAGTATTGTCGGCAGGTATGATAGTACCTCACTCCAAAAACCTTGATTCTATTGCCAAAGGTATGGTATTGGGTGGAGAAGTAGCTTTCGAATGGGCAGCCCAATCGAAAAATCGTTGGCAGCAGTTTTGGCATTTCCCAAATGTGGGCATAGGTGTCGGTTTTGTCAATCTCGGCAACAATCGACTGTTGGGTAATGCGATATATGCGTATCCCTACATATCTATCCCATTGTTTACGGTTAAACATATTGATATTAATCTGAAGTTTGGTGCAGGATTGAGCTACGTTACCAAAACATGGAACGATGCCGATACCCTAAGCGGTATTGATGCCTCAACTGCCAATTCGGCTTTTAGTTTTCCGCTCAACTGCTATCTGACCTCAAGTGTCAATTTCGAGTATTTACTCACAGACCGCATAGCTATAATAGGCGACTTGGGATATGCTCATATGAGCAACGGCAGTTTTCGCAATCCCAATTTTGGAGTCAATATGGGATACGTTCATTTGGGGGCTATATACAAATTTAGACTGCACAATCCCAATTTAAGCTATAACCCTGCTTATAATCTGCCTTTCGACTTCGAAGGTAAAATAGTGGCTTCGGGGTTTTCGAGAGAAATTCACTACAACGACCACAAAAGTTTTTTTGTCGGCTCTCTACACGCGGGGCTAACTCTCCCTATTGTAGGCTGGTATGCCTTGGGAGGCGGAGTAGACCTCTTTTATGATGGTGCATTTACCAAACGTCCGTCGGACGAAAACCCTATGTTTAAACGTTACAAAATAGATGAAGATAAATTCTCAAATAAAATTCGATTTGGTATATCTGTCAATAATGAGTTCATTATGGGACGTCTTACGGGGATCGTAGATTTTGGAATATATCTGTACGACCCTATCCGTAATGCTTATCCACAAGACAATCTCAATAGAGGGATTTTTTATAAATACAATCTAAAAAAAGAAGATGGATGGAATTACACTCGCTTTGCATTACGTTATCGAGTATATGACAATTTTGTAGTACAGGCAGGCATAAAAACCCACGGATATATTGCAGAAATGTTGGAGATTGGTGTTGGATATTTGTTGCCTTTTGCTCGTCCCAAGTACGACTCTTTAAAGAAAAGCTCAAAAGCCTATCGCCTTTTTCGGTATGACTATAAAGAGCCTCCTGCTTACCCAACTCCTTGGGTAGAATAAGGATAGTGTGTTTTTTTTACTAACTTTGCCTTCCATTTTTTATAATAAAACAACAAAATAGACCAATGAAAAAGATATTTTTATCCCTTGCGCTTACAGGCCTACTCCCGCTTGCAGCTTCTGCTCAATCGAGCGACTTCGAAAAATATGATTTACCCAAAGACCTAACCCTTGAATGTACATCTATTACGGTAGGCAAAAAAGCCTCGTCAGATGGCTCCGTTATGACCTCACACACCGACGACAGCGGACGTACACGCACCAATATTTATATAGTACCTGCCGCCGACCACGCCAAGGGAACTACCAAAACTCTCTACCGACGAGTAATACCCAAACAAGATGAATACGGCAAGATGAAAAAATATGAGTTTGTAAAAACAGGCGAGATACCGCAGTTGGCACACACATACAAATATTTTTCGTCAGCCTACCCCTGCCTAAATGAACACCAGCTTGCCATAGGAGAATCGACTTTTACAGGCAGAAAAGAGATGCAGTCGGATTTAGGACTTATCGATGCTACTGCTCTCTGCGAACTGATGATGGAACGTTGCTCAACAGCCCGCCAAGCTATAACTATGGCAGGTGAGCTACTCAAAAAGTACGGTTGGAACGACTTTGGCGAAGCCCTTACCATTGCCGACAAAAACGAGGTGTGGCACCTCGAAATAGTAGGACCAGGCAAAGGCAAGGTAGGAGCCGTTTGGGCTGCACAACGTGTACCCGATGACCATATATCGGTCAATGCCAATGCTTCAACTATCAGAGAGATAAACCTCAAAAACAAAGACTATTTTATGGCATCGGATAATGTCTATTCTGTTGCTGAAGAGATGGGCTTCTGGAGCAGAAAGTCGGGTGAGCCTTTTCGCTTTGCCTACGCATACGCTCCCGAAAGCCGTATGAGCATGGCTTGCCGTCGTCGCGAGTGGCGTGTGTTTGACCTCGTGTCACCTTCGCTCAAACTCGACCCCAACCAAGAGAACTATCCGTTTTCGGTAAAGCCCGATACGCTTGTTAGCAAAGAGAAGATGATGTCGGTGTTCAAAGACTATTACCAAGGCACCGAGTACGATATGCGTAAAAACCTTACCGTTACCGACAAGGAGGGCAAAACTGTAATATCGCCCGTTGCAAACCCGTTTATGAAAGCCGATGAACAAAAGTTGATGCGTATCAACGGCGGTTGGCATTGGCGTGGCGAACGCACCATAGCCGTGCATTTTACTATCTATGCCACTATTATTCAATGTCGTAGTGATATGCCCGACAAGGTAGGCGGCTTGCTATGGTTTGCACTCGACAACGTGGCATCTTCGATATATGTGCCTCTGTATGGCTCTATTACTAAGTTACCAAAGGCGTATGAGACCGACGGCAGACAGACAGGCTTTTCGCGAGATGCCGCTTGGTGGGTATTCAATCGAATAGGCACAATAGCCGCTAAGCGTTGGGGCGATATGTCGCCTGTGGTGGATAAGGAGTTTGCTCCGTTGCAAAAAGAGTTTATTGCCGGTGCAGCTACTGCCGAGCAAAAAGCCCTCGAAGCATACAGGGCAAAAGATTACAAAAAGACAGTAGAGATTTTGACCGCCTACAGCAACGACTGTGCCAATACCGCCCTCGAACGGGCTTGGAATCTTGGCGATTTGCTGTGGACAATGTTCGACGGAATGTGGTAGTGGTAATACTAAATAATATGCAACCCAAATAAGTAACACAATGAAAATCGAAAATAAGAGAATTTTGTTTTTAGGAGCGGGAGTAATTGGCTCTATTTATGGGGGCAAATTGGCTCTTTCAGGGCAAGATGTTACACTTTTGGCTCGGGGAAAACGTTTGGAAGAGTTACAACAAAAAGGACTTGTATTATTTTCGGAAAAATTCGGCGAAGAAAAACCCAAAGTTTCGGTAATATCCGAACTAAAAAACAATGATATTTACGATTATGTTTTCGTAACACTGAGGAACGACAATATCAACGATGTATTGCCTATTTTAAGTAAAAATCAATCCGAAAATTTTGTTTTTATGGTCAATACCACAAATGGTTATTCGGAATGGATTGAGCATTTGGGTTATGAAAGAGTAGTTCCTGCCTTTCCGGGAGCAGGCGGAAAAATTGAGAACGGAATTGTTCATTATGAATTGACCTCAAAAATGGTTCAACCGACCACATTCGGAGAAATCGACGGAAAAGAACGACATAGAACACAAGCTTTAAAGCAAATTTTAAAGCAGGCCGGCTTTCTCACAACTATTTCCAAAAATATGGATAGTTGGCAAAAGTCGCATATTGCAATGGTTTGCCCGATGGCTTATGGGATTTATTACGACGGCGGAAATAACTACACCCTTTCAAAGAATAAAAAAGTTATTGATTTGACGAGCAAGGCTTTGAGAGAAAATTTTACTTTTCTACAACAATCAAAATATGGCATAGAGCCAGCTAAATTGAACATATTCCGATTAAGTCCGACTTTCGCAATTAGCAAAGTATTAAGCAAATTATTCTCTACAAAATGGGCAGAAACGATGATGTGTAGCCACGCCCTATCTGCAAGGCAAGAGATGGAGATATTAACCAAAGATTTTATTCAATTAGCCGAGCAAAACGGAGTGGAATTGAAATATTTAAAAAAACTCTCAGGAGTAAATTGATTTTTTTTGAACAATGACATTCAGAGTCAACAATAAAACACAAGAACGCAAGCATTTTGTTTTGTCATTCCTACCTGTATGGGAATGACAAATTTTTTGAACCCTACCCCACATTCCCAATGGTGTAGCAACAATTTCTTCATTTCTACATCAAAATAAAGAATTATCTTTGCAAACATTTAATAAAAAAATAGCGAAATAATATATGAAACGACCATTAATATTAGTAACTAACGATGATAGCGTCTATTCCAAAGGGGTAAGCGAACTCATTAACCTTGCCCGTCCTTTTGGCGACGTGCTTGTGGTGGCTCCCGACCGTGCAAGGTCGGCTCAGTCGAGTGCTCTTACTGTTACTCGCCCATTACTCTACGAGGAGCTGCGCCGCGAAGAGGGTGTAAGGGTAATATCCTGCACAGGTACGCCCACCGACTGCGTTAAGCTCGCCTTTTCGCTACAGTTACCAGAGGTAAATCGTAAGCCCGACATTGTACTTTCGGGTATCAACCACGGGGCCAACTCTTCTATCAACGTCATATATTCTGGCACTATGGGAGCGGCTATAGAAGGGGCTTTGCACCGAGTGCCGAGTATCGGCTTTTCGCTATGCGACCACAGCCCACAAGCCGACTTTTCGCATACTTTGCCATTTTTCCGCGAAATAATAGAGTATGTTCTCGAACAAAAGTTGCCACAAGGAGTATGCCTCAATGTCAATGCCCCTATGGGAGCGATAAAAGGTATCAAGGTGTGCCGTCAGGCTCCCGGACTTTGGAGCAACGAGTTTATGGCTTCGCAAACACCATTCAAACGCAACTGTTTCTGGCTCACAGGCTCTTTTACCAACGAAGAACCGCAAGCAATGGATACCGACGAGTGGGCTCTAAGCAACGGATATATATCGGTACAGCCGGTACAGACCGACCTTACTGACTACAAACTACTAACCACCCTAAAATTTTGATACTGTGAACCAAAGAATAAAAGAGTATTTAGAAAAACCTGCAATTCAGTTTGCAGTAGCTCTATTGGCAGGGCTTATAGCTCCTATTTTGTTTGCCTCCGTATTCTACACTACTTTTTATCATGGCGACGACCAAATGAAAGATGTTTTAGAGTTTTTCCGAGTTACCAATATATTGACCAACCTGATTTTGGTGTCGATGATACCCAATTTTATCGCGGTATTTCTACTCAACATGTTCGACAAATGGCACTACCTAAGAGGAGTATTTGTGTCGATAATGATATATTTGAGCTTGGCTTTTTTGGTTTAGGCGATTAAGATATGTGCCTTCCGAAAAGGTTAGCCCAATAGCCTATTTGATTGTGAAAAATTCAAGTGTTTCATTCTTAACTCTTGATTTGTATAATATGTATTAAATTATATTTGCCAAAGCTACCGTATTGGTGGCGACGACGCCCGCCGTCTCGGTTCTAAGTCGGCTATCCGACAATGACGCCGACCGAAATCCTATGCGGAGAGCATGCTCTATCTCTTGCTCCGAAAAGTCTCCCTCAGGTCCTATCAATACAAGGGTCGATTGTTGGCTTTTGCATATCTTCAACAAATTCTCTTTTGGCAAATTGTAGCAATGTGCTACAAACCTCTGACTTTCGGCTGACTGCGACACAAGGTCGGCAAAGTCTGTCATATGATTTATTTTTGGCAAGTATGCTTTTAGCGACTGTTTGGCAGCCGATAATGCTATCTTTTCGATACGTTCTAATTTTATAGTTCGTCGCTCCGAAAACCTGCAATTAAGAGGTGTTATACAATCCACTCCTATTTCGACAGATTTCTCGACAAGCCATTCAAATCGGTCAATATTTTTGGTTGGAGCCACTGCTAAATGCAGAGAGTAGTTGCGTTTGCCAAAGTCTTGCTGTACGGATAAAATTTCTACTCTTGTATGTTTGGTATCTGCCAAAACAATCCTTGCCTCATACATATTGCCGATACCGTCTATAATACCGATGGTGTCGTCGGTTTTCATCCGCAATACTTTGATACAGTGATAAGACTCCTCTTCGGACAACACACCGGTATCTAATATATTGTGTGTATAGAAAATATGCATTATATCTATTAATTAAAAGTGGTAAGCCGTAATAATTTTGCACAAAGATAACTCTTTTTTATTCACAGGACTGATTTTTTTTGTAATTTTGTGGCTAAATAATTTTTTTAAGAAAAGTCGAAATAATGAACAGTTGGTTTGAGTGTAAAGTAAATTACGACAAAGCCGGTGAAGATGGCTTGCTGACAAGGGTTAACGAACTGTATTTGGTCGATGCTATGAGTTTCACCGAAGCCGAAGAGCGCATCATCAGAGAGATAGAGCCAATGCTGACAGGCGAGTTTGTTGTGGCAAGTATCAAAAAAGTAAAGATAAACGAGCTTATTGACTCCGACATAGATACAGACGACCGTTGGTGGAAGTGCAGAGTGATGTTGATAAGCATTGACGAAGAAAAAGGTGTGGAAAAAACAATCGCAACTCTCTCTTATGTCAAAGCAGCCACATTAAACGGAGCTGTCGAGTATCTGGCAAGTTTTATGGAAAAGTCCGTTTATCCGTACAGAATAGTATCTGTATCCGAAACACCTATATTAGATGTTTTCAATTATCAGATTACCAATGAGACACATCAAAAAAATGTATAATTGACAAACAAATATTGGATGATATGCCAACTGTCGTATTTTTCAAATAATTTCAAAAAATATCAACAAATAATCAAATCCTATTTTTATGAAAAAAATCTTTTTACATTGTATAACAATTGTATTGTTTGCCTCATTTTCGGGGATAATATATGCACAAAATCCGGTATATACCGACTATATGGAAGGCGAATACCAAATGGAAAACGCTCAATACGTAGAGCAAGATACCATTGATACCGAGCCAACAATAGATAGGAGTGTTATACTCCAGACTTCCGGAGTGGTGCCTCCGAGTTTTATTGGTGGCGACAAAGCTATGTTTAAGTTTATCGACTCTGTGCTGATAATACCTAACAGTATTGTGGAGAATAATATTAGCGGACGAGTGATAGTTCGTCTGTTTGTTGACAAAAACGGTAAAGTACAGAACCCAACCATTCAACAAAGTCTCAATTACGAGTGCGATAACGCTGCTTTGGATGCGGTAAGAAAAATGCCAGCATGGAAACCTGCTCAACATAATGGAAGTAATGTTACGGGATTTGCATTTGTGCCTGTGTCGTTTGAGGCTCAAAAAGTGTATTACAAATATACTCCATCAAAAGCCGAATTGCTATATCAACAGCATGTTTTGACCAACAAAAAGTGGAAACTTATAGAGATAAAAAACAATCCTATCCCGACCAATATTGCCGAACAGCCGTATTTCGTAATGTCGAAGGACAAGAAAAACAGACGCATCGTAGAGGGCAATGCATCGTGTGCCGCATTTAAAGCAAAGTATAACTGGAATATGAGACGATGGAGAATTTCGTTCAACAACATAGAGACAAACGCAAAGAAATGTACGGATAAAGATGTATTGGTTATCGACAACACGGTATTGACAATACTCAAAAAAACTACCGAATACCGTATTACCGAAGACGGATACCTCAAAATAGGCAGAGAAGAAAAGGGAGTTTTTGTTCCGTTAGCTACATTCGAGCCTGAGGCTTTGAAATCAAATGAGTAGGACAGGTTTATTGTATAATATTATCTTCTGTAGAATAAGTCTATGGGAGATATTTTTTTTTGTATCTTTGTAATCCGAACCAAATAATATTCTCAGATATGGGACTCAAACTAAGCAGAGCTAATTTTAAATACAAGCACACCAGAATATTGATATATATACTTATGTTTGTGGCGACTACGTTTTTGATATTCAAAATGTTTCCACAGCGAACGCATTTCGACAAGAAGTATGAAGTGGGCAAACCGTGGCACTACGAGCTGCTTACCGCACCATTCGACTTCCCTATATACAAAACCGACAGCGAACTACGACAAGAGCGTGACAGTATCAAACGCCGCTTTACGCCATACTACACCATCGATGCAAACAAGGCTATAGATGCTATTGACAGGTTCAAAGCCGATACCACCATCAAGGGCAATATCAGATATCACCTTCAACGTGCGTTGCAAAACATCTACAAACGCGGTGTGGTAACTCAAACCGACTATGATGATTTCAAAAAGTCAGCTATGACAAGTATCAATGTGAGCGATTCTTCAAATATTTGGCGTAAAATAGAGGTTGCCAATATCTTTACTCCAACTTCGGCTCTTGGCTATATTTCGTCGAACTACCCTATTACCGCTGCCACACTCGATTCACTCAATATAAGTCGTTTTGTGGAAGTCAGCCTCAATATCGACAAAAACAAATCGGAACACACTCTCAATGAGCTTCTAAAAAGTATTCCTCTATCGAATGGAATGGTACAGGCAGGTGAACGAATCATCGACCGAGGCGAGATTGTAAAGCAAGAACAGGGCAAAATTCTCAACTCACTAAAAAAGGAGTATGCCGATAATACTCCCAACCAAGACAACAAACTCGTTGCCTTAGCCGATATATTTATGATAGCCATACTTCTCGCACTATTTGTGATATACGTTGTGCTGTTTCGCCCCGAATTTATCCGCATAAAAAACGCCGTCTTTATTGTTGTTATGATATTGATAGTGGTATGTGGAGCATCGCTCATAATGGGTTACAACTCAGACATCATAAACGTTGTGCCGTTTGCCCTTATGGCTATTATTATCCGTATATTCTTCGATAGCCGCACCGCCCTTTTTATACATAACATAGTGGTGCTGATAGTATCGCTTTTTGTGCCGTCGCCGTTTTTGTTCCTTATGCTTCATATTCCGGCAGGTATGATAGCCGTATCGACTCTCAAACAGCTTACCCATAGAGGACAGTTGGTACAGAGTGCCATATTTATATTTATCACATACGCTTTTATTTACTCTTTCTGTACAATAATAGAGACAGGTTTGTTTACCTTTGCTTGGCAACACTATCTGATATTTGCCGTCAATGCGTTGCTGCTGCTCTTTGCATATATTCTTATATATATATTCGAAAAGTTGTTCGGATACCTCTCCGATGTTACTTTGGTGGAACTGTCGAATATCAACAACAAGCTGTTGATGGACTTTTCGGCAAAAGCACCCGGCACATTCCAACATGTAATACAGGTATCGACTCTTGCGGCTGCCATTGCCCAAAAGATAAACGCCAATATGCTACTTGCTCGTACAGGAGCGTTGTATCATGATATAGGCAAGATGAAAAACCCAATGTGTTTTATCGAAAATCAGGTGTCGGGGTTCAATCCGCTAAACGATATGACATGCCAAGAGGCTGCACGTGTGATAATAGCTCACGTGGACGATGGTGTGAAGATAGCCGAGCAAAACAGTCTGCCGAAACAGATAATAAACTTTATCAAGTCGCACCATGCCAAGAGCCTTGTACGCTATTTTTATATTACCGAACAAAAAGAGAATCCCAATGTAGAAATCGATAAGAGCCTATTTTCGTACAATGGTCGCTATCCCGATACCAAAGAGGAAGCAATAGTGATGATGGCTGATGCCGTAGAGGCTGCCTCACGTAGCCTCAAGGAGTACAACGAGACGACTATAGGTGCACTTGTAGATGATATTATTAACACACAGGTTGCCGACCAGTCGTTCAAGGAGTCGCCTTTGACATTCAAACACATAGATATAGCCAAAAATGTACTCAAAGAGAAACTTATCAATATATATCATTCGAGGATAGAGTATCCGAAGTGATTATAAACTGTCTTTATAATTAATATTTATTGACTGTAATATATAGAACTTATTTAATTTTTCCAATAAATCTAATTATCTGTTTTTAAAACCAGCAGGTCATGTAAGATTTCTCTATATTTTAAAGCGATTGTTGTACAATTCTTATTCAAAATAAACATCCTCATATCGACATTCTCGTGTTTTGTCTTTTGCCACTTATCATAAATCCATACGGAAAGTTCACCATATTACAAGCCTCTTTATAATCGTTTGATTATAATTAAAAATACTATCGCTAAATCAAATTCTGTTTTAAAACAGCTTTTACATACACGATAATGCGATTTAACGGCGTAGAGCGAACCCTTTTGGATTTTCGTTTTTCTCACGATAGGGATACCGACCTTTTGGGCATCCCGTGCACGTACCCCAAGGACTCGTTTATCTGTGTGAGCTTCGCTGCTGAGGAGGGCGACGGTTTTTTCTTAGACTGGATGTGTGGCAGAAGTGCGGCAAACGAGGGCTATACAGGCTATTGGTATGATGGTGAGATAGTCTTTTACGACGAACTGTCCGACGGACAGGAGTTTTACCGCTACGACCTCAGAGGAGTAATGCCGGTGTACTTTTTGGTCGGCTACAACCAACAAGATGGAATGTTTGTTAGCCTTACGCTTACTGTCAATGAGCGGATATATAATCGTTTTATGGGAGCCGAGTTTTTCTACCTGTATCGTTTTTGGTATGTGGAGCCTGAGGAGAAGCCTCAAAAGATGCTTTCCTACGAACCGCAGTTCGATGGCTATTATTTTGAGGATATGGGTGGAGAGAGAATAGACAAAGATACATTGTATCCCGAACAGGAAGTTTATCTTTGCATTGAGACTACTAACGGAGAGGGAGAGCAGATGACAATAAATCTTGAAGCCCCTGGTTTAGATTATGAATACGAAGGCGAGGTGTTGGGGAACGATACTTTGAGCAATTTATCCGTAACGGATAAATTGACGAGAATAAAACTGAAGACATTAACTCCTAAAGAAAAGAGCCACTCTGCCGATAAAAGGGATAAACACAATATTGCCACCGCTCGTTTTGTGAGTGAACTTGGTAATACGCTTCGTATCCGTTTTCCGCGTGTTGTGGTGCCTGAGTATGTTGTGAATTTTGAGACTAACCCTAATACGTATCAGGGGGAGTTCGGTTTCGACTGGTATCGTAAAGAGTGGAGAGACCCAGACAGCCCCTGTATAGAGGGCTCGGAAGAGCTCAAACAAATATACACTCCGTTCGAAATCGGGGTAAAGCATGTAAACAGTGGTGAGTCTTACGGCACTTACTATGTACCGTGGTTGGTAATGCCTCCCCGCAGTACTGTTAAGTTGCTTTTGGTATCGGATATTTATTATAACCACTCCGATACACCTGAGACAGAGACCTTGATATTAAAATCGGAAAGTACTTTTGTAAGTGTCTGTCCCGACGAGTTGACGCTTTACGAGTGTTCTAATGGTGGAGCTGAGATAACGGTCAGCTGTGGTGATTCGGTCATTTCTCCGACAAGTATCACGGTTGAGTCATCTACCGGAGCTGTCGTGGGTAAGCTTAATATTGCAGCGAATGCTGAATACAACTATTATAAGATAAACATACCTGTTGTATATGCCTATATAGAGGATGAGCCTGAATTCGGAGCCGGTGTTATAGATACCGAGATAGGCAAAATTGGTGGTTTACAGTCGATAGAGGACTACCTGAATAGTCGTAGCCTAAATCAGGCACTGATACAGGTTAAGTTTATATACGACAAGGACGGCAAGCCTTTTAAGCTCGGTTTTACGAGAAATGAGTTGATTTTGGCCAACGAAGGGAAGAATATAAATACTGGAGAGGGGTATGTTTAATGAAGCTACAAATAAGTTTGATGCAAACAAGATAACGAGTTTTATCCATTATCGGTTCGGGGAGGTTAAGCCCGATTTGGTTAATCCCCAAAAGGATATAATCCTTTATCTTACTCCGTTACGTGCGGAAGGAGCGGGTGGCGCTTCACCTATGGCGCCGTTGTACAGTAAGAATAGTGTAGTTTTTCGGGAACGTTTGGGGCATCTGCCCACCTACGCCCACGAGCTGGGTCATGTATTGGGCGTACCGCATACTTTTCGGGAAGATTATCAAGAGATGATAGCTAATGCAGATGAAAATATTGAACAATGCGAGTATATATTAAAAAAATTAAGTTCTATTGCCGAAAAAGATCCGAGTAACGAGAGAGTGGTAGATGCCCGCAGGTATCTGAGCAAGTGGACGGATACGAAGGAGGCGTTTGAGAAAATAAGAGAATACGACAAATATAAGTTTAGATTGGGTAGTACGGATAACTTTATGGATTATAACAATCGCCCGAAGTTATTTTATATATGGCAGATACGGGTAATGCAAAGAGAAGCAAAACTATATTATTATGCAAAGAAAAACAAGATTTAAGACTGTCGTCATAGTGTTGACGGCTATATTTTGCCTTAACCCTATTTACGGGCAAAAAAAGAAGAGGGATAAAAAGTCGAATTCTATGGGAATAATTTTTTTAAAAAAAGATTCCTGTGAAGGTTTGTGGTGGTGCGAAAGTATATCATCTTTTGTAAAAAGATATGGTATAAATGAGAAAGGTCAGTTTTTTAATATAAATATATATCGGAGAATAGATGCAAATCTATCCATTATGGGAAAAAGTTTAATTATAAACAAATATTATGCTAAAAGACAAACAATTGGTAATGAATATATATATATATATAATGGCTATCCCGATGGTAAATATGGAGTAGATATAGAAAAAGATACAATAATTACATTTAAGGAAGCCCACTACAAACGAGGGGTTCTTACGGGTGAGTATTGGGTAAAGAGTCTGTCGGGTAAAATGTTGTATAAGACGAAGTTCCGGCAGGGTACGGGCTACTGGAAAGATTA
>JRAN01000003.1 GCA_000768855.1 Porphyromonadaceae bacterium COT-184 OH4590 | reverse complement strand
TGCTATTCAAAAAAGATGGAGATGCTAAAATTATCCATACTTTTGCTAATGCATCATCGCAACGGAAGTCTATATATACTTAGTTAGCAATTCCAAATATTCATATGTTTTTTTTCTCCATTTTGGGCGTCTTTGCAAATTTTTAGGTAATTTCTCTACTCTTTTCCCTCTTGTAAGTCCAAATATATCAACCCAAAAATTACTATCATGAACATAACTATATAAGTTCAACCCGCCCGCTAACCCTATCGGGTCTTGGCTTATGTATGTGCCTGTATTTGAATTATACCACCTGTACCGGTTATAGTAAAGCCCTTCTAATTCAGCGTCTTCTATCTGCCCGACTTGCCTAAACGGTATGAAAGTCCGCTCGCCTTTTACATTTTTCAGCCTGCCGTATATGTCGTAATCGGCACTCCATACAAGTTCGCCGTTATCGTCTATCGCCTGTATAGGTTTGCCTATATGGTCGGAGATAATGCTATATGCCTTACCGTTTACAAGCTTTGCCGTCGGGGTAAAGCCTTCGAACACCCACGTTGTTATTTCATCTTCCTGTTTGCCCTCCTTTTTTATTTCGTGTAACGGTACATTACTTATTTATGAAATTAACTATCTGATTATTTCTATTGAAAGCTCTTATAGTTTCCAATCTTTCATTTGAACATATCTTTTCCAATAATGTTTTTTGCATTTCAATTTCTTTGGCAATAATTGAATTATAATTTTTTTCTGCTTCATAGCAAATATAAAAACATTGGAAAGGCATATCACTACAATAGTTGATACTATTAATGTCTTTATTTATCATATAATCAAAACCATAGGCGACACACAAAGAGGGTTTTTGAGCCAAGTCAGATATAGTAGTAGCTATTTCTTCCATATCGGGAGTTAGTATGAAAACACAATTATCTATTATTTGTTGAATAATTAAAGGGTCTATTTTTACTCTAGTACTAGCATAATTAAATCCTCTGGACAAAATATTTTCTAATTCTTTATAATGGCCAAAATCATATATGTCTGTATGGTTATTACATAAGTCATAATATAAAGGCATCATTCGTTCAGCCATTGAGAAAGCAAAAAGCACTCTCTCTTTATCATTTAAAGATTCTATTCTTTGATGTATTATTACATTATCCATCTTTGCAATCTGTTTTCCTCTTTTTACTTTTTTTACCTGTTGTTTCTGTCTCAAATTTTATATTCTTTTCTTCCATTAAAGTTTGGCAATCTATACATATTTTGGAACTGGCTTCAATTGCTATTATTCCATTGTTAGACCTCACTAATGCTTCTTCTGCGTGAACATTTTCTAATCCACTATGTACTACTGTAATATTATTATCCTCAGCCCATTTCACAATTTTACTATCAACTTTTGGGGTGCTTGAAGAAACAAACAATGTACCATATTCATTTACACCAACAGCTGTAACTCTTCTTTTTTGAGCAAATTTATCCAGATTACTGTGAGCTTCTTTTGCTAAATCTTGTAATTCATTAAGCCCAAATACATCAATCCAACTGTTCGGGTCTTTCACATACCCATACAGCGTAGGATTACCACCCGCTAACCCTATTGGGTCTTGGCTTATGTAACAGCCTGTACTTGGGTCGTAGTATCTGTACCTATTATACGCTAATTCAGTTTCGGTATCAAGGTATTGACCTTGACTTGATACAGGAAATTACAAAAACCCTTTTCACCTTTTTCGTTACGGACTCATTTTCTTTTTATCAATTACCAACTTTATAGGAGTAATAATTTCCTCATAAGGATTTGAGGCTAAAAAGTAATCTTTAAAATAATCTTTTCTATCATAGTTCATAACAGATTTTGAAACTGTAGCCATTGTTATTAACTCGTCAATAAAGGACGGAATTCCAGCTAAAAACGCAAGTGTCACACCAACAGTAAATCTGTTTTTCTTAATGAATTTATAATACTCTAATGTATCAAAATTTTTAACTGCATATTCGGGGTACCAAATAAAACTTTTAATAACCGGAAGATAATATTCCTGCATATCTTGTATAATATGCCTACATTGATCGATGTAATTATCTTTTGTAACGTGATAGGATTTTGTATGTAATTTTTTTATAAAGGAAAATGAAGTATCACCTGCCAACACAGTATCAGTAAATTTAACGATTGATTGTGATGAATTGATTATATCTATAATCCCTCCTCCTTTAACGATAAATCCTGAATAGACACCAAATTCGTCTTTCCCATAACCTTTTCGCTCAAGACTTATCCGTAATATAATTTCCGAATTATCATCAAGATAAAATACTACTGTTTCTTTGGTAATTTTCCTTTTCAAACAATCTAACTGTATTACATCCTGAACATTAGCTTTAAACAACTGATAAAAATCTTTCTCAATATTCATTTTTTCAATACCTGATTTATAATAAATTTTTAATCACTCATCACTATAATGTAATGTGTGAAAAGTTGCACTTCCTGTTGAATTTTTTTCACCTGCATTAGGTTTTCTCGATGTTGCAATCTTATAATCTGCCGTTACCCCTCTACTTGTGTCTATATCTCTACCATTATTAGGATTAGCGACTCTATCATTATCCAAAGAAAAAACATTTGCCTCTGTTTGATTTGGAGTTAATGTTCCTGAATTATTTTTAACCTCAAAAACATGCAAATTACCATCTGAATCCTTCGCAGTAATATCAGCTCTAATTCGTTTATCACTACCATTAACACTCATTAAAACTTCTGTTTCAATGTCTGTAAATCCTGCTTTGGCTAAATCTTCTTTCGCTTTATTAATTCCTCTTTCTCCACTTTCGTGGCTACAATCCAACCCAAATATATCAACCCAAGCATTTGGATTTTTTACATACGCATAAATATTTGGGTTTCTACCTTTTAAACCTATCGGGTTTTGGCTTATGTATGTGCCTGTACTTGGGGCGTAATACCTGTACCTAATTATACGCTAATTCGCTTTCGGCATCAAGGTATTGCCCTACATATAAGAAATTGCAAAAATTCTTATCTCCCTGCAATTTATGGACTTTTCCATAAATGTCAAGTTCCAATTCCTAAAGTTCAACAACATATCTAAAATATTGCTGACTATCAGGCTTTTATACTAAGCTCTCTGATTTTAAACTTCTTTTAAAAGATATTTGTAAAATAATTCTAATTCTATTGTGTCTTGAGTTTGAGACTTTTTTCTGTTGCATATCTCATCGTATTTGATTTCTAACTTTTGCATATCTTTTTTTCTTTTCAATAAATACATTGATACATAATCTGTATGTTCTATCAAGTAAGTATCATTATCAACTAAGCAAAACCAATTTTCTGCATAATTTACACTTTTAATTAGTTCCACTTCCCAATTATTTTTGTCTTCTAATTTCTCAAATGTAGAAAACCAAATAGAAAAGTTTTTATTAAAATCCTCCAAAGATTGCTCGTCCTTTTTAAAAAATCTCCAATCGGTTAATCCGCAAATATTTTTATTAGAAGTTCTGTCTTTAAAAATATCTTCTATTATCTTTGAAGTAAAATTATTAGGATATTTTATAAGCGGGTCTTTTAAAACCTTTTTTAGAATTTCATTAACCCCACTTGATATTTCTTTGTTTTGTAAATGAAGTTTTAAATGTAATGAATGCCCTGTTCTGGACTTTGTAACATCGATTTCATAAACATACAAGCTGTTACCGTTTTTTTTCTCGAACTTGTTTGAAGATTTAAAACTAAAACCAATTTTTTCAAAATTTGGCTTAACAGTTTCAACTATTTTATTTATTATACCTTTCTTATCCATAATAATTTTACATACCTATTTCCCATAATGGCACATTTCTTACACTTGTTGTAACATTAGTGGTTGATGTTCCAGCTAATGGATTACCGTTCATATCCAAAGGTGCATTCTTACCGAAAATACCGCCTCCGGAATTTATTAAATTGTCTTTTTCTATCTGCGAAGAACTCCTAACAGCTCCTCCAGATTTAACCTCAACATTGATAATTTGCCCTGTTTTCTTATTTTGAATAAGAATATCAGAATAACGTCCTCTTCCCATTCCCGGAGTTTTAATATACACTTGTCTACCTAAAACAACTATATCGGGATTATTTAAAAGGTCATTATATATCTTATCTTCTGCCAAAGTTCCTTGTGCTTTATTTTCCTTACAATCCAACCCAAACACATCAACCCAAGTATTCGGGTCGTGAACATACCCATACAGCGTAGGATTACCACCCGCCAACCCTATCGGGTCTTGACTTATGTAACAGCCTGTATTTGGGTCGTAATATCTATACCTATTGTAACATAAATCTACCTCACTGTCAAAGTATTGACCTTGATAACGGAAAGGCACAAAAGGTCTTATATCATCACCTAATGAGAATGTTGTAGTTATGATTTGAACAACACATCTGATGTATTACCCATTACCATTCTATATTTTCTAATTCATCAATAGGTAAGTTCAATACTTTATATTTAAGGATAGACTCATCTTTTAAGTGTTTAAAATCTTCTTTTCTATTTAAGTACTTCAAAATACATAAAGCTTGTAGAGCATTATTATTTTTTATATTCCATTGAACTAAAAAGTTCCAATCATTTACTTTTTGTACCCACTTTTGTCCATTTTCAAAAAGAGTAATAAGTTCATCTTTATAACCTTCTATTTCTGAACTATCATTGATGTAACAGTTTTGTATCTTTGTGGTTTGAAAAACGGTGTCAAGCTCTCTCCAATTATAAACACCTCCTATTATGGGAGCACTTTTTTTGATACTTTTAAGGAGTCTTTTTTTTAATTGATCAGGAATATTACGTTTTTCTATAGATTTTACTTTTACTTGATTACTTATATGAGCTATTTCTTTTTGAAGTATTGATAAAGAAATATCTAATAAATAATAATCTTGTCTGTTCTTTTTTCTCAAATCAAAAAAATAACCATAAGAAAGTTGAGGTTCTTTTTTTAATGTACCAATATAAGCAGTATACATATTATCAAAGTGTAATTCTGCTTTTAGCATTTTATCATCTAATATACTTTTAATTTTATTGATTATAGTTTCCATAGTTCCACTTGAGTTACACTTGTTGTTGTATTATTAGTTTTTTGTCCAATTAAAGGATCATTTTTATTTATAAATCCATTTTCTCCAAAAATTCCCTTGCCTTGATTTATAAGAGTGTCTTTATTTATTTGTTTTTTACTTCTTTTAGCTTTACCACTTTTTACTTCTACGTTAATAATTTTACCTGTTTTTTTATTTCTTGCCAATATATCTATATAGCGAACACCTCCTCCATCTGCTTTGTCAAAAAATACAGTAACATTTCTACCTATTATTTCTACATCAGGATTATTTAATAACCTATCGTGAATAAAGTTTTCTGCTTTTTTACCATTTTTTCTGTTATTAGACATTTGAGCACTTGAACAGGCTAGCCCAAACACATCAACCCAACTATTCGGGTCTTTCACATACCCATATATCGTAGGATTTCCGCCCGCCAGCCCTATCGGGTCTTGTGATATATAAGCACCTGTTTCTTGGCTGTAATAACGCTTGTAATTATATACTAATTCAGTCTCAATATCAAGGTATTGACCTTGATACAACATTGGTACAAAGTTAGCGGTTTCTTTGGTTTCTTTTCTAACTTTTCCGTAAATATCTAATGTACGCTCCCATACTTTATTGCCTTGCTCGTCGGTAGTCTATATAGATTAATAGTAAATTTAATCATCATTAAACTGCCCGCATTCAAAAACAACATCTTCTATTTCATTTGATTCAATGGAAAAACCCAATTGTTCTAAAGAAATATCTAATGGAAATTTCCTATCACTATTTAAATATCGCTTAAATAAACCCGCTATAATATCAAATTTAGCCAAATCCATAAAGATAGATACAAGATTATCTTCTATAATTATTTTAGATTTTTCACAATACAAAAGCAGTAATTTCACTCCATTGTCTGAAATAAAACTAGTATTTTTTTTCTTAAACAAATTATAAAATTGGTCTATATATGTCTCTTTTATAGATATAGTTAGAATATTCTTATAAACATCTATTATCATGATGATTTACACCCCCTTGCTTTACTTTTTGTTACATACACTTGTTCATCAGGTCCTATAAAATTACCATTAGCATCGAATTTTTCTAAGTGATAATGAAATCCTTTACCAATATCATTCTTCATTTCATGATTTCCAATTCTAACAGCATGCCAACTTCCATCAGGTTGTTGAGCAAATATTCTATTATTATCTATTGTTCCTTTTCCTGGATGAATATTTGTAGTATGTCCATCTCCCAGATGCATATTAATATCATTCATGGCATCAACATCTTTTATTTGCCGACTAATATGTTTTTCATCCAACCCAAACACATCCACTTCCGTATTTACATTTTTTACGAAAGCATATAATGTAGGATTATTTCCTGCTAACCCTATCGGGTCTTGGCTGATGTATATGCCTGTATTTGAATTATACCACCTGTACCGGTTATAGTAAAGTCCCTCTAATTCAGCGGCACAAAGTTAGGAGTTTCTTTGGTCTTTTTTCTTTAAGTATCCGGCATTATATCATTTCTTCTTTTAATCTTTGCATAAGTTTTGGGCTATTAGCCGGGACATTTTTTTAAGTTCTTCCGTAGAAAAATCTTTTAAAAATTTAATATCGTCTCTAATTTTCGTATTAGGCAATAATTCGCTCTCAACATAATCATCTTTATAATATCCGTCCCAAGGAAATAATCCAAAGTAAGGTTATAAAAATAAGCTGGGATCTGTAGTTTGATTATTATAAAATCCTAAAGAAGTAAAACTAAGATTTCAAGGGGCTTTAAAGCATTAATTTATAATATATCAAATTCGCTATTATACAAGTAAATATACATAATTGTAAAATCTTCAAAAGCATCTTCAAGATGGTATTTATTTTCTAATAAGATATTATCCCTTTCGTTTCTATACAGTACAGCATCTTCAATATTTTGAAATAAAAGATATCTATTTAAATATTTGCTGTATCTGTGACAGAATTCATTATTCATTCTGACAACTTCATTCGCTATTGAGGAAAAACCTATATAAAAGCCATCTTGCACATCCTGAAAATAGCCACAGTCAAAACCTATAAAGTTAAAATTATCATTTTCAAATTCTTCATTACTTATACAAATTAATTTATTTTTCTTTAAATTGAGTTTGTTGGAATGATAGTAATTAATAAGTTCTTTACTATTATTATCCTCAACTAAGTAATCTTGAATAATATTAAACTTATAATATTTTTCATCTTTCCACGCAGAATAACTTCGGTCAAAGCCACAATAATTATTGTGTGGATTATTAGTTATTGTAAACCATTTCATATTTGTTTATCTAATTATCTACGCCTACATGACCTTTTCCTGCATTAGCTATATGAATATGACCCGTTTGTCCTTCATTCCTATAGTGACCTGGCAGTGGATTATTTCCACTATCAAATCTATGGTCTAATACTTTATAAGGATTAGAAGCGGTTGAATTTACCTCCCTTCCTAATTCTAATACTATATTAGCTTGTTCATTAGTTAAAGTTCTTCTGCCAGTTATAGCTTGATTTATAGACAATTGCTCATTAACTAAATCAACTAATGCCTGCTGGTCTTCTGTATAACGTTTATTATTACTACAATCCAACCCAAACACATCAACCCAAGTATTCGGGTCTTTCACATACCCATATAGTGTAGGATTACCGCCCGCTAACCCTATCGGGTCTTGGCTTATGTATATGCCTGTACTTGGGTCGTAATATCTGTACCTATTATACGCTAATTCAGTTTCTGTATCAAGGTATTGACCTTGATAACGGAAATTACAAAAACCCTTTTCACCTTTTTCTTTACGTACTCTACCGTAAATATCAAGTTCTCGCTCCCAAATTAGTTTTCCTTCGCTGTCTATTGCCTGTAAAGGCGTCCCCAAGTAATCACTTATAATACTGTACGATTTACCGTTTACAAGCTTTGCCGTCGGGGTAAAGCCTTCGAACACCCACGTTGTTATTTCATCTTCCTGTTTGCCCTCCTTTTTTATTTCGTGTAATAGAACATTGCCGTCCCAAATATACAAAAATTCGCGGTTGCCGTAGCTTTTGCCGATACGCCTGCCAAAAGCATCATACGTAAAGTTTATTTCTTTGCCGTCGGCTCGTTTTACGCTTTTTAGGCTGCCGTTAGCGTTCCATTCGTAAGCCCACGAGCCCGACTGCCAAGAGGTATCGGGGCTTTTGCCGTGCCGTTGATAGGGGCTTTTGAGTATCAGATTGCCTTCGCAGTCGTAGTAATAATACCAACTCCGTTTACTGTCGTGTTCAAGGCGACTGTTGTAATATATACGGTCGGTGAAGTCGGGGCTTTCGTACAGGTTGCCGAGCTTGTCGGCTGTTCGCCATATTTCTTCCTTGCCGTTGTAAACCGCCCGCGTCAAAAAGCCTCTATCGTTGTACTCGAAGGCTGTGGTTTCGTTGGTTTTAAGGTCTATTATCTTGGCAAGGCGGTCATCTATGCCCCATTGATATTCGCGGTGTAAGTGTGTGGTTTGTCCGTTTATCACCGCATTCTGATAGCGGACACGGCCTGTCTTGTCGCGGCGGGTTTGGGCGGTTAATCCGCCCGAAAGGCTTCGCTGTATCTCTAAGCCTTGCCGGTCGTAGTCTATCTTTGCCTGCCATCCTTGCGTCTCGATACTTGTTACGTTGCTAAGGCTGTCGAGCTCCATCGATATGTCGGCTCCCAGACTGCTTGCCGTATGCGTACGTCTGCCGAGTATGTCGTATCGGCTTGTGATTTCGTGTCCGTTACAGGTTTCTTTGAGGATGTTGCCCATTGCATCGCGTTCGAACTCAACTATCGAATCGGCATTGCGGGCAGCTTTCAGTAAGCCTTTTTCGTACAAAAATCTCTCTTGGGTGCCGTCGTGGTAATCAACCCGCGTAATGTGTCCTGCGGGGTCGTATTCGTACTGCGTATGGCGTTTGCCGGGACGTTGTATTTTGATTACACGCCCCGCCTCGTCGCGTTCGTACAGGCGGACTATGCCGTCAAATCCCTTCTCTTTTATTACATCGCCTCTGCCGTCCAGTTCGAAGGAATATCGTTCGCCTGCCTGATTTGTTATCTCACGAAGCTGCCCTTCGGTGTCGTAACGGTAGCGTACCGTTCCCGCACTGTCGCGGCGGCTCATCAGTTTATTCAAGCCCTTGTAGCTGTAATGTACCTCTTTGTTATGGTCTTTGTAGCGGGTGATGTTGTCCATCGCATCGTATTCGAGCTCGATGGTGTTGTTGTCGAAATCGTAAACGGTAGTAACTCTGCCCAACAAATCCAACTGCCGGTTTTGATGTATATCGTTGGGATTGGTAACCTGCACACATTGTCCCAACCTGTCGTAGCCGTACTTGGTTAGGGCATTGTTAGGGGATTGTATACAAACGATATTTTTACTGTCGTCATAAGCTATCTCTGTCTGCGAACCTAATGCGTCGGTTATGATATGCAGCAGACCGCTTTCGTATTTAAACTGTGTCTCGGCTCCCAATGGGTTTTTGCGTGAGAGCAAATTACCGTTTTTGTCGTATATCCACTGCCATTTGCCTCCGTGTGCATCGGTGGCTTCGGTCATCAAGTGCCGGTTGGTCGGATGGTAGTAGCCCATCTGTGTAAAATTGCCGTCGGGCTCTATCACGCTCGTTACATTCCCCCAATCGTCGTACATATATGCCGTGGTGTTACCCAATGGGTCGACTGTCGATTGCAGTTCGCTGTATATGTTATACTGATACCGCCACTCTTTACCCTCAGCGTCCACCTCTTTTACCACTCTGCCCCGGAAGTGCCGAAACTCTTTGCGATACCCCAAACTGTCGGTTACAACCGTACATTCAGGGTCATCGTAATTGAACTTATAGTGCAGCAAATCGCCACTGCCGCGTACTTCCGTACATTTGGCACGCGAGTCGGTGCCGTTATAAGTAAACGCCCAGACCGTACCGTTTCGCCACTCTTCGCGTACCATCAGGTGTTTGCTGTATTCGAAACTCATCTTTTGTCCCAGAGCATCTGTATGGCACGTCATATCGCCGTCATCGTTATATTCATAACGGGCTATAGCAAAAGTATCGTCCGCTTTTTCGGGATGCGGGGCATAAATAGCCGTAATACGCCCTGCCTTATCCGTCTCAAAACGTAATACACGTCCCGCACTGTCGGTAATTTGACTTATTGCTCCGTCAGGTTTGTAGGTAAACGATATGCAATGACCGTTCTTATCGGAAATCTTTTCCAACAAATGTTGTTCCGTATCAGTGCCTTTTACGGCATAACCTTTTCGGGTAAAACGGTACTCCAACCCCGAAGTTTCTTTTACATAATAATTTCCTTCGCCGTCAAGACACAGATAGAGTTTCTCCAACCGGTTGAAGGTCGGTTTCTCGACACTTTTGGGGAGATACAAATCTACACCGCGACCGTCCTTCATACGGAAGGTAGCGGCACCCTTTTCCAAATCGAAACCCAATGCCATATCGTAACTATGATGCCAGCCATAACCTAAGGGACCTTTATAATCGCTATAACTGTACCACGTACGTTCCCATACCAACGGAAGAATGCCCGAAAGACGAAAATCTTCGTTATCCGTATAGAAATAACCTTCTGCCACTTCTACCGGGTGGCTTTGACCCGTACCGTGCTTCTTGGAGAGTTTTGTCTTGGTTGAGCACGGTAACGGTAATCTGGATATGATTTTCTCATTGGCATTACAAACCGCACGACTACGTCTTAGTTTCGACAGCCCTGCCTTAAACAGTCTGTCGCCCACACTTAGCGGATTGATAGGCGTCGGTATACTGTTCACAAGTACCGGACGCCCCCACGGTATAGGCAAAAGCATTCCCGACGGAACATACAGTTCCGCTTGCGGTCCCGAAGGGTCGGGAGATTTTTTACCCGCATTGCGTTGCCCTTTCAACAGATCGGGTACGCCCATATCCCAACAGTCGTAATGCAGATGTCCGAAACCTGCCATAGGGTCGCCGTCCGCAGCCACAAAGAGGCTGCCCAAAAACACCTTGCCGTGGTTCTTCTTAACAGGAACGGCAAAACT
>JRAN01000029.1 GCA_000768855.1 Porphyromonadaceae bacterium COT-184 OH4590 | reverse complement strand
AGGCAAGCATTGGGCATTTGAAATCAGATCATCGTTTAGGACGGAACTTTTACAAGGGATTGATAGGGGATGCTATAAACATACTGCTGGCTGCTGCTTATAACTTCAAAAGAGCCATGAGAGCTCTTTGGCTGCTGATCAAAATAATAAGCGAGAGCCCATTTGAAAATCGAATCTCACTTAAAGAGAGTTTTTAAGGGATGACTAAGTAATCTTGAACCTTTTATTAAGTACACTCAATACTATCAAGAAGTACCGATATAGTATGTTTTTGAATATCGTAAGAACTCTCTTTTTATCACTTCCCCTTCTGAATTACAAGTACATCGGGGAAGTAGTTGTAAGATTGCAATAAAATAAGCAGAGTTCTGTCCTTACCGGTATCATTGCCGGCTATCTTTATGTATAGTGTCTCATTATCTTTTTGCAATAATGTAAACCATTCTCCTTCTATCTTAACGGGAAGTTTTTTATTGCCTTCTCCCTCATAAGATACTTTCACTTCGTCTATATATTTTCTATCTATCATAACATACGGTAGCAACCACCACTTATCGCCTGTGATTGTTACATTGTATTCGCCTCCTGCCTTTGCTACTTCTATTTGTCGCGTAGAGATTTTCAGAGGAAGGGTATTCTTTTCTTTACAACAGACACAGCACATTGCCGTCAATATTATCATAAAATATTTCCACATAAGTCAATTATATTTTTAGTTGTTAAAGTTATTAATGTAAAGGAGATCCGTCTATTTGCGTAAATTGAAGATCAATATTAAATTTAGGTATTGTTAAACAACTATAGACAACATGTCGTTTCGTTTTAAAAATAGTAATTTCAATGAATATTCTATCATTTTTTGAGATTTGGAATAGCATTTTGTTTTTCGTTTAAACCTTGCTAAATGATGTCTAATCAAACTGTTATACCCTTCAACGGTAAATGTTTGAGATTTTGATTGGTAGTGTTTTTCACAAGGAATAAGCTCATTATAACTTTTCCAAT
>JRAN01000028.1 GCA_000768855.1 Porphyromonadaceae bacterium COT-184 OH4590 | reverse complement strand
TCCTATTACAAAGGTAAGAAAACTTGCAGATTTATCAAAGGGTTTCGAAGATTAATTTACTAAATATCAGATGATCGATGGTTTTTAAGGGACAACTAGTTAAGTAATCTTGAACCTTTTATTAAACCGCGATAAAGTAGAATATGGGAAAATAAAAAAATGGCTTTATCTTTGTAAGAGTTACTGTTTTTGGTGACTAAAATCTGCTTACTAAATTTTGTACTTTATTTTTGATGTAGATAAAAAATAAATTTATATATTTGAAAAATTAATTTTAATTATAATTTGTTTGGTATTATGAAAAAATTAAACTTTATCTTTCTTGTACACGAGCGACCTCAGTTGAAGCATTATCCGTTTTCGAACATAGGCGACGACCATTACTATTACGATGACTATGTGGCAGAAAACACGTTGTCAAACAACTGCGAAAACTGCTATCTGCCGGCCAACCGCCTTATGCTCGATATGATAAAAAATACCGACGGAAAATTTAAAGTATCTTTTGCCATATCCGGAATTGCTCTTGAACAATTCGAACAATTTGCTCCTGAGGTAATAGACTCTTTTGTAGCTTTGGCAAAAACAGGTAAAGTAGAGTTTTTGGCAATGCCTTATTCATACTCTCTTGCATCGGTATTTGATGTCGAAGAGTTTAAGAAGCAGGTTCGAAGACAGACCGATAAGATGGAACAGCTATTCGGCTACAAGCCCGAAGTCTTTTTTAATTCGGCTATGATATATTTTGATGAAATAGGCGAAAAGATATATGAAATGGGATTTAGTGCCGTTATCACGGAAGAAGCCAAACAAGTAATGGGCTGGAAGAGTCCGCACTTAATATACAATCACCCATATACCAACAAACTGAAACTACTTATAAGAGACAGCAAGTTAAGCGATGATATCAATTATCGTTTTTCGCAATGGAATTGGAATGAATATCCGCTTACCGCAGATAAGTTTATGAATTGGATACGCAAAACGCCCGAAAAAGAAACCGTTTTCAATATTATGTGCGGTTACGAAGCTTTGGGTATTGTCAATAACAAACAGAGTGGCATATTCGATTTTTTCAAGGCATTGCCATATTTTGCCATCGAAAATGGTATTGGATTTTCTACTCCTACGGAGTCTGTCAACAAGAATAGTTCGGTCGGAGGCCTATCTGTACAATATCCTATTTCGTGGACAAACGAAGATAAAAATCTTACTGCCTATTGTGGTAACGAACTTCAAGATGAGGCTCTAAGCAAGCTATACAACTTGGCTCATCGTGTTCATCTATCAAAAGACCGTATGCTTACAGCCGATTGGCTACGCTTACAAGACACATCGCACTTTTATTCTATGGATACAAGGCTATATATAAACAATGGCGACCATAGAGGAGTGTCGTATGAGTCTGAATATGCTGCTTTTATGAATTATATGAATGTGCTTGGAGATTTTATTGAGAGAGTTAAGGCACATTTCCCCTCGTCGGTCGAAGACGAAGAGCTTAATTCTCTTTTAAAAACCATTAGAAACCAAAATGAAGAGATATTGCGACTAAAAGAAGAAAACCAAAAACTGAAGTCGGACAGACGAAAAAGAAAGTAAGTACAAATAGGATTTTTTAAATAAACAGGTAAAATATTAGAATAATTTTATGCACCAATACACCAAAGAGGAAGCCGATAAAATGATATTGCAGGCATTCGATGATTTGCAAATAGCATACGGAGCTTCAAATCACAAACATAAATTCGAACTTGTGGCAAAAGCCTTTGAATTTGCTGCCAAAGCCCACGCCGGAGTACAGCGTCGCAATGGCGAACCCTATATAATGCATCCTTTGGCTGTGGCTAAAATATGTGTTGAAGAGATGGGGCTTGGCTCTACTTCTATATGTTCGGCATTGATGCACGATGTGGTCGAAGATACAGAGTTTACAGTCGAAGACATTGCCGATATGTTTGGCGATACCATAGCCAATATTGTAGATGGGCTTACCAAAATATCGGGCGACGTCTTTCAGGAGTCGGTATCGAAGCAAGCCGAGAATTTCCAAAAACTGATACTTACCATTCCGTCGGATATTCGTGTGATAATGATAAAACTTGCCGACCGCCTGCACAATATGCGTACACTCGATGCTATGCCTGCTCTAAAACAGCAGAAAATCACGGGCGAAACGATATTTATATATGTACCTTTGGCTGAGCGTCTCGGTTTTTTCAAAATAAAAACCGAACTCGAAAATCTCTGCCTCAAGTATCAACAACCCAAGCTATACCAAGAGCTTGAAGAGAAGATAACTAAAATTACACCCAAACTCGAAGAGAAAATAGATGGATTCCTTATTCCAATCAAGGAAAAACTTGATCGTCGCGGCATTAAGTACAACATTATCAAGCGTATAAAGTCGCCTTACTCTATCTACCGTAAGCAGGAGAAGAAAGAGGTAAATTTCGATGAGATATACGACCTGTTGGCAGTACGAATAATCGTACAACCACAAGAAGATAAGAGTGAAGAGGAGTTGTGCTGGTCGGTATTTGGTATTGTTACGTCGCTCTACCCCGAACATCCTTCGCGTACACGCAACTGGCTATCTACACCCAAGGCAAACGGTTATCAAGCTCTGCACGTTACCGTTATGCGTAAGGGCGACAAGGGTGAGATAGGCTCGTGGGTAGAGGTACAGATAAGGACAGAAAAGATGAATGAGATAGCCGAACGTGGCCTGGCTGCGCATTGGAAGTACAAAAACGGCATAGTAGAAAACTCCGAGTTCGATGAATGGTTCCTTTCGGTAAAAGAGCTTCTCTCGACAGAAAATATTGATACTGTAGAGTTTGTCGATAAGTTTCAGATGAACCTCGATACCAAAGAGATAGTGGTATTTACTCCAAAAGGCGATATAAAAAAATTACCACAAAATGCCACTGTGCTCGATTTTGCCTATTCACTCCATACCGATTTGGGCAACCGCTGTATCGGAGGCAAGGTTGATAGTCGTTTGGTACCGGTCTCCGAAGTGCTAAAAAGTGGTAATCAGGTAGAGATACTTACATCGAAAACACAACAGCCCGATGCCTCGTGGCTCGACTTTGTAAAGACACATAATGCAATGTCGAAGATACGCTCTTACCTGCGTCCCGAAGTTAATGAACTTCAGAAAGAGGGAGCCGAAAAGGTAAATCGACTACTCTCATTTTATGGACAGAAGGTAATAGACGAAAATATCGACAAGGTGATGAATTTTTTCCAATACGAGAAACGCAATGAGTTTTTTGTAGATGTGGCACGCCAAAAGATTGACCTTACACAAGTGTCGAAAAGCCTGTTCCAAAACTCAGTAACAAGTATTTTTTCTTTTTTTACAAAAAACATTATTGGCAAAAAAGAGCATAAACTGAAGATAAACAAAAAGGAGGTCTATTATATAACCAAAGACGATATGGCATTTAACTTGGTAAAACTTGCCCCCTGTTGTAAACCTATCAAGGGAGACGAGATAATAGGCTATATAGAGGGGAATAATCACGTGGTAGTTCACAAACTCGATTGCAACGAGGCACAACGTATCAAAGCGACACACGGCAATAAGATAGTGCTTGTCGATTGGCAAAAGGATATGGACAACTCTTACCTAATCAACCTCTCGATAGAGGGAATCGACCGACAAGGACTTCTACGTCAGATAGTCAAAGTAATCTCCGAAGATATTCAGATTAATATCAAAAACATCAATTTCAGTGCTATAGACGGTGCTTTTTACGGCTCTATAACGCTTTTTGCACACAGCAACGACGAAATAGAGAGACTAACCGATAAACTGCTCAAAATAAACTCGGTGAAGACGGTTAAACGTGTTGGGTAATTTTTAACAAAAGGCTAAAAAGGATTTTATTCCGAAATAAATTAACAACAAGGTTGGTAGCTCTCGGAGCTACCGCTTTTGTTTGATATATAGTATAAAATCATTGTAAAATAGTTATTGTTTTGAGAATATTTTTTTATAACTTTGTCTGTAATTGTTTTATAAACAAAGACTAACCAAAATAGGCACTATGTTATGAGTGATTTTTTACTAAAAACACCATTCTTTAGGCTTCTTATGGCATTGGCTATCGGGATAGGACTGTATGTGGCTATAGGTTGGAGTGTGGCTGGGTTAGCTGTGTTTGTAGGAGTCTCTTTGTCGTTAATTATCACTTATTTATTATTTAAAAAGCGTACTGATACCAATCATATTTCGGGTATAACAATAATGCTTATTATCCTTGCTTTTGGTTATTGGCTTGCATACAGATACGATAATGCTATACCTAGATTTGAGCAGAATAATAAATCGGGAATTTTTGCCGTGGAGCTAACTCAATACCCTATAGAAAAGCAGCGTTCGGTATTAGTGTATGCAGACCTCATACAATATTCAGACAGCAGTTCGACCGAATATACCAAGGGCAAGATAGTGCTTTACTTACAGAAAGACAGCATTGCTATGTCTCTTAAAAGCGGAGATAGGCTAATGGTTGCCACTACGATATCGTTGCCCGAACCGACAGGTAATCCCGATGAGTTTGATTTTGGGCGACACCTTCTTCGTAAAGGTATTTGTGGAATAGGCTACGCCTCTACAGACAGTTGGAAGCGTATCGGAGAGAATAGAGGTTTTTCGTTATTGCGTGTAGCACAGCGTTGCCGTATGTATACGCTTGATATCCTAAGTGATATGAATATAACAGGCGATGAATTTGCTGTAATATCGGCTCTAACGCTTGGTTATACTGATGCCATATCGCCCGAACTTAATGATAGTTTTGCCCTAACAGGAGCTTCGCATATATTGTCTGTCAGCGGATTGCATGTAGGTGTTATCTATATTATGCTTGGTATGTTGCTGGCTTTTCTTGACAAAAGCCCTCGTACGACACGCCTTAAATGGATTTTGATAATAGCCTTTCTATGGTTTTATGCTTTTATAACAGGGCTGTCGCCATCAGTATCTCGTTCGGTATTTATGTTTTCGACATTTGCTTTGGCTAAGATAATAGACAGAAAATCATCTATATACAACAATATATTTTTCTCGGCATTCGTCCTGCTCATCATCAATCCGATGTGGCTTTTAAATGTCGGCTTTCAACTCTCATATTCGGCTCTGTTATCTATCATATATTTTCAACCAAAGATATATAATCTTTTGTATGTCAAGAATAAATTTATAGATTATTGTTGGTCGCTTACTTCTGTATCATTTGCAGCACAGCTCGGAGCTGCTCCTATCTGTATTTACTATTTTCATCAATTTCCGAATTATTTCTTGCTTGCCAATTTTATTGGGGTACCGCTTTCGGGCATTATCATATATCTTGATGCGGCTCTGCTGATTATACATAAAATGCCTATTGTCAGCGATATAATATCTTTTTTGTTGATATGGGCGACCAAAATAATGAATGGAGGACTTAAAATAATAGAAGGGTTTTATTTTGTTTCCTCACGTATATGGATAAATATGCTACAACTCGTATTGATTTACATTTCGGTGTTTGCTCTCGGTGCTCTTTTTTACAAAATAAGATATAGAGATTTTGTGGTGTTGTTTGTGGCTCTTATATTAAATTTTTCTATAAATATTTATCATAAAATATCCAATGCCGATTTTGGAGAACTTGTTGTGTTTAAAAGTAATAGAGAGATAGCGGTTAATTATATAGAAAATCGGCATAACCGGCTGATAACAAGTGATATTGACAATGCCAAAAGAATGATTGCCAATTTTTGGACTCATTACCATCTTCCGCCGCCGTTGTATTGGGATATTGATACTGTTTGGGGAATAAATGTTTTTGTGTACGACCGACGGAATTTTGTTCTTCTTACATCGTCTAATATATACCAAACATACGCCAAGCGACCTCTTGAAACGGACTATCTTATAGTTACTCGTGGAGTTTTGCCTTCGGATAACTTGTTTAAATACTATTTTGCACCTAAGAGTCTGATAATAACATCTGATGTTACAGCCAAAAACCGACAAAAATTCTCCCAAATAGCCAAAGACAGAAATATTGAGTATCACTCCATTGCTAAGAGTGGAGCATTTCGTCTAAAGCCCGATAATAGATAATTTGTTTGTGGGTTTATATAAAAATTGTAAAAGCCATTTGAATATATCCTAAAAAGGTGAGTGCGATTGTTAATGTACTAATAATGAAATATTCCTTTTTTCATAAAATTGACTTTTTATTTGAATACTTTTTTTATTGTTTTTACAAAAGTTTTCCCATTGCTTGATGTTTATATACTATAACGGACAGCCTGAATATTAACTACAATTTTAGGAATTGCTAACTAAGTATATATAGACTTCCGTTGCGATGATGCATTAGCAAAAGTATGGATAATTTTAGCATCTCCATCTTTTTTGAATAGCACTTT
>JRAN01000027.1 GCA_000768855.1 Porphyromonadaceae bacterium COT-184 OH4590 | reverse complement strand
AAATATTCTCCTTGATATTCGAAATCTACCTTCATATTTGTCAGTTCTATATCCGATGTCTCTCCGCTTATATTTTCGCCTAATACATTCAGGTATACCACTTTTTCAGTCTATC
This sequence comes from Porphyromonadaceae bacterium COT-184 OH4590, assembly GCA_000768855.1. Lineage (GTDB taxonomy): Bacteria > Bacteroidota > Bacteroidia > Bacteroidales > Paludibacteraceae > F0058. Next base: position 3,738 of record JRAN01000027.1, on the reverse strand, counting down.
GTTTTTTCTTCCTTTTCTTCGGCTTCTTTTCTATCAAATCATATTTGAGCAAACTCTCTTTCTTAAGATAATTCCATTTCTTATCAAAATACAATACGTTGGCATGTTCACTAAATCCAACCCTTCTCATATAGCTCATAACTATTTCTCCAGAGGGAAATACTTCTTTGGAACGAAGACCGCCAAACCGCTGATCTAACCAAAAAACCAAAGGGTAGTAATTGTCGTCAATACGTATATAACGGTAACTATTCTCCACTTTTAGAAACGAATTAGTGCTTTTCTTTAAGTCACGTGAAGGAATAATATATACTTTAAAACCTTCATCCGTTTGGTTAAGCATTATATATACAAAAGGATATACTTTCTTTACATTCTCTATCTCATATTTAAGTATATGCTCGTCCTTTTTCGGTATCGGGAATTTATATTCCAGCCAATTTCTGTATTTATATGCAGTACTGCACGATACAAGCACAATTATCCATAACATCAATAACAACTTTCTCATCGCCCTACTCTTAAATTTAAACATTCCAATCCTATATTTACAGTACCTTTCAAATCTATTTCGCCGGTACGTTTATTCCTTTTGCCGTAAGTCTTCCCGATATACACATCGACCATTCCCTGCGGACTGACCCTGCTTATGCTCACATGGCTGTTTTTGCCTGTATAGTTCCAACTGTCCAATGCATAAATATTGATACCTACTTCCATTGCCAGAATTTAGTGCTTCCTTAATTTCCAATCCTGTTATTCGTCCTATTTTTATACCACTTTACAATAAGCCAAACTAATGCTACAATGAATAAAATGTGATGAATTGGCTCTAACCAAGTAACAAATAGTGCCTCTGTTATATCTAAAGCCCATTTATCGCAGTCATAAGACATTCTAAATTCCTCAAAAAAGAATACTACATTTATAAATCCTATAATAGAAATAATTCCCCATAGAATTAGCGAGAATGCTATCCATTTNTCATAAGACATTCTAAATTCCTCAAAAAAGAATACTACATTTATAAATCCTATAATAGAAATAATTCCCCATAGAATTAGCGAGAATGCTATCCATTTGTTTTTCTTAAAGAATTTATTAGCTACTATATAGCTAATTATCCCCAAAATAACCTCAATCAATATTCCGACTAACATTATATCAAGTATTTATTGATCATTATCCAATGTTATTCTTTCTTTTTTTATACCACCTTACAATAAGCCAGAGCACTGCTACAATGAATAAAATATGATGAATAGGCTCTAATATTAGAAAAGCAAACCCTGATATAGTATACATAACTTCCTCACTAAAATCATAAGAACACCACACATCTTCGTAAAAATATCGAGCAAAAATAAAGGATATTACATTGAATACAAACCAATTAATAATGAAAAAACATATTACTTTATTCTCTTTTATAAATATGCCAGTTAGCAAAAAGCTAAACAAAAGACATATTATCAAACCTAAATACTGATATAGTTCTAACAACGGCATTGTTTATCTTTTATTTAGTGCTTCCTTAATTTCCAATCCTGTTATTCGTCCCTTTTTTACAACTTCAAGAATTACATTTCCATTATTAAAGACTTTTCTCTTTCCATGACGGTAATCCTGTTGTTCATTTCTTGTTTTATCTCCATTTATATTGGGATTAGCTTTTGTAGAGTGCCCTATTACTACAGAATTTTCTTTTCCCGCTTTATATAAATATTCAGATAAATCTTCACAAAAATTATCAAGGATAGGAAAACCTGGAATTGTTCCTGCTGTCAAACATCCATGAATTTCAATTTTACAACTGTTAGTAAATTTAGAGTAATTAATATCCGATAATACCCTATCTTCTCCACTCAATTCCCATCCCCATACTAATCTTATTCCTTTACCAATATATAATGATGAATTCAAATCATTTTTATTTCTTTCTTTTGTCGTTATATCATTATAAATACTTGAACCTTTTATAAAATATACTCCTACAGGGTCTCCATGACAAAAAAAATCAATAGACTGTATGGTATTATCCTTTTGTGAATTTATTAAATCAACAATAGTCTTCGCACTGTCTACTAATTTTCTAATAATTTCGCCATCATTATTATAATCTTTCGGGACATCTAATGTTATTCCTATCTTTTCCATCATTCAATCTGTTTGTTTAATTACTTTTAATTCTATCTGCTCAAAGTCTTCTTTTATTTTGTAATCGGTCAGCATATCTTTCTCTAACCGTTTGTTTTCATATTCAAAGTCTACATCACGGTTATTCAAACTTATGGTAAGAGTTTGACCGATTAAATTTTGAGTACGAACATTTAGAAATATCTTTTCTCCTATATAACAGTCTAAATTTTCTCTGAAAGAATTTCCATTTTTATCCGTTAAGTAGTAATCTATTACTTTTGGGGTAGTATCTGTGGGTAACTTCGGCTTTTCCTCCGGCTCTACATACCATGTTTTATACAGATAGAAAAGTTCGGCTCCCATAAAGCGGTTATATATCCGCTCGTTGGCAGTAAGCGTAAGGCTTACAAACATCCCATCTTGTTGGTTGTAGCCGGCAAGAAAATACACCGGCATCACTCCGCGAAGGTCGTAGCGGTAAAACTCCTGTCCGTCAGACAGNAAGAAAAAGCCGTCGCCCTCCTCAGCAGCGAAGCTCACTCGGATAAACGAATCCTTGGGATACGTGCACGGTATGCCCAAAATATCTATATCTCGGTCATGAGAAAAATGAAAATCCAAAAGTGTACGTTCGACACCGTTAAATCGCATTATCCCTTTCATAAGTATACGTATGGGTTTAATACATAAATGATTATTAGCTATTTTTGCAAAGTTAATAATATTTTTTAATCAACGGCGCATATGCTCTATTTTTAAGTTTATAAATTTTACACATCAATCTGTTTTTTTTAAATAAATTAAGTGTTTGATATCACAGTCTCATATCGTATTTCCTTGTAAAAAGGATTAAATCTGCTTAAATATCAATTCACCTTCCCGGCCGGCATCGGTCGCTACCACGATACTGTTCGCACTTGTCGAACAGTTCTCTGATGATTTTAAGTCGTTTCAATACGCCCGGATCGGGTTTGTACTCCTTGCCGTCTTTGTTTTGGCGGGGGATCAACTTAAATGTGGCCGGAAGTATCGGCAGGTTCTCTGCCTGAAACCCCGTGATGCCGTAGTCGGCAGGAAGTCGCTTATTGCTAACTCGCTCCGTATAGTCCATGATATTATAAGTAGAATGCTTTTCAAAAAGATGACCTGTCTGATTATCCATATCAGGGAAGGTGTGATTTAAACCCAACGTATGCAATATTTCAATCTTCTTCATTTTTAGTTCGTATCTGTACTGTCAGGTTTACTATCAGTATTCTTCTTTTTACGTGACTCCTCTATATAATCATGTCCGTCTTTACCTTTATAATTCATATGGATGACCTTAANTGTACTGTCAGGTTTACTATCAGTATTCTTCTTTTTACGTGACTCCTCTATATAATCATGTCCGTCTTTACCTTTATAATTCATATGGATGACCTTAATTTTTACTCGCTTTACCTTACCTGTAACCATATTGACGGCAGCGGATTTACCTATACGGCAACCTTTGATATTAGTAAAAATCCAACCGTCAAGTCCAATTTCTACCTTTAAATTCCTTTTTAGAAATCCGTAACGCCAGAATACCTTACGCAATGCCTGTTTGTACGATAC
>JRAN01000026.1 GCA_000768855.1 Porphyromonadaceae bacterium COT-184 OH4590 | reverse complement strand
GATTGCTCCTCCGTTATGGCTTCGCAGAAACTCATAAGACGGTCGATAAAGGGCGCTTCCACACCTTGAGCATACACACAGGTGGATACAAAAATCAGAACAATAGCAATATAGGGTTTCATTGTTGTATCTTCGTTACTTTATAAATAAATATCTTTCTTTTTCCGGGATAAAAGTGAGTTTCATAAGGCGGTCTGCCATAAGACTGCTCAAATGTTGTCATTGCTGTCTTCTCCTGATACGATTTGACCTCCACTATACTGCCTATCTTTATATAATATTTTACCAATACGTCTATATCGTTCGGTTTAACGTGAATACAACCGTGAGACCCCGATAAAGAAACGACTCTCCCTTTTATAGTAGCCACTTCATCTTTAGATGTAGTATGTATAAAATCCCCCATAAAAGCCTCTCCTTTATCAAGTTTGTAATTCTCGTTACTATCTTTGAAATACTTGATTGTAAGATGACCGAAATCGTTATATATCCACGAATCCGGAAGTTCATACTTACCTTTTTCGTCATTGAACGTTGTAAGTTTTTTATTCCACTTCTTAAGATAATCCAATATACTCTCTTCTGTATAACCGTGATACGCCTTTGTATATTTTGATAAATCTATCCAACTCTTGTTTATATAAATCTGTACCTTACCTTGGTGTTCACGCAAAGGTGTTCCCCACGCTACTTCGCTGGAAAATCCATAACGGCTATAACTCCTGTGTTTACCTATATACCCTACCACAAATCGCCCTTTCTTGGTGGGTGTTTCCATAAATCCGTCCTGTCCCATTGTTGCATTTTGGGGACCGCCTACGGCGTCAAATTCCGCCACTTTAAAAAACTTATACATATATCTAATGAGATTTACATAAATAATCCTTCACCAATTCTAAAAAACACATAGTATTTTCATCATCCAGATCTCCTATATCCGATTTAATTTGATTATTTTCATCAATATAATAATTTATCCCCGAAAGACATAAAATAATGATACGGTCTGTATTCGGATAATATAAATAGAAAGAGATGGGCATTTCGTAAAGAGGTATCTTCGTCAGACGAAAAAAAGTATTCATCTCACGCCCTTCTAACACATTGTCTTTAAACGTTATATCATATAAAGCTATGTCATAAGTATTTTCTTTATAACTTACGTTCAATTGCCTAACAAATGTCCTTTTTATACTTTTACGGTATCCCTTATTTCCCAGAAAGTCATCCAAAATAAAATGAATATCTCTGTTGTAACGTTTAAGGTCATTTTTTTGCTCGTAACTAAGTTTATCGACAGTAGGATACTCCATAAGTAAAGTATCTTCTAATACTTCTATAGCCTGCGAATAACAATATACAGACAAAAATAAATAGACAAAAAACAAAATACAGCGTTTCATCGGTTCAAAATACACTATTAGATTTCAATATAGGTGGGGCTTCATAAATAATCTCTACAAACAGATATCCTTTTTTCATTATATAATCTATTGCAGTACCAATATCTTCTGTTGTCTTATAGCCTGATAAAGTAATAATATCTTTTCTAAATTGATTAAAATCGCCTATTGTTTCAATAAGCTTCTAAAGCTTCTTTTGTCACTTCTACTATCTTATCGTTTACATCTTTTGCAAAGATAATACGATTGGGAACAAATGCCATTATAAGTTTTTCTTTATACCAGAATATATAACAGATGTGGGACATTTCCATTATAGGATCGAATGCTATATACTTTTTACTCTTTAAAGAGCATACAAATTTCATTAGCGACTTATTAGCAGATGAAAACGAAGATAATACATACACATCAATGATGTGATCAAAAAAAAGTTCCGTATTGGTATATAGATAGAGATTTGTTAGACAATAATCTATCTGTGGGTTGCGAATGAATATCTTATTCTGCGATAATACAGATGAAAACGACCATATTAAAAGTCTATGTGTGGACTCACATAGACCTTTATCTCCTTTCTCTACAATAAAATGTCTTTCAGAATAGCAGAACTTCTGAGACTCTACAATATTTTGAACGACAAGACTGTCTTTGGCTAAATGAGTATATTTTTCAAACTCATCAATTTCTTGTTTAATTCTAATACTGTCTTCTATAGTTTGTGCTACTACAGATAGAGAAAACAAGAAGATTATAATACATATATAATAACGTTTCATATTCTTGATGTTTCAATGTTGAAGTATTCTTTTTAACAAATCAGGTGGAGTAGCTTGTTCTATTTGTACAAACAATAATCCTTTCTTTATCAGCTCTTCAATAACATCATCAGCAATTTTATTATCGCTGCCGGACAATTCCCTAATATCCTCCTTAAATAAGTTAAAATTACCGATAATTTCTATACAACCAGCCGAACCGTAAATAGCATTAGTTGCATTAGGAATCTTATCTGGTCCCGCATGTATATAAAAGGAGCCTTTAAGAACAATCGCTCCTCGATATATTGTCTGAGCACTATGAACAGAATAGTGCCTTTTGTACTCTCTTACCTGTTGAAGCGGTAGTTTATGCAATCCAGCAACAGTCCATCCTTTTTGTCCGTAACGATTATCATAATTAAGTGGATCATTCAAATATGGCATAAACCGTAGCACTTTCCATACCCGTGTCTTAAGAATACCATTTTCATCTTTTCCTTTTAGGAAAAGAAAGTACACGGGAACACTATAAATATCCATCACTCCGTTCCTATCTCTATCTGTATGTGGATAAGATTTTGCATAATATAAATCATTTCCAGATATTTGATTAGATATACAAATTTCTACTCTTCTTAGAGGCATAATTATAACTTGGAAATTAAATTAAACATTTACACATATATCCAAATAGATTAAAAGTAGCATTATTTCAATGTTACATCATAAACTTTTTTTACTCATAATCTCATTTTCTCGTATAACATAAAATATTTTTGACATTAAAATGCAAATTTAATGCAAAAATATTTTATACCCTCTACAAATCTCAATTTGTAGTATTTTTACTACACAGGCTATATCTTTAACCTGTATTCTGCGTGCTCTGCAAAATCAATCTAATACATTCCAGCCTCTTTTTATTTCGGTTTTCACAGATATTTCCTGTTCGTTTACAATAATATTCTCTTTACGCTGACCGATATAATCCAGTTCACCGAGTTTCTTGAATATGATATCGAGATACTTTAACAGCAACTCTATGTTAGCCATATAACTGCCACAACTATTATGATTATAATTGATTTCGGCAACGACCGACAACTGATTTAGCAGATTGTGAGGTGCTATATCGCTCCATTCGTACGTGTAGTTCAACATCTCCTCCAGTTCGGCTGCCGCAATGGACTGTGTCGTATTATATAGATGGAGAGCCATTTGTGCAAAGATTTCCGTCATATATATGGGAGACTTTTCAGGGATGCAATTCCTATACGAGAAATAAACATTGGCAATATGGTTTACAATGGCGTCACACATAAGTTTAATGTTATTAGCCAATGCAGAGTTTTGCCTCGACTTTGCCAGTTTCTGGATGATGTTTATAGCATATTTCTGAATATCCCCCATAATTTTAGCGAAATTGTCATAATAATACATAAGTTTGGGGAAGCTGAAGATATTCACACAGGGAGGAATAAAATTTTCATCAGCATGAACGATATCTCCGTCAAAAGTAACTTTACCTATAACCAAACAATTGCCATTGGTTTGGCTCTCACTAAACATCGATGTTTGCATCAAATCAATATAGTATTGAGGGACGCAATAGGGGTGTCTCGGCGGTTTTTCATCCGGGTCAATATCTCCGTAGGGAACTTTTTCATACGGATTTACAGAAATAAGGATATAATAATCTTCTTTATAGGTTGCCATTTTGGATTTTAATAAAGACTTTACATTAGTTTTGTAATCCTTGACTTCTATCCTGAAACCTGCTGCCGTAATTGCCGAACATTTACGTATAACAAGCTGTACATCATCTGTTGCTGTATTATAAATGTCAAAAAGTGCATTATTCTCCTCATTCCTGCTCGATTGAGGCAACAAGCCATAATTAAAACTGTTTATCCATAGGGAATTACTGTCTCTTATGGAGTCGATAATAAAATTGTCGTGTTCCGTGAAGTGTTTTTGTAATATTTTCATACCGTCAACCCAATTGACGGCAAGATGTTTTATCTGTTGTATCATACGAATATCGTTTTTTTAGTTATTATATACTTTAGTTTTTATGCTTTTCCATTTCATTAGACATTACTCGTTTACAGATTACAATGCTGTTTTCCAAAATTCTGTTTTTCTCAACATCTTGCTCAAAATCGATATAACGTCTTTGATGAAAAAAAGATTTTTTCACATAGAATATCCATGAGTAAGGTTCATTATCTTTGTCTTTCAGACATATAATCTCATTGGGATTGCGATGATTATATTCACTAACAAGACGAAAAAACCAGTCGCCGAAACTTACCCCGCTATCTAATGCCTTTGCCTTTATTCTAAAACGGTTTTTATCCTCTATATTTTTGTATAACTCGATATTCAGAACTCTTAACTTATTGAAATCCACATTGTCAAAGCTAATGGGGTTTTCTTCAAGTACAGGTGTCCAAGTATCATAAATAGCTAACGGGATATTTACAAACTGTAAATACGTGTAATAAAAGGAAAGAGGAACAATATAGACAAATATAGAAGTAGCTGCCATAAAACCGTAGCCATCGAAAGCACTCATCATATTGAATAAATGATAAAACAAATAACCTCCAAGCAACATACTTGTCAAGGTTATCATACTTTCGAAGAGTATCGAGAAGGTCTGATTTTTGTTGTTCTTCTTAATATATTTATGCAACATATTTACGTTTAAAATTCCCATAAACAGATATATAATCATTGCTATCAGATACCAGTAAGGAGCGAACATATTGCCGGAGAAACCTAAAAAGCCAACAATAGCAATACATAGAGCACTTACTAAAATATAAATGATGAGCGTTTTGTTCTTCAAGGCTCCTGCTTTCTTCTTCATATAACCCAATACAAAAGCCATACCAACAACTATCAGAGGGATTAATAAATATCTGATGAAAAAACTTTTTATGACAATCAATTCCATAGTATTATGTAATTTAAAATATTTAACTTTATAGAAATGTAGAATAACCCAATCTATTTACATTCTCGTCCGTATCCGTTATTGTAAATGATTTATTTTGTCTTTCTGTTATAAAAAACTCTTTCACCTTAACCGTTACAGGCAGACAAAAATCATACAGCACTCTCAATAACATTCTAAGATCCGAATCTGGCATATAAAGATTTAACTCCCGATAAGGTATAGAGTCATAAAAAATACCCCAATTACGCTCTCCGTCATAGTGACTGCCACTCAACACAAAACTTTGTCCTAAAAGGACATTCGAAAGCGTCAGTGAGTTAGAATCCATTTCGGTAGCCTCTACCTTATTGGGAAGAAAAGCAACATATACGGGTATTTGCAAAAAAGCGGACAAACATTTTTCAAACCATTTCTTATTGCCTCTGACAGAATGAAAAAAAGGAAGCAGAAAAACAAAGATACGAGCCGCTTTTTTCTCTATCTTATCCAGCAACGGAAAAATTTCGTCGAGTACATCTATCAACAGATTTGAGTTATATGAAATATCATAACCGTTCTCCTGCATAAGAATAGATAACTGAAAGTAAAAAGCCTCTATCTCAAATGGTTTGAATAAATTTCTCGCCTCTTTCTCGATAATTTGCTGATGCCGTATTTCTGCAACAATATTATCTACTCCTCCATAAAAATGACCTAACGTAGGGGGATGGAACAGTCCTTCCGGTAAATAATCGTAAATGCCTTCACGATGAACTTTCAAGGTCGGTACATTTTCACCTAAATCGAATAATTCTACATATAAGGATTCGATATCTTTATGAAAACTTCTCTTGCTACCCCCTAACCTTTCTAAAAACAACTGATCTATCTCTTCATAAAAAGACATCAGATTAAGTGCGACATTCTCAGCTCGGTAGTCCGTATTTAATCCGTTATAACTGTATCCGCCGATTCTGTCGATATCTTTCAGTGTATTTTTTGTCATTTCCCTGTTTTTAATCTTTATCTATGATACGTACTATATACTCAACACCATCTATTGCTTTTGACTCTATTTGCGATTTGAGCGAGACTGCCATTTTATCCCAATATGTTTTACCGTATTCTGCATAATTTTGGGGAACAATTTCTATTTCGGTAGTCCTGACAAACCCCTCTTGAGGAATATCACTTATAATCATACCTCTTTTTACTTCTACCGTTTTCAACTCATTTTGAAGAGTTAATCGACAGTAATTTTTAATGTCCTCTTTTGTGATTATTCTATCACGGGTCGTAAGAGCGTATTTATACGCCTCGATTGCATCCGTACCCTTTTGCTCAGGATTGCCTCCGACGGTATCCGTCAGCAGTATCAAATCTCGCGTAGCTCCGGCGACAACCCTTTTCAAAGGTTTTAAAACTGTAGTGGCTCGTATATTATTAGCTGTCGAACAATGGGTAACCCAATAAGAAGCCTCAAAATAATTCGACTTTGACTCCGAAGAATTTATGATAACATAATTGACTTCCTGTTTTATTCTTTTGTCTGCTTGCAAAGTCTCTTGTTCCAACAGTTTCATTTGCAAAATCATTTTTTTTACAGCTTCGGTTACATCGTCTCTTTTATACACACTAAAAGCCGATACTTCATCACGTATAAGTTCCAATACATTTTCCATCATATCTATGGCATTCCGTTCGTCAAAACGTTCCATTCCTCCTTTGCGAACCGTATATAATCCCTGTCCCAAATGAGAATTTTGCATTAAAGGAATATCCTGATACACATGACCTGCATTGTCTTCTACTTTGTCTACATACAGGAAATGCTCATATTTATCTGTTAGAAGAGGAATTGTATTACCCATTATATCCAATGAAGTTCTTTCGCTTTTCCAACTTCTGTTATATACCGGAAAAGCATTCAATGCAAAGGAAAACCCTTCTATGATGTCTGCCGTAAACTGTGTCGGAAATGTAACTTCCAACCATAATATCTTTCGGTCAGAACGTATGGAAGCCGACACGGTCTCATCATATTTCAGATTATCCGGCAATTCACACTCTATGCTGTCTTGTGTCAATCCTGAGATTTCTATAAAACGACTATCATAAATTCTTTTTATATTTTCTTTGATACGAGTCTGTATTTTATATTCGTGAAATATTTCTTCATAACCGGATAGGACTGATGCCTCAGATGTTTCATAAGAAAGACCTTTGGTTACATTCAATTCTTTATCTCCACATTTTACCTTTACAAAAGGAAGCAATTTAAAAACAAAGTCTACATCTTCAAATGCCTGATTGGAACAGTATAAACTTAATTTTTCGGGAATATTTTCCAGACACATAGACACATCTATGCCTATCATAATAGAATTGTGTGCCAAACTTCCAGAGATTTTGCCGAAAGGTATTTTTTGTTGAAACTCATCGAAAACATAACACATCGTATTTGTAAGCACGCTACATACCTGCATATTAACCAAGCGAACGGTGTCTACCGGAGTGAATGATATTCTTATCGTATCGTCAGATACATCTCTAAATGTAGACGATAAATGTCTCTGTGTAAAAAACTCCGTATACTCTGGCAATACCTCTGTGGATTCTATCGGTAATGTAGTAACTACGGCATGTGCAGGCTGCGGACACGTATACAGAGATGGAGTCAGGATTCCGGCTAACTTTTCGATTATCCTCTTATTCGATGCCTGCATCTCATTGCTTATTTTAAAAATCTCCGTACTGAAAGCATCTATCAATAACTTTACGAAGGGGTCAATTGATCCTATATTTTTCAGTTTCCATATCTTAACGGCATTTTGAAGCATTCTTGCTCTAATTGCTTCTTTCGAATATGAACCTATTTTATTTACCATAGTAATTTTATCGGTCAAATGTGGTTATTAGATATAAGAATATTGTTATTTTTTTAATCTACAGACATAGGACTTAAAAATATTTCCGTAGAAAAACTGAAATGTTCGCCCGTTTCGACTATTTTGGCGTTGATGGTTATCTTTGCCTTTTTCTTTATCTCGTTAATTTTTCTCGTACGATATGAATGTTCTACATAGACAATATTAATTTGTATCTGAGGAGACATTATACGAGGTTCATATGCTAAAATTTCTTCTTTAAGGCTTTTAGCGAATATACTCTCCCAACTCGCCGTAGATTTAGCATATTCAAACTCAATATTCCATATATCATTGCCATACGATTCATCATAACGATTTTCCTGCTTCTTTGTCATAATCAAAAGCATTATGTTTCTTGCTATACTTTCCGATACGTTACACATCTCTCCCAAACTGTTGCCTGTTGTCAGACTACCAGGGCGTACAGGAATCTTAAAATTCTGGTTATCCATAAAACAGTATTTCGATTAAAAATTTTACAAAGATAACACTTCTGTTGCATTTTTTATGGTTTATATATAAAAAATACAACTCAAAATTTTTATGTACGTATATCTTTCACCAACAGCGGTCTATCTTGTTGAACAAGCAGTACGGAAACCGTACATCCACAGAG
>JRAN01000025.1 GCA_000768855.1 Porphyromonadaceae bacterium COT-184 OH4590 | reverse complement strand
AGACCGCTGTTGGTAAGTCGTTTTATATATGGCAGATACGGGTAATGCAAAGAGAAGCAAAACTATACTATTATGCAAAGAAAAATAAGATTTAGAACTGTTGTCGCAATATTGACGGCTATACTGTGCCTTAACCCTGTTTATGGGCAGAAAGATAAAAGAGATTCTTATTCTTTCAATATAATCTTTTTGGAGAAAGATTCCAGTGATGGTTTGTGGAGTAAAACTATAGCTTCTTTTGTAAGAACAACTTTAATAAATAAAAAAGGGCAATTTTTTGATATATACAGAGATTTGGATGGTAATATTAATTACTCACAGCCGGATGGATGTTTAATAGTAAACGTATATTATACAAAATGTCAAACCATTGGTAATGAATATATATATATATATAATGGTTATCCGGAGGGGAAATATAGTATAATATATACAGATGGTGAATTACCGATAACATTTAA
>JRAN01000024.1 GCA_000768855.1 Porphyromonadaceae bacterium COT-184 OH4590 | reverse complement strand
CTATTCAAAAAAGATGGAGATGCTAAAATTATCCATACTTTTGCTAATGCATCATCGCAACGGAAGTCTATATATACTTAGTTAGCAATTCCAAAAAATTTTGGCATTGTTAAATTTCTATGGTATTATCGGTGGTCGTCGGTGTCATTATTGTAATGATTATCGTTATAATGTTAAACAGAGGTCTGATATAAAATCAGCAGCAACTCTTAGGTTAGCTTTGGAGATGTACTTGGAGGGGCTGGGATTTTGGGCTATCGGACGGATAAGCACAGATACGGGAGTAAAGTTTTGGAAGAAGATAATTTACTTAAATAATCTTGAACTGTGAATATTTCGTATCCTTTTGGTTTTCTCTCCTATTTTATCAATTATTTTTTCTAACATGGATATATCATCTTGTTCAAACTCTTCGGTTACATAATAGTTGCCCATCTTTTTGTATTTACTATATCCATAGCCGTAACCAACTTTCGACTTATCCACATCATTTAAAATCACATATATATCTTCTACATTATCGGCATATAGTCTTTTAGCCAAATCGGTAAATTCTACTTTGTTGGTTTTGAGACTTCTTACTATCAGTAACTTGATATCGACGGTGGAGAACAACGCATAAGCATCAGCCACAAGTCCCAAAGGCGATGAGTCTATTACTACATAATCGTACATCTCTTTTAGTAGATTTATCATCTCCAAAAGTTGTGGTCTTCTTACAAACTCTCCCGGATTTGGCGGTATTACTCCCGCTTTTAGGAAGTCGAATCCGTAAGGAGTGCTCTCTATTGCTTCCTCTATGGTGCAGTCTCCAATCATATAGTTGACAAATCCGGATTTGGTTTTTATTATATCGCCAAGGTTTCGAGTAAGATTGGGTTTGCGTATATCGAAGTCTATCAACAAAACTTTTTTCTTTTGTAACGCAAATACGCCTGCAAGATTCAGAGATATATATGTTTTGCCGTCGCCGCTTTCGGTCGACGATACAAGCATGGTTATTCGCTCTTTACGTTTGAGTATAAGCTCTATCTTGGTGCGAATCACTCGGAGCTGTTCCACAAAATATGAGTTTGGATATTTGGCTGCTATAACCTTTTCGTCTGCTTTGTGTTTGGTATGACGTACGGTACCAATAATCTGGAATTTGTTTTTGATAGCCTTTTCGATATCTTTTTCTGTTCGTATGGCGTTGTTTAATAGTTCTTTGAGTATAATAAGTGCTGCCGGTACTGCAAGTCCTATAAGCAAAAAAACGATATATTTATTCTGTTTCTCTTTGGCATTAATCAACGACATTGTACGAGCTTTTTGCATTACAGCATTATCAGGTGAATTGGATGCTTTGCGTATCTGAGCCTCCGACCTCTTTTGTAAAAGGAAGGTGTAGTAACTGTCATTGATCTTATAACGCCTTTCGTAATCGAGCATACGTAACTCCTTGTTTGGGGCTGCTATCAAAAGATTGTTAAGCTCGTTTAAATCTTTTTGGTATGCGTCTGACTCTATTTTGTATATGTCACTTACAGAGGATATTAGCTCGTTTAGTTGAGCCTTTGTTTGACTGATTTGATTGAAAACAATATCGTATTGCGGATTCTTTACACCCAAGTCGAGCAGTTTTATTTGGAGTTCGTTATATTTGTCAACCAAAGCTATTAAACGAGGCTCTTGGATACCTATAGTGGTAGGTGATGCCAGAGATTCACTGTCTATATTGTTTTTTAAGTAATTTCTAAGGTATTTAAAGTACTCGTCGCGTAGCTTTATTATTTTACCTTGTTCTTCGAGAGCTTCCATTTTGTTGGTCAGCAGTATTGAGTTATTTTGACCATACATTTTGTTGGCTATCTTAAATGAATTTAGGTTCGATTCCGAACGACTTAACGAATCCGAAATTACACTCAACTGGTCATTTATAAACTGAATAGTTTTGTCAGCTTCGTAGTTTTTTTTATCTAAATTGTCGTCCAAAAAACTTTTGGCGTGCTTACTCAGAAAATCGACATCTCTAATAGGATTGTCGCTTGCTACCGATATGTTTAGCACCGATGTGTTGGGTAGTAGATTAATCTGTAGCTTGGAGGCAAACTCCATTACAAGGTTGTCTCTGTTTCTAAATACGAAATTTACACTATTTGCAGAGTGATAATTTGAGTTTTTGGTTACTTTTATAAGAAAATATTTGCAACCTACGGGCTCGTTGTATCTCCCTTTAACTGTCTCCAACTCTACATCTTCATTGTCGAATATTTTGATAGTAAATTCATTATCATTCTGTTTTTGATACAGATAATATTGCCAAAAACCAGCATCGGGAGTTGAAATAATCTCAATATCAATAGGAGATCGTCCGTACATAGGACGATTTTTGAATTTTAGTTTTCTATAAAAATCTATTTTGAAATTAGGCAAACTATCAATGGTGCGTCCTATCAAGTCTTGTGACTGTAAAAGCAAGATCTGATTTTCTATATTGGTTTGGTCTTGACGGCTGAAACCTGAATTGAAGTTCTGCATAGACAAAAATGACCCCGACTCCTGCTTTAAAAGCAACCTTAGTGAAGAGTTATATATCGGCACAAAACTTCGGTTTTGATAATATGCTATTGTCAAGGCAATAACAACACCTATGGCGAAAAGATACCAATATTTTAGGAATCTCATTACCCATTCCATTAGATTGAACGAGGAGGCCTCTTCTTCTGAGAAAGTTTGGATGTTGGGTATATTGTTTGTGTTTTCCATTTTGTAGCTGATAGTGTTTGATTTTGTAATTAATAATTTATCTAAATATATTTATTTAATTGTTAGAACTAATACAAAAAGTGTAATGGATGACGTAATTAGGCCCATAAATTGAACAAAATTGCTCGATGCCCAAAATTTTTTCTTGGATACATCTAAATAGATAATATCATTGGGTTGAATATAATAAAATTCCGATTCTATAATACTTTTGGTTCTAATATCGAACGTTTTGATAATAGTACCGTTGTTTGTTGTACGGATAATTTTTACTTTGCTCAAAAGAGCTCCCTCATTTATACCGCCGGCAATAGCCAATGCTTGAAAAATAGTAAGACGCTCTTTGTATATTGGGAAGTATCCTCGTCCTGCTTCGCCTATTACGCAATAGCTTTGTGTTTTTAATCCTAATTTCACTTCTACATCATCGGCAAATTCTCGCAATCTGTCTCTAACAGTTAGTTCTGCCTCTTTTATGGTTTTACCTGCCAATGGTACACGCGAAAGGTAAGGAAAATCGACAGTACCGTCTTCAAAAACTTTATAGGAAGACGCATTTTGTCCTTTTGCCATAAAAGGGAACATATATTTGAGTGACTCATTGGTGGTTATAACCCTTATTACTAACTCGTCATTGACTTGAAGTCGGTAGTCCTCGAAGTTTGCTTGAGTGTATTGCGGCAGATTTTTTCTCTCTTGTAACAGATTGGTACTATATCGTGTATAACAAGAAGAAAGAGACAATATAAATACAAATAGTACTGTTTTACTAAATAATTTCATAAGGCTAATAGGTTATTTGCTACTTTTAAGTGTTTTTATAAGTTTATAAGCTATTATGCCCAGCGAAGCGGTCGAAACAGCCACATTAATAGCATTAGATATGTGATAGATACCTATATATTTATTTTTGCTGTTCTCTACATAAAGTACGTCATTGGGCTGAATGTAGTAATATTCGGAGTTTATTATAGATTTAGACCTTAAATCAAACTCTTTTACTACAGTGCCTTTGCCTGTGGGTCTTATCAATTTTATTTTTGAGCGGTTGGCATATACGGGCAAGTCGCCAACCATTGCCAATGCCTGAAAAACAGTAATTTTGTCGTGAGGCATATCTATTCGTTTTGAGATTCCCTCCCCAATAACCGAAAAACTCCTATTGGCAAGATTGACATCTATAGATACATATTTGGCAATGTTTTCTTTGAACATATTCTCAAGTTCGAACTTGATTTGGCGTATGGTCTTACCCTCTACCGCTACTTTGCCGATGTATGGATAGTATATATATCCTTGTTCGTCAATCAAATACAGACACAGACGCAGAGACGCATCATCACCCATATTCTGCCCAGACACATTGTTATCGCAGTTATATAGAGCTACGTCCTCTTTGTTTAGAGAATACACACGAATATTTAGGTAATCTCCTTTTTGCAGTTGGTATTCTTTATAACTGACGGTATCGGGATATTGCATAACATCGTCCGATGTCTTTTGCATATAGTTCAGATCTTTGTATGTAATACAAGAAGACAAGATAAGTACAGACAGTATTGATAAAAAACAGCTTTTTGACACTATAAATGTTTAATTATTAAATGAAATAAAATATGTTTAATAATATTGTGATTTACAAAGTTATAATTTTTTTAATTATATCTGCTAAAAAAAACTACTAACTGTATTTGGGGTACAATTAGTAATTTTATACATATATCTTATTGATTATTAAAAACTAAAGTCTCTGCAAAAGCAAGGAACACAAAATGATTCGATATATTAGAAATTCCACTTATAACCTACTCTTATACCTAGCACGTAATACATATCAGCAAATCTTGAAGTCTCTCCACGTCTCTTAGTTATAGTTTTATTTGGATTATTGGGGTCTGGTCCTATGTAAGTATAAGGGAAACCGTCGAAGTTACTATTATCTTTATCCGTTAGGGCAGCTCTAAAGTTAAACTCAGCACCAATCTGTAATCCATTGCTAAAATTATACTTATAACCGACACCAAAAGGTATTACCGGAGTAACAAACGATACATTTCTATCTTTTTTATATGAGATGTCGTATCCTCTTATATCGCTGATTGTGAGACCTATACCAGCTAAGGCATAAAAGTCGAACACAGGAGAACTTAGCTTAAATGGGTGATATTCGGCTATTAAAGCCGGTTCAAAAATAATTGATTTAAACTCATAGCTTTCGCGTTTGCCCGATAATCTGCCATGAAGAATATTGGCACGAAAATTTATATATTCATAAAAAGAATAAGAGAAACTACCTTCTAAATAGTAGTTAGATTGATACTTAGAATGTTTTGAGAAAATCCATGTTCTCTCTATATCTCCAAAATAGTAACTATTACCACCTGCCAAACTTAAAGCAACGACGTTTCTTTTTATTCCATACAATCCTCTACGATTTACTCTCTGAGAGAATACAGATATAGAAATTAACAAAAAACAAAGGACTAATAATTTTTTCATATAATAATTCTTTTTTTAATAAACAAATTCTTAATTCTTTTTTAATTAGAAAAAGATGTTAATACACACTAATTGAGTTTGAAAATATAACTTACTGCTATAAATTATTGGTTATTAGATTTTTAATTAGTTAGTGTTGTTCTATTTTTTAACAGCAATCAAATGATTTGCAAAGTTATAATTTTTTTTAATATATTAGCGAATAAAATTTAAATTAAATTAATTTTTTTTGTAAAAAAATGTTATCTAATTCTGTCAAGCGACCTTACAAGTTTCTCGTCTCGTTGTATTGCTAAGATGGATAAAATGTTAATAACCATACCTATAACGAGACAAAAAGCCCCTGTCTTTAAGTCTATAGAATAGTCGCCACTACCTTCGGGAAAAATTAAAGACAACTCAAAATAACCCATTATCACAAAACAAGCAATCAGAATATAAAATAACACTATAAAAAGAAGTGATGTTATTGCTAATTTTGTCTGTAACTGTCTGTTTTTGAATAAAAAAATGGTAATGCTCGACAAAATTGGTATAAGTAAAGCCACTATCGGTAAGAATATAACCCAAGCTCCTATTTCGAGCGGAAGTTTTGCCCATAAATCAAACATATATATACCGTTAAGCTCTATACTGGGCGAATGTATGCCAAATACAGGCAAACATAATGTTAGTATGCCTAATATGGTTATTATCAGTAAATAAACTGTTTGTATTCTTTGTATCATCTCTATTACATATATTTTTTAAGATAGTAATTTTTTTAAAAAGCCTCTCTTTGGTGCGGGAGTTTCGTCCAAAGTTGTATTTAGTACACTTCGCCACGACTCCTTTTGGGTAATCATACGGTATATCAATCCCCAATCGGGAAGTCCTCCAATACTTCTATCATCTATGAAGATGTCGGCAGCTATTTTACGTGGTTGCAGTTCGTCGGTCAATTCGGGATTTAGTTTGTTGACCGCATAAAACTCCACTCCGTTTTTACGACAATACTCTACAGCGTCATTGAGCAGCTTGCCTTCACGTACAGTCCAGAGTATAACCTGATGGTGGTCTTCGTATATAAGTTTTTTTAGCACATCTATGGCAAAAGGAATGGGCTTTCCAATATTCGGATACGCCTCTTCTACTATAGTACCATCAAAATCTACTGCTATCTTCATAATTAATTAGTTGTTTATGCTTTGTCTTTGTTAATTGTATTGTCGTTAATATCTTTCTGCTCCTCATTTGTGAATACAGCCATTTCTTGGGTTATTCTACTTTTGGTTGGAATGCATAGAAATAGCACAATAGTCTCTATACCAACAATATATAACATGTCGCTCACCTGTCTGATAAAGAAAAGCATTAGTGCCGATATCAATCCTACAAGTATCACGAATATCCTGATACGAGAAAACTTTATATATTCTTTTATCTTTATGTCTTGTTCGGTGTATGTGGCTATTTTTTTTAACCTATCGCTAAAAATCTTTAATATCAATGGTATAGATATCAAAACATATAATATTATTAGAGTCTTGAGCATAACCGTTGATTTTTGATTGATATTGATAGTGCCTTGCTTGGCTATTATATAACCAATCAAAACATGAAAAAGCGTTATACCAAGGGCAAACCCAAAATTACGTTTTATTGTTTTGTGTATTTGTTCGAAACTCATTTTTAAATCGAATATTTTATCCGATTAACTATACTTCTACCTAATGTTATTTCATCGGCATACTCAAGTGAATTACCCACAGAAACCCCTCGTGCTATGGTGGAAACTTCTATATTGTAATCAGCCAATTTTTTGTAGATATAAAGACAAGTAGTATCGCCTTCCATATCGGGAGACAAAGCCAATATTATCTCTTTTATATTGCCTTCCGCCACACGCGATACAAGCGAAGGTATATCCAAATCGGCAGGACCTATTCCATTTATCGGAGAGATAACTCCGCCGAGAACGTGGTATACACCGTTAAACTGTGCTGTGTTTTCTATTGCCATTACATCAGAGACATTTTCTACCACGCATACCAGCTGTTTATCCCTCTTGTGGTTGCAGCAAATCTCGCATATATGGTTGTCGCAGATATTGTTACACACCATACACTTAGATACCTCCGAACGAAACTTCAATATAGAGTTGCCCAAGTTTGCAACATCTGTTTCGTCCGACTTGAGTAGATGCAGGGCATAACGCAATGCAGTCTTTTTACCCACTCCCGGCAGGCGGTGCAACTCATTTACCAAATTTTCGAGCAAAACAGAAGGATATTTGATTTCGTTCATTAAGCAAATAATAAGTAATAAAGTCCCTGTAAGAGAGACCAAATAAATATTAGTTGTACAAATTGCAAAGTTATAAAAACTTTTTTGATGAAATACAAAATCGTATATACTTAACATTTATATATAGCGATGTTAAAAAACATTAAAATATTTGCTTTAACCTCTTATTTATCTCATTTTATGATATTAGATTAATATTAGATTGATAAAAAAGAGTAATTTTGTAAAAAATATTCTTTATAAAAACGTGGTTTTAAATTACATTTGGATAGCTTTTGTTTTGATAGCTGTGTTGGTATCGGTGGTAGTTGCTATATTGTCGGGTGATGGCAGCAGTCTCAATGCCGTTATGGAGGCAATGTTTAGCAACGCAAAGACTGGTTTCGAAATATCGTTGGGGCTTACAGGTGTGCTTACTCTTTGGCTTGGTTTTATGAAAATAGGGGAAAGGGGCGGAGTAATTGAGTTTTTAGCACGAATAACCTCTCCTTTTTTCTGCAAAATATTTCCGGATATACCAAAGGGTCATCCCGTACTTGGCTCTATGTTTATGAATTTTTCGGCTAATATGCTTGGTCTCGACAATGCGGCAACACCTATGGGATTAAAAGCAATTAAGGAGTTGCAAGAGCTTAATCCTAAGAAAGATACGGCGTCCAATCCGATGATTATGTTTTTGGTACTCAATACGGCAGGGCTTACCCTGATTCCCGTAACAGTGATAACATATCAAACGCAGTTTGGAGCCAAAAGCCCAACAGATATATTTTTGCCTATACTGATGGCATCTACATTTTCTACTCTCATAGGACTTGTGGCAGTAGCCATATCGCAGAAAATAAACCTGTTTCAACGAACTATAATTGTTACCATTGCTTCCATAATAATATTATTAGGGCTTATGATTTGGGCATTCTCTTCTATGTCGCCCGATAAGGTAGATTTTTATTCGAAAATAGTAGCTAATTCTATTCTGCTTGCTATAATTTGTTCATTTATAATATCTGCTGCCTGCAAAAAATTAAATGTTTATGAGGCGTTTATAGAAGGAGCCAAAGAGGGATTTAAGGTGGCTGTCGGTATTATCCCTTTTCTTATAGCAATACTTGTGGCAATAGGTATGTTTAGAGCGTCGGGAGCAATGGATTTTTTGTTGCTTGGCATGTCGAAGTTTTTTGATTTTTGTGGATTACCGACCGATTTTGTACCTGCCTTACCTACTGCTATTATGAAGTCGCTTAGCGGAAGTGGTGCAAGAGGTATGATGCTCGAGGCTATGAATACTTATGGAGCTGACTCTTTTGTAAGTAAGGTTTGTTGTATTCTGCAAGGGTCGTCAGACACCACATTTTATATACTCGCTCTGTATTTCGGCTCTGTGGGTATTACCAAAACACGTAATGCAATAAGTCTCGGGTTGTTAGCTGATTTGGTAGCTGTGTTGTCGGCAATATTTTTAGGATATTTATTTTTTAGCTATTTCTTGTAATATTAAATTATATATAATAAACTTTGTGAAAAATATGGATAATGCAGTTATAAATAATATTTTAACACGTAGAAGTATAAGAAAATACAAATCCAAGCAAATTACGGATAACGTTTTGGAGCAAATACTTAACTCCGGTATTAACGCACCAAGTGCGTTGAATAAGCAACCTTGGCAGATACGTGTCATACAGGATAAAAATACTCTTTCCGAAATCAATCGAATATTTGTAGATTGGGCAAAAGGAAAACAACTACCCGGAAGCGCTGCCCGTGCCCAAGAGGATGGGTTTTCGGTATTTCACAATGCACCTACTCTTTTAATAATCGCTGCCGATGCAGATAACCATTATTCGGAGGGCGATTGCGGTATGCTTACACAAAACATACTACTTGCCGCACATAGTTTGGATATCGGTACTTGTGTAATTGGAAGTATAGCAACAGTTGTCAATGAATCCGAAACATTGATGAAAGATATTTTGTCTATACCTGATAACTATAAGGTAATATTTGGTATAGCAATGGGTTATGCTGACGAAACACCTCAGGCAAAGTACAGAGATAGACAAAATGTAAAGTTTTTGTAAAATTAATAATGTAGAATAGGATTTTTACTTAGTTGTCCCTTAAAAACCATCGATCATCTGATATTTAGTAAATTAATCTGCAAAACCCTTTGATAAATCTGCAAGTTTTCTTACCTTTGTAACAGGAAACTTGCAGATTTTATGATTAAAAAGCCCCATAATAGCCCTTCATTATTCAGCAGTCTATCAGA